>JAEWBW010000644.1 GCA_023390955.1 Pseudomonadota bacterium
GTGCCGAGAATTGTCGTCATCGCACGCGCCTTGCCCAACTCCTTCTTCAGAGCCTTCCGATCACCTCCGGAAAGAGGCGTTGGATGATGCTTTGGCGCCACTCTATCTAGCCCTTCGACCAAGCATGCAGATCAGGGGCGGTCGAAGGCAGGCCAGCAGCCATCCTCTTCATAGCGCCCGGTCCGCTGCTGACACGTGTTGTCCAGAAGGCGCTGTCCGACGTCCTTCCATAGTGCTTGAGGGCCGTACATGCGGACCGCATCGACCTTCTGGATCTCGACAATACGGTCGCAGCGACGACAAGTGACCCGCAGCAGGTGTTGTTTGATTTCTGATAGCCGCCGCATCTGGGTGCCTAGTCCGGGCGCCTCCGCGCGCAAGCGCGGATCGTTCAGGACGGACTCCCAATATTCGGGCGCCAATTCGCCAGCCGTATCCGACGGGGCGGCCAGTCGGGCTTGTCTTTTGGCTGAAATAGCCAGCTTTTCCAGTTGCTTAGGGGAAGGCATGCGCCAGCTCGCCGGTCGATCGCTCATTGACGCAATTAGAACATAAGAAGAACAAATGTCGAGTCCGGGATAATCCGGCCGAGACAATTTTTCTTGCCCTGCCGAGATCTTATGGGCGGCGCCGTGACAGGCAGAATTCGATGCCGACCTTGTCGGAACGAGCCGATGCCGTTCGTCTTATTAACAACGGCCTCATCGGAGTATCGCGTTCATGGCCTCTCGAGCCAACTGGAAAGGCTTCCTGCGTCTTTCACTCGTCACGTGCCCTGTGGCGCTGTTTCCCGCCACCTCCGAGACCGAGAAAATCTCGTTCAATCAGCTCAACAGGAAGACGGGTCACCGCATCAAGTACCTCAAGGTGGACGCGGACACGGGCGACGAGGTGGCGAACGAGGATATCGTCAAGGGTTATGAACTCGAAAAGGGCCAGTTCATCGAAGTGACGAAGGAGGAGCTCGATGAGCTTGCGCTGGAATCGACCCGAACGATCGAGATCGACGAATTTGTCGATAAGTCGGATATCGATCCGCGTTATCTCATCCGCCCCTACTATCTACGCCCAGACGGCAAGGTCGGACACGACGCCTTCGCGGTCATTCGCGATACTCTCAAGGAGATGAACAAGGTCGCGATCGGGCGCGTCGTTCTGACCAACCGCGAGCACATCATTGCTCTCGAGCCGATGGAGAAGGGGCTTGTGGGCACGCTGCTGCGCTATCCGTACGAAGTCCGCAACGAAGGCGAATACTTTGACGATATCCAGGACGTCAAAGTCACGAAGGACATGCTCGATCTCGCCAGGCACATCGTTAACCAGAAGACTGGCCACTTCGAGCCCGGCAAGTTCGAGGACCAGTACGAAACAGCTTTGATCGACCTCATCAACCAGAAACGCGCGGGCAAGCCGATAACGGCGAAGGAGCGGCCTCGCGGCGAGAATGTCGTCGACCTTATGGAAGCCCTGCGCCGGAGCGTTGGGCGGGAAGCCGAAGAGACCAAGGCTGCGAAGAAGTCCGGCAAGAAACCGCGCAAGGCGGCGACAGGGCAGAAGGAAATGTTGATGCCGATCACAGGCAAGAAGTCGGCTGCCAAGGTGGCGTTCGCGAAGAAGCCGGCGTCAGGGGCGCGACGGAAATCAGCGTAAAGCATCCTCCAAGATCGGCGAGACTCCGCGACTGATACGTGTCCGACCGGTAGTGAAGAAGCCGCTGCAGCGTTCCTTCTCGACGCAGCCTGAACACACCTCGATGTACGCGTTCTTCCAATCAGAGATCGATTGAACAGCCTTTGGCCAAACAGATCGAGGCAGCACGCACCTAGGCAGGTTATAGACAGAAACTCTGACCCCGGCTGAGGTAAGTGCGGCGACTCCTTCGGCCAGTTGATCCTGGTAATCGAGGGGGTCAATCCAGAGCATTGCATCGTTAGCGATGGCAAAGCCCGTGTTCTCAAGGCCCATCAAGGCGACATGATCTACAATTGGAAGATTTCGAGCGAGCCACCGGCACGTTTCTGCGACGATTGGAGCCGTCAGGGCATGGAGCACGACCCGGACTTCCACCCGTTGTTTGCGGTCCTTCAGCTTCAGTACGCCAAGGACAGTCTCGTCGAATGCGCCCTTCGCTTGGACAACATAATCGTGAATGTGGTCTACAGCGGCGTAGATTGGTATGCCCGCGGTTAGTTGCGAATGTTGCACGCGTGCCCACGCTGAGGCGACTTCTGTACGCGCAAAGGCTCGTCCGTTTGTGAGGACATGAATGGCGGTATCGGGCAAAGTCGACTTACACTGCGCGAGGAGGCCTATGAACTCCTGCCAGTCGGTCAGAGTCTCGCCGCCGGTGAACGCGAACGACTTCGTCGAAGGATCAACGAACGGCAACGCACGCCTGATCTCGTCCAGCACCCACCTGTCGTCCACATTTCGCGGCGGCTGCGAACACATCAAGCAGTTGTGATTGCATCGTTCGGTTACCAAGAACGAATTGTGGTTAGACCCGCGTCGATAGAGTGACCGGAACTTGCCCGTTTTGGGCTGCAGCCCAATCAGGTCGCCATCCGCTAGATAGCTATATTCGGCGGGGACCACCATGAGATCACGGAACGGACTTTCAGGAATCGCAGTGTGATTCCCCACCAGCACGGCCCTTGCGAAGCCCGACTGAACGGCGGTCGCAACCTCTTCAGGGCGCTGGATTACGGCCGCATCGACCGTGTGACGCGGTGTTCTAGTCGGCGCAGCGATCCGAACGACCTCTGAGGGATGCGTTGTCTCAAATCCGCGCAAATAAGATGCGGTCCCACGAAGCGGCAACATCACATCATGCTCCATGATCTGAGCACGGCCGCGTCTTCTGGCGAATTATCGAGCAGATCGAGGATGGTGGACATCACTCCCTTCTGTCGCTGGCAAAAGCCGGACAGCGGCTTGATCCCCAGGGGGTCGCCGTGAGTGGCGTGATGATAGACCGGATCAGCGCCGCAGTGACTCTCGTACACGCAGTCGTGGCACTCCGGCGCACACTGGCTCAGTGAAGAGGCAATGTTCGATACGAGCTTGTCGGATAAAATGAGCGAGCGATAGTCGTTGTGTGCGACGTGGCCCAGGTCAAAACTGCGATCGCCCATCTCGGCGAGCATACGCCCTTCGTCAGACGCAAAGACCCGCCCGTCATAATTGTAAACGAGAGCACCAAGTCCGATACCTGCTGGGCTTCGGAGATCGACATACCCGATGGGCTGATCCGTCAGGATTCGCCGCAGTAGCAGGAGAGTATAGAACTCAAAGAACTTATGACCCTTGCGGTTCAAGTCGAGAATGTAACGCAGGCCGCGCCGATAGAATGCCATCCATTCGGTGGGATCGTACTTTTGAAATTGCTTCGTCTTGATCGCGAAGCCGTACGGCGACAGTGGTCTCAGGAAGACGCCATCAAGTGCGTGCGCAACGTATTCGTCAATGATCTCCTCGACGCGATCAAGGCTATGCCTAGTAGTCGTCATCAACGCACTGACGCGATCAGGCCCCAATGCCGTCCGAGCCTTCTTGATGCCTTGGACGGCGAGTTCATGGCTATTTCCACCCGGTCTCGGGCGGTTGCGGTTATGGAGGTCCGGCGGCCCATCCAGTGACGTTGACAGGGAAACATGGTTCGCCTTGCAGAACGACAGGATGTCGTCAGTCAGCAAGGCCAAGTTCGAGGCAATGACGAATTCGACTTCTTTGCCCTTGGTTGGGGCCTCGCGTTTTGCGGCTTCAACGATCTTCTGAATCAAGGAAAAGTTCAGCAGTGGTTCTCCCCCCTGAAACTCGATCTTGATGCGTGACGATGGGCTTTGGAGGGCGATGGTGAGTGCGCGTTGCGCCGTCTCCTCAGTCATATCGAAGAGCGAGTGGTCTGTACTCTGTCGAGAGACCTGACAGTAAGGACACGAATGTTCGCACCGGAGAGTGACGACGAACATGTGAAGTGCTGACGGCTGGCGCAAAAACGACATCCGAGTTCGCAGCCGCATCGCCAAGATCTGATGCTGGGCGCTCTGCCCTTCTCGTGACACGAGGTGCGCTGAATAGGCGCGCTCGTACAGGCCATCACCCGGCTTCAGTCGGAGGTCGATCAGTCGCTGGAATTCATCCGCATTGAGGCGGATGAAGTCGCCAACGATGTTGGAGACAAGATACTCCTCGCCGCTCGTTCTCTCGAACCGAAGCGGCATGAGTTGCAACGGCGCTTCACTTCCGTGAAAATCGCCGGGTGGGAAGAAGCGAGACATCTTCAGTTACGAGCTTTCGCTCTGTGGGTGAGCGAGTGACCCGAATGCTAAGGCCAAGATGAGATTCCGCACCGGCTCGGTTCGTCGAGCGATCTGCTGCCTCACGTTCTCGTCGATGACGGTGGCCATAAAGCGCTGACTCAAGTCGTCAGGGTTGGTTGCGCTTGGCGTGGACGCCTCCACCGAGACCACATACTTCGTCCCAACCGGCTCGACCTTACAGATCGCCGAACCAAGCAATCTGTAGGCCGCAGCGTTCAAGGCCTCAAGCGACTGGGTCGCCTGATCGAATTCGATGGTTTTTGCCGCCATCGATTCTATCGACTTGAGTGATGAGACGAATGCGACGAGTGCGACGAGTGGGATGAATGCGAACCGTGTGCTGCGAACAGCGTACCGTCCTCGCGTTCAGTCACGATCATCCCAAGGAGGTCATGTCCAACTTGATAGAACATGTTGGCCTGAGGCTTTTCAGCCGATGTCTTCTCGGCGTCCGTCGGCTGACCCACAACATCGGTCGAGGCAGGCACGGCAGCAGTTGCGGCGGTTCCCAGCGAGGCGAGCGCCGCTGCGAGCGGAATGATCGTGATCTTGTTCTGGCTCATGTATTTCCCCCTTATGCCATCTGCACAAATACCGGGCACACTTAATCAGTCAACTTCGACTAAAGCTGCACGGCTCGGTTGTGGGCGGTGGCCTAGTAGTGATGGCTCGCCCGCCGGTCGCAAGTCCCCGCACTGCAGCAAAAGCCACAGTACTGCGGGCAAGTCTTGTGAGCGCGGGCCAAAGGCTTGCGTAGTTCGGCCAAAATCGCATCAGTTCGCCACGTCGTGTCTCTGTTGAGACCCCCGCGACACGTCGTTGTTTCGTCACGCGCGACGAATGATCTTTGGACCGGCATGGGCTATCCTGCGACATCTTGTCATCGTGGCAAAGATCAGGCCTGTCATTGCGGCTTCACAGTGAGCCCCTTGCGCCAGCGATGTGCAGCTTGTGACCGGGATGGCCCCTCCACAGCTATCGCGCTGCTGATGTGGCCCCAACTCACAAACAATCGTCCCTGAATCGCAAGACGAAACGTAGGCGTCTCGCCTAGCGAGTTGCTCGCGACCACCTTCGATTGCATTTCGATACGGCGCGGTGGAGGTTTCAACTGCGGCAGGCTTGCAGATGAAGGACATGATTACACACTGGTACAAGTTTCGATCTGACGCCGTTGAGTGCGCGCTAATCGGAGACCAGACGATCGACAATGTAAAGCGTGAGCTATTCACGCGGCTCGCCGATCAGCTTAATGCGTTGGCTGTAGAAGTTGAGAGAGCAATGACGGCCAAAGCGAACAGCATGTGACACGCTGTTCCGCATGGCTTCCGCCTGATGGAGCGGCTCGGCCACCTTCCACCCCAGCGCTCGGCCCGCGAGTTTGGCTCGTCAAACTAAATGATTGGCCCAAACTCCTAGGTTCATTCTGCCGATCCGCCCCATATCAGAGACTGCTCGAACAGCGCATTCGACGAGCAAATCGGCGAAGCCGATCCAGAACGGATCAGGCGAAATCCCGGCGAGATCTTCATGTCGCCCGCGAAGGCGCTGAAGCTCACCTTCGCCATAACCATGATCGGCGAGCGGCGTCACAATGTGGCGCGTCATCTCCATCATCGAGGGCCGCAATTACTACCGGCGGATGATCGAGACGCTGGTCGAGAAGACCACGGCAAAGAAGGTCGCCTGATGAAGGAATTTCTGCTCGCGCTCGTTGCGGTCATGTCCTGCAGCAGCGCTGCCCCAGACGGCGACGTCTACACGCTGTACCGCAGCTCGGTCGTCATTCCGAATGCGCGCGTTATGGTCGCCACGTTCGACGAACCGGCCGGCGGAGCGAAATACAATGCTGAGAATTGCTCGGTGGCGGCTCGCTTGTTCGCCAACCAGCCCGCCGTGATCGTTTCATACTGGTGCGAGAACGGTCGTGCTCGGAATGTGAAGCGCTAAAGCGTTGGCTTCGCCCTCTATCGCCTTGTCCCCGGCGGCGCAAGCCTACCGGGGTTGAGGCGTCGGGAGAGCTGCGATCATGCGGCTCGACAAAGCAGGAGCATCACAGACCAATGATCGAGATCGCCCTCTTATCGTTTTACTACCGGCTCGCCGTGCAAGCGGTGTCCTACCTCGGCTTTCAACCGAGCCCGTTCGCCATCTGGCTGTTCTTCATCGCGGTCGGCGTGATGATCCTGCTCGGCGTCGGCGTCGTACATGCCGTCATCCGCGTGAAGCGTCCGCCGCCGCTGCCCGCGCAGTCGGCCGACGATGATCGGGAAGCCGCATGAACCGGGCTCTGATCCTCGCTGCCACCTTGACGGTGGCGGCAACCCCGGCGTTCGCCTCGGATGATGTCGGTATCGCTGGCATCATCGGCGGGCTGATCCTGATCGGTCTCCTGTTCGGTGGCTACTTCCTGCCGACCATCATCGCCATGATCCGCAGCCATCCCAACGTCGTCGCCATCGGCCTGCTGAATCTGTTCCTCGGCTGGACCGCAATCGGTTGGGTCGGCGCGCTGGTCTGGGCCGTTATCAGCATCGCCTCGCGCGAGCGCGTCGTCTACGTCGAGACCGAGCGCCGTCCGCCTACCTTCATCGATCATCAGTGATGGTGGTCATCTGCTGGCTCTGGGCGCTTCGCGAACACTACGCCGCGAAGCGGCAGCGAAGAGCGCGTGCTTTCACACTGCTCTGAGCCATCATCAAACCAACGGAGACTACGTGAACCAAGACCCACCGGAATTCCTGATCCGCAGCGACGAGCGCCCGGTGCCCGAGCTGCCGCCGGACTACGTCCCCCGCCACAAGCGTCGCTGGGAAGTGGTCTTGCGATTCCGCGATCTCTACTTCTTCACTTTATCGATCTACTTGATCGCACTAGCGGCGATGATCATCGCAAATCCCAACGAGAAGACTACGGTGGGCGACGTCGCGGTAGGCTTCATCTTGCTTGGCGTGAGCCCCTTCGTGGGTGCCGGGTCGTGGTTTCTGTGCGCCGCGTTTGTCGCGGTGCTCGGCAAGTATGTGTTCGACCCGGCGCTGCGCTTCATGGGCTGGAAGGCCACGTGATGCGCAGAGGCTTCATCGTGATCGTCGTGATCGTGCTCGGCGTCATCAACAGCCCTTGGCTGCTTGAAGGAGCTAGCGGCAACTGCGCCGCGTTTGAGCGCTCGCTGTTAAGCGTCGCGAGGAATATCGAAGAAATGGTAGAGGGGCAGAGAGTGATGAACATTTCGGACGGCCGAATGGCGGCTCAGGTCGCGGCAGCACATTCCGTTCTTCCGGCACCGCTGACTTGCGCGAAGTTGTACTGGCAGCGCCAGCTAGAAGTTCTCCTCCGCTTAAACAAGGAGTGACTGTTGAAGACGCTATTGCGTGCGTTCGTTGCGCGCTCCCGTCGCCGGGACGATCTGCACAACATGTGCGCGGAGTCGCCGCGATGGTTTGGGCCGTGACCAGCTTCGCCTCGCGCGAGCGCGTCGTCTACGTCGAGACCGAGCGAAGGCCGCCTTCCATCATCGACCATCAGTAAGGAGTACCTGACTTGAACCGATCTCTCCTCGCCGCCGCTGCCGCGCTCTTCGTGACCGTGACCAGCACGACTGTGGCCCTTGCGGCCTACAGCAACTTGCCGAAGATCACGGACCTGAAGACCAGCGGAGGCTGGTCGGCGTTTCACGTCGCTGCGGGCAATGGTCCCGCGCTCTGCGGTATGGGAGTCAACTCCAACGACCGGCAACGCTCGCTGATGGTCAAATACTCGGCCCAAGGCAACGTGTTCGTGCAGGCTTTCAAATCGTCGTGGAAGTTCAATTCCGGTGTCAAGCTCAACGTCTGGATCAACTTTGATGGCGGTGAACCGTTCTACGGCGTCGCCACGACCCAAACCGCAGACGGTCCGGGGTTTGCATCGATCACCGTCGTCATCCGGCGCGACAACATCGGGGACTTCCTGAAGCAGTTCGCCGCGTCGAATAAGCTCAACATCGGCTTCCCCGATGGCAACGAGCAGTCGTGGTATGCCGACCTGACCGGCAGCGGCGACATTACGCCGACGTTCATCAAGTGCGCGTCCTACATCGACGGCAATGACGTGTCGTCGCAGCCAGTGCCGACGCAGCCCTACCGCGCACCGCAGGCCACCCAGCCCTACGGCAAGCCGCAGGCGACGCAGCCCTTCGGAAACGCCCGACCGGCGCAGCAACCTACGCGGCGCGATGACGGTGGCATCTGACGATGTACTCTACTGCCCTCTCATCCAGTGGGCATACACGCCTCTCTTTTGGTTGCCCGAGGACCAAGACGGCACGCCGAATTATCGGCACTGCCAGCGCCCACCGGACCATCACGTCAACAGGGGTACCTGAGTCAATGAAGCGATCTCTGCTTGCTGCCGCCACGCTGCTGTCGGCATCCTTTCCTGCCAGTGCGGAGGATCTCATGAACAGCGGATACTGGCGCGCTTTCCGCAACATGGTCGGCGGCAAACCCATCTGCGGCATGTCGAGCACCCGCAACGACGGCGCGTCCTTCATGATCAAATACTTCTCCGGCGACACCTATCTCACGGGCCATGTGATGAAGGCGTCGTGGCGATTCCCGGAAGACGGCAGCAAGATCGATATTCCGTTGACCATCGGCGTGGATCGCAACGCGATTCTGAATGGCAACGCCATCGGCTACGTGCAGCACGTCACCGGCAACGACGGCAGACGGTATCCGCTGCAGACTCTTGAGTTTTACATCACGCCCCAGAAAACCAGCATCGATCAATTCCTGATCGACTTCGCGGCGGCCAAACAATTCTGGTTGCGCTTCGACGAGGGCAGCGAGCGACCGTGGGTACTCGATATGACCGGCTCGGCGAAGGTGGCGCTGACATTCAGAACCTGCGCTCTGGAGCTGATCAGGGTCTCCAAGGGCGGCACGGCACCGACCCAACCCTATGGCGGCGCGACGCAGCCCTACGGCAAGCCGCAGGCGACGCAGCCCTATCGGAATCAGCAGCCGACGCAGCAACCTAGGCAGCGCGACGACGGAGGCATCTGAAATGGTATCCAAGCGCGAACGGATCCGTGGCCGGGCTTGATTCCTAAACAGGCCTTTGCAGTCAGGCGACAGCCTGCCGCTCGACCCGGTCGCGCGTGAACAGGTGTTGGCCAATGCACTTCTAGCCAAGGACGCGGCTGCCCGACGTCTGCTCTTCCTGATTGGTGAGCGCGAAGGCTACTAAGAGATCCGGGCTCCGACGGGATTACGGGAGACCGAGCCAGTACGATGGCCGCCAGTGAGCTGCGCGAGGTCGGACGATGTCGAGGCCAGCCGCAGGCCGAAAGCGCATAGATGGGGCTGGCAATGGTCCTGTTGATTCAACGGGGGCCGGGGGGGGGACCTTCCGAAATGTTTGACTGCAGCATATCCGAGCGCCGGTGCGCTCGAAACTAGTTACCTCCCGTAGTAGGTTTTTCGGAGGATCGGGATCGGCAGTGCCCCGAAGCAGAATTTTCTTCTTCGCCTCGGTTCGGCCGCGTGGTCCCAACGCCGAGACGGTTCCGGCAAACGCCCGTCAGTATTCTCGCAGACAGAGCACTCGATTGCGACTGATGAAGAGACGGCCCCGGCTCCGGCTGGGGGTCCGCAGGTTGAAGGGACCGGGGCCGCACCGACCGGCGGCGGTCGGCGCCAGAATAGCGCGAAGGGGAACCGAAAGTTCCTATTCGGGGCGTCGCCCACTTGATTTTTGTTAAGACCTAACTCGTGTGAGAGCCTGAACCGCTGCGTTGCCGGGACGTTGAGGTCGGGGCCTCACGGAGCATTCCGCGATGTCAGAACGGCGCAGGATCAAGCAGGCTGAAAGTTTGGAAATCCGGTTAGCGGCTGAGGCCGTTCGGCTTCGCGAGAAAGCTGGCAATCTTCAACCAGGGGCGGAGCGCGAGCAGCTTCTTCGGAAGGCGCGTCAGTGCGACACGGGCTCGCACATGACCGAGTGGCTGCACTCACCGGGGTTACAGCCGCCCGACTGACGCCTCCTGCAATTATCGTAAGTCGTCTTGCGCGACCTAATCGTCCAACCAGCACTACAGCCGGCAGATTTGAGGCAGATCAAATTGACCGCGCTCGGCGCTTCTTAAAGTGTCCGACCATGTCCAAGCTCCCGAACTGGCCGACCTGTCCGAAGTGTAAACGGCCGATGACGTTCATGCCATCGGACAAGAAGCGTGGCCCAGTATGCGTGAAATGCGACGAGGCGGATCTAGTTAAACCACGACTGCTTCAAAGCGCCCCCTTAACAGAAAAATCATAATCTGTTGCCAGCATATTGCGATCGCAAAGGTCGCAGCCGCGACACGGAACGACATACACTCAGTTCATTCTGCTCGGTTGGCAGTCTCTTCATTGATGAGGCCTGCTATGTTCAAGGGCGTACTGATTGCAATTCTTGCGCTGACATTTCTGACCCTTTGTGATCAATATTGGTCAGGTGGTCGCTATACCGACGTCGCTCTCATACTAGCGAGACATATCAAGCATTCTTTCGGAGCGTGACGTGCGGCTCAACAAAATGAGCGAGACGGACATCCTTGGATTTTTGAATAGGAGGGAATGTCCCAATTGTCGCTTGGGAAGGTTGTCGCCAGGATTGCGCATTGACGTTGCCGAGAACTTGACATGCGCAGCTTGTAGCTCGCGCTTCTACGTTACTCCTCGCCCTCCATATGCCAGAGTGTTCATCCTCCAATCGTGATCGGGGCAGCTAATCCAGACCGATTCCTAACGTCCACCTGCCTCAGCCCATTTGGACCCTAAATCCTTTGTTAACGACCGCAATCGACACTATCGCTCATTGATTTTCGAACGATTTTGATTCGCGTTCCAGTAGTACGCAGATGGGACTGCTTTTGCTCCCAGGCGTTCAGCGTCGATCTCCAAACATTCTGGCGTAGTGCCCCAACGAGTGGAGCCCAGCGCAATGGAATTGATTTGCTCCAGGACGATTCCGATCCTCGATGCGGAATCGCTCCAACCTTGCGAAGGCAGGGAAGCGCTCTTCCGGGACGGTCACGGCTTCCTTCTGTACCTCAGCAAGGAATCCCCTTCTGCATCTGCCGAAGAACGACTTCTCAGGCTCGCTACTCGCGAAGCTCTGGTGTGGCTGAACGAGGAGCCACAAGATCAGGGATCATTTTGGGGATAGATGCTGCGTCGTCGAAGCCGAGATTGCCAATGTTGTCGAAGCCCAAGGGACATCGCACACTCAGGCGTTCCATCCGTGAATACACCTCGCACAACCGCAACCGCGTTTCTAGGTTGTGTTGTAGCCGTCAACCAGAACGCCTCCCGAACGGTTGAGGAACGAGATGTGATAAAGCTCCCTTAACTGCTTTCCATCAACATCGGCCCAACCAGCGCAACCGAACTCGTGCACTTTAGCCCGCCGCAGCTTTACGGGATGTGGAATGGATTATCGCGCGTTTACAAGCGACAGCCTCACGATGATGTACGAAAGCGTCCGTGGCGCGTTGGCTTCCGATGATGCGCAGAAGGCCGCAGGTGAGGCTCCCCGCTTTCGAGTCCGTGAGACGCCGGACTGGAAACAGCACGCCGGAAATCTGGAGACCGAGATGCTGAAGAGAGGAATGTTCTTCGACCTCATCGATTGGTCAGAGGACCAAGGGCGGCTGCCGCTGTAGACGGTCGGCGTCTGATGTGCCTCGCGGGCGACCTTCGCCGGTCTTCTTGGCGATGGGCATCCCAAGAATGCGCCGCAGTTCCAGCGCGACACCATCCAGCACCGCGCGCTTCTCTTTCATCCGCTTGCTGTGATTGTAGACCTTGCCGGTGACGGTCGGCACCACGACCTCGGCCTTCTTGCTTGCAGCATGGTCGAGGCATTTCGCGATCCACGCGTCGTCGAAGCCGAGATCGCCCGCCAGGGTCGCCGCCGTCCGGCGCAGGTCGTGCGGCGTGAACCGCTTCAGGCCCAGCAGCTCGCAAAGGCCGGGTGTCTTTGTCTTGTTCTTGTTCGTCTCATGCTTGGTACCGCGCAGCGCGTCCGCCATCGCCTTGCGGTGGATCGGCTGGCCCTTGTACACGGGGCTCTCAAAGACGAACTGCTGATCATCCGAGGTCGATGCCTCCTTGATGATCTTGACGGCAAGGTCAGACAGAGGCTGCTGGATCACACGCCGCTTCTTGACCCGCTTGAGTGGGACATCGAAGCGCGGGTAGTCGCCATCGAGGTCAAACAACTCGTCCCGATGGGCACCAAGAAGTTCGCGTGAGCGCAACATGGTGACCAACTCGAACTTGAGCGCGAGGCGAGTGCGGCGGTCCCATGGCAAGTCCTCACGATCGAGGCCGTGCCAAAAGATCCTGATCTCTTCCTCGGACAGAACGCGGGTGCGGGGATGTTCGGGGTCCAGCCTGGGCAGGTTGATGCAGGGGCTGGCGGTCACGTAGTCGCGGCCGGCCTCAGCAGCCCAGTTGAACAGGCCCGAGGCTGCCTTGCGCATGTGGCGCGCGTTGCTGACCGAACGCTTGCCGAACTTGCCCGCGACAATGTCGTTCGAGAGCGTGGCGATGTCGTGCTTGGTGACCTCCATGGCCAGCTTCTTGCCGAGGCGAGGCCGGATAAAGCGGTTCAGATGGCTCGCGGTGTTCTCCCAGCTTTCCAGCCGGGGCCGCATCTCGCCGTCGGGCTTCTTGACCAGCGTCTTCATCCACGCGATGCGCTCGTCGATGATCTCGCCGACGGTTTTGCCGCGCCTGGCTTTCGCGGTCTTCTGATCCCGGAAGGTCTCGGCGAGCGCCTCACCACCCATGGCCTTGAGGCCGTAAACCCTGTTGCGGGCGTCTTCGACCGTGAAAGTCTCGGGATTGTATACGCCGAGCCAGCCGGTGCGCTGCTTGCCGGTCTGCCGATCGGTGAACTTGAAGGAAAAGGTCGCGACGCCCGTGGTGGTGATGCTCACGTAGAGGCCAGGGCATTTCCGGTCGTAAAACTTCGTCCGCTTGGCGACCCGCTTTTCGCACATGCGGTCGGTCAAGATGACGCTGCTGTTGCGGCCCCGCTTGTCGGCGGGGGAGGCAGCAATGCTAGTATTCATGTGGTTTCGGCTCCAAAGGCTTGAGACCAAAGGGCCTGGCTTTCGGACTTCCAGTTTGTCGTGCGGACGCTGGAAAGCCTAGGGCCGGGCCCTTATTTTGGTGAAGCCCGCTGAAACAGCCCGGATCAAGGTAACGCAAAACCTCGTATTTCATAGAGTTTTTGTAGTTTCGGCGTGTTTCACCGAATGCCAAAATATAGACGTGTGGTCCTGGCCGTCATTGCTACGGTCAAGCCTTTGCGAAGGTGCAACGAGCCCAACCGGGAGACGTGCATCGCTAATTCGTGGGGGTGAGGGAGGCCAGAAGGAAGTTTGGCTCCCGGGAGAGCGCGGCATAAGTCGTCAAACCATCGCGCAGGGAAGGCCGGGTGTTCCGGCGTCACCTGTATGCTGCTGTGCGGTTTTTCTGCGCGTATCCTATTCGCGCAGCGGACCGCGGGTGCCAGCCGGCACCCGGTCTTCCCTGCGCCCTCTTGATGAGAGGGTGAAGCGACAAGCAAAGCTCGGGCGAAACAAGCCGCGAGGATGAGATGGTGCGTCTGCGCCTCATATTCCGTGTCATCGCCCGCGAAGGCGGGCGATCCAGTATTCCAGAGGCCTGCGTTAGAGAGTTCGCTTTCACCACATCGGCCGCGGCGTACTGGATGCCCCGCCTCCGCGGGGCATGACAGCGGTGGTTGGGAGTGCGAGCGAGTGCCACATGCTCCGTCATTGCGAGCGCAGCGAAGCAATCCAGACCGTCGCCGCGGAAAGATTCTGGATTGCTTCGCTGCGCTCGCAATGACGAGGAGCGAGTGCCGGTCGACACCAACGGCGCAGAATGCATCCGCAAAGTTCCATCATCCCGCGCTGCCGAAATCTCTTCGTGCGGAATTATGCACGACGTTTGCTCAGTTGGTTGCAAGTCCTGCCTCATGCATACTCGGCCCACCCAAGAGCCCGTGAGAGGCTCATGGAATGATCAGCATGGGAGCACTGCAATGCATTCGACTCGCCGCAACCTGATCTACACCGCAGCAATCGCGACAGCGATTGTCTCCGGACTGACCGGCGCCAACGCGCAGAAGAAATACGATCCCGGCGCCAACGACACCACGATCAAGGTCGGCAACATCATGCCGTATTCCGGCCCGGCGTCGGCTTACGCGACCATCGGCAAGACCGAAGCGGCCTACTTCAAGAAGATCAACGCGGAAGGCGGCATCAACGGCCGGCAGATCGAGTTCATCACCTATGACGACACCTACAGCCCGCCGAAGACAGTGGAGCAGGCACGCAGGCTGGTCGAGAGTGACGAGGTGCTGCTGGTGTTCAACCCGCTGGGAACGCCCGGCAACACGGCGATCCAGAAATACATGAACGCCAAGAAGGTGCCGCAGCTGTTCGTCTCGACCGGTGCTGCCAAGTGGAACGATCCCAAGAACTTTCCTTGGACGATGGGATGGCAGCCGAGCTACCAGGTCGAAGCGCGCATCTATGCAAAGTACATTTTGCAAAACTATCCCGGCAAGACCATCGGCGTGCTCTATCAGAACGATGATTTCGGCAAGGACTATCTGATCGGCCTGAAGGAGGGCCTCGGCGACCAGGCCGGCAAGCTGATCGTCGTGGAAGCACCGTACGAGACCTCCTCGCCGACGGTCGATTCCCAGGTCGTCCAGATCAAGGGCGCCAATGCCGACATCCTCTTCAACATCGCAACGCCGAAATTCGCGGCGCAGGCGATCAAGAAGGTGAAGGAGCTCGGCTGGAATCCGGTCCAGTTCCTGACCAACGTCTCGGGCTCGATCGGCGGCGTCATCAAGCCCGCGGGCTATGAGAACGCGCAAGGCATTTTGTCGACCGCCTATCTCAAGGATCCCAAGGACGCCGAGTGGAAGAACGATCCCGCCATGAACGAGTGGCGCGCGTTCATGACCAAATGGTATCCGGAAGGCGACCTCGACGATGCCGCCACCGTGTTCGCCTATGGCGTCGCAAAGGGCCTCGAGCAGGTCCTGCGGCAATGCAAGGACGATCTGACGCGCGAGAACATCATGAAGCAGGCCGCCAATCTCGATTTCGAGATCGGCATCTATCTGCCGGGCACGCGCATCAAGACCAGCCCGACCGACTTCGCACCGATCGAGCAACTGCAGATGATGCGGTTCAAGGGCGAGAGCTGGGAACGGTTCGGCCCCGTCATGAGCGGCGAGAAGGGGGCATAAATTCCTCCCTGGCTCCGGCCCGCGATGACAGGCGGGCCGGAGCGCTTTTCAGATTCGCACGATGGTAGGATTCGTTCTCCGTCACCCTGAGGTGCGAGCGAAGCGAGCCTCGAAGGGCGACGGCCCGGCTGTGGCTGCATCGGGGCCGCGCATCCTTCGAGGCTCGCTACGCGAACGCCTCAGGATGACGGATTTGGCCGAAGCGCTTTCTGCTCCATTGACGCCGGCCCCCCGACGCACGACATATGCTGCACTGCCAAAGCCGGTCCCCGGCCAGAATTCAGCTATGAGTGAGTCCGCCATGAACGCGCCGCCCAATTTTTCGTCGTCCGCTGCGCATCCCGTCGATGGCGTGCTGTCCTGGCTGACCAACGAGACCCACGACCAGCGCTTCATCGACAACATCTTTGCCGAGATGTGCCTGCGCCTGCAGCAGGCCGGCATTCCGCTCAAGCGCGCCTCGCTGCATATCCTGATCCAGCATCCGCAATGGCTCGGCGCCCGCTTCATGTGGCAGGACGGCATGCGCGAGGCTGAGATTTCGGGCGTCGATTACGACGTCCGCACGCGCTCCGAATATATCGGCAGCCCCGCCAACGAATTGCAGGACGGCGCCACCGAGGTGCGCGAAAATCTCGCGCGCGATCCGGCGCTCGGCCGTAAGCACGCCGTCTACGACGAGATGCGCGCAAAGGGCCTCACCGATTACGTGGCCTGGCCGCTCTACCATACGCTCGGCAAGCGCCATCTCGTCACCTTCGCGACCGATGCCCCCGGCGGTTTCGACGAGGCGCATGTCGCCGACCTCAAGCGCCTGCTGCCGGTGCTGGCGCTGGTCAGCGAGATCCGCATCAAGAACCGCCTGGCGCGCACGCTGCTCGAAACCTATGTCGGCTCCCATGCCAGCGAGCTGATCCTGGCCGGCGCCACCCGCCGCGGCAGCGGCACCACGGTGCGCGCCGCGATCCTGATCTGCGATTTGCGCGATTTCACAAAGATCTCCGACAACTGGCCGCGCGACGACGTCATCGATCTCCTCAACGATTATTTCGACGCGATGAGCGAGCCGATCGCCAAGCATGGCGGCGAGATCTTGAAATTCATCGGGGACGGCCTGCTCGCGATCTTCCCGCTCAGCGACGCCAAGGCCGGTGCCAATCTGCTCCACGCCGTGACCGAAGCGCGACAGGCCATGGCGGCCCTGAACGAGCGCAACAAGGACAATGGCCGCGCGCCGCTCAATTACGGCATCGGCGCCCATGTCGGCGACGTCATGTACGGCAATATCGGCTCGCGCTCGCGGCTCGACTTCACCGTGATCGGCCCGGCCGTCAACATGGCCTCGCGTCTCGAAAGCCTGACCAAGCAGCTCGGCCGAACCGTGCTGCTCTCCCGCGCCTTCGCCGACCT
>JAEWBW010000011.1 GCA_023390955.1 Pseudomonadota bacterium
ACATAGGTGAAGTCGCGGCGCATTTTTCCATGGTTAAACAGCCGGATCGGCCTGCCCTCCATGATGGCATTGGTAAACAGGAACATGGCCATATCCGGCCGTCCCCATGGCCCATAGATGGTAAAGAAGCGCAGGCCCGTGACAGGCAACCGATACAGATGGCTGTAGGACTGCGCCATCACCTCATTGGCCTTCTTGGTGGCCGCATAGAAGCTCACGGGATGATCGGTGCGGTCCTGCACGGCAAACGGCATTTTTGTGTTGGCGCCGTAAACCGAAGATGACGAGGCGTAGACGAGATGACGACAGCCGTTGTTCCGGCAGCCCTCGAGCACGTTGAGGAAACCCTGCAGATTGGAATCGACATAAGTGTGCGGACTGTCGATCGAGTAGCGTACGCCGGCCTGGGCGGCGAGATGCACGACAATTTCGAAGCGATGCTTGGCGAAGAGCGCAGCAATCGCGGCGCGATCGGCGAGATCGGCCTTCACGAAAGAAAAACGGGGATCGGGCGTTAAGACGTCGAGCCGGGCCCGCTTCAGCGCGGGATCATAATAGTCGTTGATATTGTCGAGGCCGATGACCGTTCGGCCTTCCGCCAGAAGCTGTCGGGCAACGTGAAAGCCGATGAAGCCGGCCGCACCCGTCACCAAAATCGCCTGATCTGTCATCCTGTTCCCAAGAACTCTTCAGGGCACCGTCGACGCCGCTTTTACCTGCGGCATCGCCATGGTCGCAATAGCCGAAAGCCTCACCAAGGCCAGAGAAGGGCTATTGCAAGATCAGCGCCAAAACCATACCAAAGCGGCCAAATTCGGCGCGCGGCGTCGAATGATGACTTTCATTGCCAATCCTGTTCAAACGCGGGCGAGATGCGCCGAATTCTGTTGTCGACAGCCAAGATCGTGGTTTCCGGAGCGCTGCTCTATTTGGCGCTGCGCAAGGTCAACCTGTCAGAGCTGGTCTCGCGCATCACTCTCAACAGCCTGCTCTGGCTTGCCCTCGCGGTCGCGGTGACGTTCCTGCAGATATTCGTCGGCGTGCTGCGCTGGCGCGAGATCAGCGCGGCGTGCGGTGCGCCGCTCGAGCTCGGCCGGGCGATGCGCTACAACGTCATCGGAACCTTCTTCAACCAGACCTTGCCCTCGGCGATCGGGGGCGATGCGGTCCGACTTTGGCTCGTCGCGCGCGCCGGCGCCGGCTGGCGCGCGGCGACCTATTCGATCTTCGTCGATCGCGCGGTCGGACTGATCGCGCTCGCTGTTGTCATCGCCGCCAGCCTGCCCTGGAGCTATCGCCTCATCACCGATCCGCAAGGACGTTCTGCGTTGACGCTGCTGGACCTCATCGCGCTCGCGGCCGGGTTCGGATTCCTGGTGCTCGGCGCGCTGAAATGGCCGTGGCTGAAAAGCTGGTGGGCGACACACCACGTTCACGCCTGCGCGGTGATCGCCAATCGGGTCATCTTCAACCGCTCGCGTGGACCGATCCTCGTGACGCTGTCGTTGCTGGTGCACGTACTGACCGTGGTGATCGCCTGGTGCGTCGTGCAATCGATCGCGGCGCCGGTCGGATTTGGCGAGGCCTTCGTGCTCGTGCCACCGGTGAAGCTGATCACGATGATGCCGATCTCGATCGCCGGCTGGGGCGTGCGCGAAGCGACCATGGCGCTCGCCTTCGGCTTTGCGGGCCTCGCGGCCAATGAAGGCGTCAACGTTTCGCTGTTATTCGGCGCCGTCACCTTCTTCGTCGGCGCAATCGGGGGCCTGGTCTGGATCCTCAGCGCAGAGAAGGCCGCGCAGGGATCCGCACCGATCGTGGTGCCGGAGCAGGTGCCGGAGTGAGCATCGCAATCGCATTGCTGACGGCAATCGCGATCGCGGCCCTGCTCTCGGCCGTCATCACCTGGCTAAGCCGGCCACTGCTTCAACGTTATGCGCTGGCGCGGCCGAACGCGCGCTCCTCACATCGCATCCCGACGCCACAAGGCGCAGGCATTGCCGTGATCGCCGCGACCCTGCTGGTCGGTGCGATCTGGACGACCTGGTTGGGCGCGATGCTATCACCGGCGCTGATCGTCGCCACCTTGCTGATCGCGCTGGTCGGTCTTGTCGATGACATCCGGCCCCTGCCGGTCGTACTCCGGCTGCTGTTGCAGGCCGCTGCCGTGGCCGTCATCGTGCTCACCGCGCCGGAGGCGCAGCGGATCGCACCAGTCCTGCCGCCCGCGCTCGAACACGGCCTCATCCTGCTCGCCGGCGTCTGGTTCGTGAACCTCGTCAACTTCATGGACGGGCTCGACCTGATGACAGTGTCGGAGGTGGTGCCGGTCACCGCCGCGCTCGCGCTGCTCGGCTGGCTCGGCGAACTACCCTGGCCGGCAGCGCTCCTCGCCGCAGCGCTGTGCGGCGCCCTGCTCGGCTTTGCGCCGTTCAACCGACCCGTTGCACGGGTGTTTCTGGGCGACGTCGGCAGCCTTCCGATCGGCCTGTTGCTCGGCTGGTGCCTGCTCCAGCTTGCCTGGCACGGGCAGATCGCTGCGGCGCTGCTGCTGCCGGCGTACTATCTCGCCGATTCCACCATAACGCTGTTTCGCCGCATCCTCAGACGCGAGCCGTTCTGGGCGGCGCATCGCTCGCACTTCTACCAGCGCGCCACCGACAATGGCTTCACGGTGTCCCGCGTGGTCGGCGAGGTCTTCCTGCTCAATATTCTGCTCGCGCTGCTTGCCGTTATCACCATTCGCGCAGGATTGGCGATGGCGACGACGATTGCGCTGGCTGCGGGAGCGGTCGCGGTCGCGCTCGTGCTGCGGCGGTTCTCTCGACGTCAGGCGTCCTGAGCCGACAGCGCCAGCCGCAGGCCTTCGTCCAGCGACACTTCCGGCTGCCAACCGGTCGCAATCGCCTTGGACAGGTCGAGCTCGAGCGAGCCGATCAGGCTGTCATGGGTGTCCTGCCGGCCGATCGCACTGAGCATCGAGCTCAGCAGTGCCTGCGGCATCGAAAACAGCCGGGGCTTCTTACCAGCGGCCTTCGCCAGCCGCTCGATGAATTCGGGCGTCGAGACCTGTTCACGGTCGGCTACCAGGAATATCTCGAAATTGCTCGCGCGACCGGGATGGTTGAGGCGGCGCAGGGCGAATGACGAGAGATTCTGGACTGCGACGAAAGCACGCTGGTTGCGGATAGAGGCGACCGGAAGCGGCAGCCCGACGCTCACTGCCTTGCTCAGTAGCGCGAAATTTCCCTTGGCGCCGGCGCCGTAGACCAGCGGCGGCCTGATCACCGAAATGTTCATATCGGTGTCACGGGCCAGTGTCTTGAGACCCGCCTCGGCGGCGGCCTTCGACATTCCGTACAGGCCGCGCGGGGTCACGATGTCGTCCTCGCTGAACGGCGCACGGCCATCATTGCTGCGGCCATGCACGAGCACGGTGCTGACGAAGATGAATTGGCGCACGCTGGCGGCCGCAGCGGACCGCGCCAGATGCAGCGTGCCCGCCGTGTTCACATTGTGGTAAAGCTCGACCGCATGTTCCTCGTTCTTATGATGAACGCGGGCGGCAAGATGAACGACTGCATCGATGCCATCAAGCGCCGCCTGCCAGTCGGTGTCGGGACCGATGGATCCGATCACGACCTCGTCGGGCAATCCCCCGGAACGGCGCACCGCGCGACGAACCGACCAGCCGGCTTGCAGCAAGGTCGGGACGAGGTGGCGTCCGACGAAGCCGCTGGCGCCCGTCACCAGCACGACCGGTTTGCACTCGCTGTTCATGACGGCTCCGCCAATTCCGGATGACGCAACAATTCGTTGATCAAGCCTGCATATGCATTCATCGAGGCAGCCCGGTCGAACCGAGCCGCAGCCTTCACGGCCCGCTCCGCCATCAAGCTCGCGTCCGAACCGGACGCCGCGCGGATCGCCTTCGCGAGCTCGTCGGCCCGGCCCGGCGCCACGACCCAGCCGAGCCCGTTCTCGACAACAGTCAATGCGGCCTCTGCCTCCGGCTCGGACACGAGGATGACGGGCCGGCCGACCGCCAGCAGATTATAGAACCGGCTCGGCACCGACACACCAGCGACGTTGTTCCGGTAGGGAATGATCCAGACATCGGCCGCGGTGAGCAGCGCCTCGAGCTCCGCGTCCGCAACACGCGGCAGGAAAGACACGTTCGGCAGATTCGCCTCCGCCTGAAGCTGCTTCAGCCGGTCGAAGCCGATGCCCCAGCCAGACAACAGGAAACCGATGTCGGTCTCCTGCTGCAGCAACCGAGCTGCTTCGAACACGATCTCGGGATCGTGGGTAAAGCCGAGATTGCCCGAGAGCCCGACGAGAAAACGCTTCGGAAGCGCGCGGCGAAACGCATTGTCCGCCGTCACCGGACGCACCGCTGGCACGAGCGTCGCCCAGTTCGGGATGAAGCGGATCTTGTTCCGCGTCATGCCGCGATAGCCAAGCAGCGGTTGCTCGGCGTCGCGTCCGATGGTGATGACAGCGTTGAGGGTGCGGAACATCCAGGCGTTCACCGCTCGTATGGCCCGCGTCACGATCGAATACGGCTTGAGCAGTCCCGCCATCACCAGCACATCGGGAAACAGATCATGCATGATCAGCGCCGAGCGCGCGCCCTTCAGTTTGGCTGCGGCTGCGACCGTGTAGGGCAGCATGAAGGGCGCCGTCACGGTGAGCACGACATCGCCGCGCCTGAGCTCTCGCAGCAGCGCGAAGAAGATGCGCAGCGCAAACAGCAGCTCGGCCCATCCGCGCTTAACCAGCGCGGCCTTGCCGGGCATCCGGTTCTTGACGGGAACGACACGCGGTTTTCCAACACCGCCCGGCTCCGGCATGGCACCGGGCATGCCGGACAGCACGAGCACATCGTGCTCGGACGCCAAGCGGCAGGCGATCTCGGCCATGATCGCCGCGGTCGTGCTGGGATCCGGCGGATAGTGCTGGCTCGCGACGATGATCTTTCCCGGCGCGATCTTTCCCGAAGATTGCGTCATCAGGCGGCAGTCGATCCGAATTCCGGAACAGCGTCCTTCAATATCGTCCGGATCGTCGCGCGATCGTCGCGGGCGATAGCCTGATCGAGCGCCGCGATCCATTTGCGCAGCGTCTGCATCGGCGGCTCGTTGGGTCGCGCGGCCATGATGCCGGGGACGCCAATCTCGACCTTCGGCTCCTCGGAGGCAAACAGGATCTCGTTCAACCGCTCGCCGGGCCGCATCCCCGTGAACACGACCTCGATGTCGTAGCCCGGCTGCAACCCGGACAGCCGGATCATGCGCTCGGCAAGATCTACGATTTTTACCGGCTGGCCCATATTGAGCACGTAGACCGACACGTTCGAGCGCGCGGACCCGAGCGCATGGGTCGCCGCGGTGATGACGAGATCGCAGGCTTCACGGATGGTCATGAAGTAGCGGACCATGTCGGGGTGCGTGACGGTCACCGGACCGCCGGCATCGATCTGCGCCTTGAATTTCGGCACCACCGAGCCGTTCGACGCCAGCACGTTGCCGAACCGAACCGAGATCAGCCGCATCGGCGGCTTGGCCCCGGCAGCCCCTGCCGCCAGATCGTGGTCGAGCGCCTGGCAATACATTTCGGCAAAGCGCTTGGTGAGACCGAGCATCGAGACCGGCTCGATCGCCTTGTCGGTCGAGATCATCACCATCGCCTCAGCGCCGGCGGCAAGCGCCGCGTCGGCGACGTTGATCGAGCCGAAGATGTTGGTCTTGACGCCTTCGCTCCAGTCGCGCTCGAGGATCGGCACGTGCTTGAGCGCTGCGGCATGGAACACGATGTTCGGCTTGAACTCCGCCGTCAGGCGCATGATCCGCTCGCGATCGCGGATGTCGGCGATCCGGCCATCGATCTCGGCGCCGGTCTCCTCAGCCGCAAGCGCTTCGGTGATTGCATAGAGCGCGGGCTCGGAATGTTCGATCACCAGGAGGCGCGCCGCGCCGAACGCGACGACGCGCTCGCAGATCTCCGACCCGATCGACCCACCGCCACCGGTCACGATGACCGACTTGCCCCTGATCAGCCCTTCCAGCCGCGCATAGTCGATCTTCTCGCTCGGACGCAGCAACAAATCCTCGACCGCGACCGCGGTGAGCCGCGGCACGTCGCCGCTTTCCAGCGACGGCATGCGGTTGACGATCAGACCGAGCTTTCGTGCCCGCGCCAGCACGGCCTCCGGATGGGCCTCGGGCTCGAAGGCGGACGGCGTCATCACCAGCCGCGCGATCGGCTTGCTGCGCTTGGCGAAGTCACCGACCACGTCCTCGATGTCGGCGATACTTCCCAGCACCGGAACATTGCGGATCAGCTGGCCGCGATCGGCGCTCGACGGCGACAGCACGCCGACCGGCCAGACCCGCTTGATGGCGCCGCTCTCGATGCCGCGCAGGAGAACCTCGGCATCCGCCGCACGTCCGATCAGCAGCGTCGGAGCAGCGTCTCCGGTCTTGGCCTGATGCCGCACGCGCGTGTAGCGAAAGTAGCGGTATGCAAACCGCAGTGCGCCCAGGAACGAGATCTCCAGGAACCAGTAGAGAACGATGGTGACCTTGCCGAGAAAGAAGGTGCCATGAACATTTGGTGCAACAAAGATGTAGTCGAGCACCAGCAGCGTCACCGTCAGCAAGGTCGCGACGCGGATGATGTTCAGCGCGTCGGGCAGTGAGATGAAGCGCCATTTCGTCGTGGTCAGATTGAAGAGAAAGAACACGACCACGCTGAAGCCGAGGAAATAGGGCAGGATCTGCAACAGCAGCGGCAGCCGCGCCCAGAAGCCCGGCCCGCCCTCGAAACGGAGATAGAAGGCGACGAACAGCGCCGCGGCCGTGGCAAGCAGGTCGTGGAGCGCGATCAGGAAATTGCGCGAGGTGAGATTGGAAAGACGCGTCATCCGCCGACCGATGGAATTCCAGTTCGTTGCAACCTGTCCGCGCTGATAGCCCATCTGGCCAGGAGTTGCCAGCAACGACTTGTGAGCTGGCGTCCCCTTGGTGACAACGCGGCAAGTCAGGAACCGGCTTCCCTCAGCTGCGGCTTGGACCGTTGCTGCCTGAGCACCATGCCACCGGCGATTCCGACGCCAAGGACGTACATCCAGCCCTGGTGGAAGTCGAACAGGTGGGAGTTGAACAGCGAGGTGAAGACGTTCTGGACCACGACCAGCAATCCGATCCAATTGGCCAATCCGTCGCCGCGAAACAACAGCAGATGCAGAATCCAGATTGCGTAGAGAACGACGACACCGATGACGCCCCATTGCACGGCCACGTTCAGCGTCTGGTTATGTGGATTACCGATCACCTCACTGGAAGCCTGGTCCTTGCCGCCGGTTGCGGCTTGCTCGAACAGGCCACGCGTCGAGCCGGTGCCGTGTCCCTTGATTGGCGCTTCCGCGAAGAAGCCGAGCGACTTTCGCCAGAACTCGAGCCTCAGTCCCGCCGACGTTGAAATCCCTTTGTCCTTGTAGAGTTGATAGTCGCTCCAGAAGGTGTCGGTGGTCTTGCGGAGGTACGGAGAGGTCTGCCATGCCAGCGCCCCGAGCGCGGCTATGGCACAGACGATGATGACGATGCTGCGCCACTGCAGGTGCAGCAGCACAAATACCGCGAACATGATCGGCACCGTCACCATTGCCGTGCGCGAGACGACGACAAAGGCCATGTTGACGAAGAAGCTGAGCGCCAGCGCCGTCAGCAGCCCGGCAAGCCAGAACCGCTTCTCCCGCAACAGCATCACGATCGGATAGGCGAGCGCGACGGCGCAGAGCGTGAACTCCTGGCTCTGGGCAATGTAGTCCTTGACGAAGATCCCTCGCTCGACATTGCCCGGCTTGATCGAGAGGTTCGGGTAGAACGCGACCAGCCAGGACACCACAGACAAGAGCGCGCAGGAGATCAGGAAGGCGATGAACACCCAGTGCGCGCGCGACGAGCGCTCGAAATGATAGAACAACACCGGCAGCACGAGCAGCTTGACCGTCGGATTGACGGCATACATCCGGGCTGCCCAGCTGGCGTCCGACCAGAGCGTGCCGACGAGCGCGAGCAGGACGAGCGCGATAGGCGCAGCCGAGATCGGGCGCGCGAGCGACCGCGCGAACGCCTTCAGATCGAGAAACGGCAGCATGCAGGCGAGCATCAGGACGTTGAAGATCGCCGGGAGCGATGTCGACCAGGGCAGCGAGGCCGCCGTCAGGATCGCAAACCAATCGACGGTCTCACGCCATGCCAAGGGACTACGCAGGCGACGGAGTAACATCGCTCCCGTGGTTTCCTGCACCGATGCCGTCACCCCGTTCCTCCAAACGCGCAATCGACCGGCGCGGTGCTGCGGTAGCCCATGAGCCGCCAAAGTGTAAGCGGTTTTGGACGGTCCAGGCTCTGACCTTTACCTGCCTGTGCAGAGCTTGTACCGAACCAGCGCATCCAACCGTCCATGGCCGCGCCAGAGAATGAATTCAGATTCACAGCATATTGAGGGTTACGATCGGGACGACACCCGTCCGATCCTGATCATTCCCTATATGTGGATCGGCGATTTCGTTAGGAATCACACGGTTGTGCGGGTCCTCAGGGAGCGCTGGCCGAATCGGCCGGTCGATATGGTCACCACGACCCTGTGCGCCCCGCTGGTCGATTACATGCCGGGCGTCCGTCAGGGCATCGTCTGGGACCTACCGCGCAGCCGGCTGGCCGTTCGCCGCCAGTTCGGCCTGGCGAAGCTGCTACGGGAACAAGGCTATGGCACCGCGCTGGTGCTGCCCCGGACCTGGAAGGCGGCCATCGCGCCGACGCTTGCCGGGATCCCCGAGCGGGTCGGCTGGGTCGGCGAGGCCCGGTTCGGCCTGATCAACCAATGGCGCTGGGGTGAGAGCAAGCTCCCACGCTTCATTGACGAGAATGCCGCCCTCGCCCGGCCCGACGGCGCGCCGCTGCCGCCGGAATGGCCGGTGCCGCAGCTGCGGATTCCCGCCGAGGAGATCGCACGCTGGCGGCAGGCCAACGGCCTCAGCGCTGGCGCGGCCGTCGCGCTCGCCCCCGGCTCGGTCGGCGTCTCCAAGCGGTGGACCTACTATCCCGAGGCCGCCCGGCAGCTGGTCGAACGCGGCTTGGAAGTCTGGGTGATCGGTGGCCCCGGGGAAAAGGGGCTGGCCCAGGAGATCGTCGCGGCCGGCGGACCCAAGGTGCGGGACCTCACCGGAACGGACCTGCGCAACGGCGTGCTCGCCATGGCGGCGGCCGGTGTCGCGATCTCGAACGATTCCGGGCTGATGCACATCGCGGCCGCGCTCGGCACACCGACCATGGGAATCTTCGGCCCGACCAGCCCCTATCTCTGGGCGCCGCTCAACGGCCTGGCCGCCACCGTCGTGCAGGACAAGAGCGTGCTGTCCTGCCAGCCCTGCCAGAGCACGATCTGCCGCATGAACGATCACCGCTGCATGCGCGATATCTCGGCCGCCGAAGTGGTCGCGATCGCACAGCGCGTGCTCGGCGAGAATGCCTCGCGCGCCACGACCTGATCGGCCTACAGCAGCGGCTTGTAGACGGCCGCGATCGCAGCCGCCTCCGCGTCCAGGCTGAATTTTTCCACAACGCGCTCGCGCCCGCGCTGCCCCATCGCGACTGCCGACGCGACGTCACGCATCAAGGGTTCGAGCGCGGCAGCAAGGGCTGCCGCATCGCCGGTCGGAATCAGCACGCCGGTGACCCCGTCCTCGACGACGAGTTCGGCTGCTCCAGCGCGCGCCGCCACAAGCGCGCTGCCCGCCGCCATCGCCTCGATCAGCGTGAGGCCAAATCCTTCGTTGCGCGAGGTGAAGGCGTAGATCGTCAACCGCTGATACCAGCGCTGGACATCCTCGATCGGCAACTCGCCGGTGATGACGATGCGCGATTGCAGGCCGGCCGCCTCGATCCGCTTCTTCAGATCGTTCGCGAACGGCATCTGCTCCGGCGTGATGGCGCCGACGATGACGGCTGTGAAATCAGGATAGCGCGGCAGCAGTGCGCACATCGCATCGACGAAGACGTCGCTGCCCTTCTGCGCGCGCACGCGGCCGAAGCAGCCGATGGCATAGCGCCCGGGCAGTCCGCTCTCGGCGAATGCGGCGGCACGATCTACCGGCGGCGCGTAGACATCGGTGTCGACACCGTGCGGGATCACGGTCGCGCCCACCTTCAGGAACGAGGCCGAGATCTCGGAGGTCGCGATGATGGCGTCCATCCGTCGGATCAGCCAGCGCGTGATCCAGGTGTGATGGCGCTGCGCTGCCGACGTGAACACCAGTTTCAACGGCCAGCCGAGCGCGCGAAACAGCACGCCCGCGATCATCTCGTTGTTGCGGCGGGCGTGCCAGACCAGCGGCACCGGATGGCGCCAGAATTTGAGGAAATCGCCGAAGCTCAGCTGCGCAATGCCGTCCGGCGCGTGCGAGCCGAACCATGCCGCGCGCACGAGCCTGGCCAGCCGCGGCGCGACCATGCGGTTGGTCGCGGTCACGCCAGAATAGCGCCTGTGCAGATTTGGCACGATCACCTGCAGATCGCCGGAAAAATTCGCCACTTCGAGCTCCGTTTCGCGCATTCCTATACGCAACATTAAGCATAGTGACCAGTTCAGCCGCACCGAAACACCGTCTTCACCTCACAAACGTTAGCATCGGCCGACGATCGGAAGACGGGTGTGAATATGACTGTGCTTGTCACCGGCGGTGCCGGCTACATCGGAAGCCACACGGTTCTGGCGCTCGCGGAAGCGGGCGAAGACGTCGTTGTGATCGACGATCTCTCGACCGGTTTCTCCGCCTATCTGCCCGAAGGCGTGCCGCTGTTCATTGGCGATGCCGGCGACGAGAACCTGCTCGAGGGCGTGATCGCCCAGCACAACATCGAGAGCATCATCCATTTCGCCGGCTCAGTCGTCGTGCCGGATTCGATGCGCGATCCGCTCGGCTACTACCGCAACAACTTCATGACCGCGCGCAACCTGCTCAACGTCGCAGTCAAGCGCGGCATCAAGCGCTTCATCTTCTCCTCGACCGCCGCCGTCTACGGCAATCCGGACCAGGTGCCGGTGCCCGAGCATGCGCCGACGCGGCCGCTGTCGCCCTATGGCTCGTCGAAGCTGATGACCGAGATCATGCTGCACGACGTCGCCTCGGCCTACGGCATGCAGTACGTCACCTTGCGCTACTTCAACGTCGCCGGCGCCGATCCGCAGGCGCGCATAGGGCTCGCCACCGTCGGCGCAACGCATCTGCTCAAGATCGCGGTCGAGGCCGCCACCGGCCAGCGCGCCAAGATCGACGTGTTCGGCACCGACTATCCGACCCCGGACGGCAGCTGCATCCGCGACTTCATCCACGTCAGCGATCTGTCGCAGGCGCATCGCTCCGCGCTCTCCTACCTGCGCCGCGGCGGCGCTTCGACCACGCTGAACTGCGGCTACGGCCGCGGCTATTCGGTGCTGGAAACCATCGACGCCGTCCGCCGCGTATCGGGCCGCAGCTTTGCCGTCCAGTACGCCCCGCGCCGCCCGGGCGACATCATGACCATGGGCGCCGACACCCACCGCATCCGCAGCGTGCTCGACTGGCAGCCGCAATATGAGGATCTCGAGACCATCGCTGCGCATGCGCTGGCCTGGGAAGAGAAGCTGTTCCGCGAGCGCCATGGCGAGCTCCGCCACGCCGCCTCGGCCTGAAATCAAAGCGTTTGCAAGTCCTTAATTGGACTTGAAAAACCCGCCCTGAGCGGGCACAGAGGCCCATCGATCCCTGACGCGCGGGGCAGTTCGCCCCGGCCGTCAATGGACAGCGAATGGCCCAATTTCCTAGAAAAATCACCGACGATCCCTATGGCGCAGCGATCCTGATTCGCCGCCTGGTCATGGAACAGGGGATCCTCTACTGGCGGCGTTACCTCACCGCCTTCGCGCTGATGGCGGTTGCGGCCGGCGTCACGGCGGCTGCGACCTATGTGCTCGGCCAGGTCATCAACAAGGCCTATGTCGACAAGGACGTCGGCGCGATCGCCATGCTGTCCGGCGTCACGGTGATCCTGCTGTTCATCAAGGGCATGGCCACCTACGGCCACACCGTGATCCTGTCGAAGATCAGCAATGCGATCCTCGCCAACAACCAACGCCAGCTGTTCGCAAAGCTGATGCGCGAGAGCATCGGGTTCTTCTCCGAGCGGCACTCGTCGGAGTTCCTGGCGCGGCTGACCTCCGGCGCGAAATCCATCACCGACGTCCTCAACATGCTGGTCAACGCCATCGGGCGCGACTTCATGATGCTGGTCAGCATGATCGTCGTGATGGTGTGGCAGGATCCGGTGATGTCGTTCATCGGCCTCGTGGTGGTGCCGCCGGCGATGCTGATCCTGCGCAAGCTGGTGAAGCGCATCAAGGGCCTCGCCTTCAACCAGTTCACCGGCACCGCCGACATCCTCGAGACCATGCAGGAATCGCTGCAGGGCATCCGCACGGTCAAGGCGTTCACGCTGGAAGAGACGATGCAGAAGCGCATCGACGAGAACATCGCGATCGTCGAGCGCAACGCCAACAAGATGGCGCGCGTCGCCAACCGCTCCAATCCGCTGATGGAAATGCTCGGCGGCTTCGCGGTGGCCGGCTGCCTGCTCTATGGCGGCTACAGCGTGGTCGCGCTCGGCGCCACGCCCGGTGCGTTCTTCTCGTTCATGACCGCGTTCCTGATGGCGACCGAGCCAGCCAAGCGACTGGCGCGGCTCAACATCGACCTCAACAGCCAGCTGGTCGGCGCGCGCATGTTGCTCGAGGTGGTCGACAGTCCGGCAAGCGAGCATTCCGACGAAGAGAAGCCCGCGCTGAAACTTTCGGACGCGCGGATCGAGCTCAACGACGTCAGCTTCGCCTATCGCGAGAATGAGACAATCCTCAACCGGATGAGCTTCGTCGCCGAGCCCGGCAAGGTCACCGCGCTGGTCGGCCCCTCCGGCGGCGGCAAGTCGACCGTGCTGGCGCTGCTGCTGCGCTTCTACGAGGTGACGCAAGGTGCGATCGTGATCGACGGCCAGTCAATCAATGCGGTCTCGCGGAAATCGCTGCGGGCGCAGACTGCCTATGTCGGCCAGGACGTCTATCTGTTCCGCGACACCATCCGCAACAACATCGCCTTCGGCAAGCCGGGCGCCACCGAAGACGAGATCGTCGAAGCCGCGAAGGCCGCCTGCGCGCACGACTTCATCATCGGTTTCCCGCTCGGCTACGATACCCCTGTCGGCGAGCACGGCACCCAGCTTTCCGGCGGCCAGCGCCAGCGCATCGCGGTGGCGCGCGCGCTGATCAAGAACGCCCCGATCATCCTGCTGGACGAAGCCACTGCCGCGCTCGACTCCGAGTCGGAGAAGCAGGTGCAGGAGGCGATCGAGCATCTCTGCCAGAACCGCACCACCATCGTGATCGCGCACCGCCTGCACACCATCATGCATGCCGACGCGATCCTGGTGGTCGAGGGCGGCGAGATCGTCGAACAGGGCCGGCACGACGAGTTGCTGCGCCGCGGCGGACGCTACGCCTCCTTCTTCCGCCTGCAGCACTACGACGTTGGTCCGCTGGCGCCGGTCCCGGCCACGGCATAGGATCGGGTCACTCCAAGGTTCATTTCCAAGGACATTCCTCAAGAGCAGCGAGACCGCTTCATGAACGCCGCCTCCTACGTCATTCCGCTTCCGCCCCAGGCCTCGCTTCCCGTCGTCGGCGAAGCCGGCCGCTATCCGGTGCGCCGCATCTGGTGCGTCGGCCGTAACTATCTCGAGCACATCCGCGAGATGGGCAATGACGAGCGCGCCCCGCCGTTCTTCTTCGCCAAGCATGCCGACATGCTGGTGCCCGATGGCGCCACCATCCCTTATCCGCCGCTGACCAAGGACCTACATCACGAGGTCGAGCTGATTGTCGCGCTGAAGAGTGGCGGGCTGAACATCCCGGCCGACAAGGCGCTCGATCACGTCTACGGCTATGGCGTCGGCATCGACCTCACCCGCCGCGACCTGCAGATCGCCTCGCGCAAGAAGGAACGGCCCTGGGAGATCGGCAAGTCGTTCGACGGCTCCGCGCCCGCCTCGGCGCTGCAGCCGGCCTCGAAGATCGGCCATCCCTCGAAGGGCAAGATCTGGCTCACCGTCAACGGCAAGGAAGCCCAGACCGGCGACCTCGAGCAGATGATCTGGAACGTGCCGGAGACGATCTGGCAGCTCTCCCAGCAGGTGAAGCTCGCCGCCGGCGATATCATCATGACGGGCACGCCGGCCGGCGTGTCGCAGCTCCAGCCCGGCGACAAGCTCGAATGCGGCGTCGACGGCGTCGGCTCGCTGAAGGTGAGCATCGGTCAGCCTGAGTAAGCTGGCACACGTCTCGAAATCGAAAGGCCCCGAATGCTTCGGGGCCTTTTTGTTTCTACCAGGCCTTTACCGGTCGATTGGCGTAGCTCGCCTGCGGCACACCGCGGTTGAGCGACATGTGCGAATGCACGCACAGCCAGCCGTCACCGCTCTTTGAAAACACCATGGTGGCGCGGCCCGGACGCGCAAACGTGCTGCCGTCGGAATGATAGCCCGTGCTGGTCCACGGCGCGATCACGGTGGCCATTGTGCCGTCGGATGAAGCTAGGATCGAGGCCCGCTCGATCACGAAGCGAAAGTCGCTCGTCTTCGGCCAGACATTGTCCCATTGCGTCGAGACCCATTGATCGATGCCGGGGATCACGTCGTTGTGCGTGCCGAAAGCCAGCACATCCGGATGAAACAGTGGCCTGGCAGAGGCATAGTCGACCTCGCGGACATAGCCGGCGAAGGTCTGAAGCCACTCGTGGAAGAACTGCACGATATCGGTGTTCGCGGTCGGCAGGGGCGCCATCGGCTGCTCCGTATGCTGCTACTCAATCACGGCAAACTTTGTTGCCATGGCGAAGATCGTCCAGCAAGCTATCTGCTTTAACAACACCGGCGCTCGACAGGCCGGATCGATTTCAGGGAGCCAGACTCATGCGACGCCTGCTTCTTCTCGCAGCCGCTTTCGTCGTGTCGTGCAGCGACGCCAATGCGCAGTCCAGCCAGCCCTATGCTGGTCTCGAACAGCGCCCGATCAAGGCGCTGTCGCATCAGCAGGTCGACGACCTCAACGCCGGACGCGGCATGGGCCTAGCGCTTGCCGCCGAGCTCAATGGCTATCCCGGCCCGAGCCATGTTCTCGAGCTTGGTGATCGCCTCGACCTCACGCCAGATCAGCGCGTCCAGGTTCAGCGCCTGTTTGATGAGATGAAGCAGGAAGCGATCCCGCTGGGCCACAAGCTCGTCGCGCAGGAGCGAGAGCTGGACAATCTGTTCGCGACCCGCGCGGTGACATCGGAGTCACTCAAGGCGACGATCGCCGCCATCGCGGAGACGCAAGGACAGCTTCGCGAGAGCCATCTCAAATATCATCTGTCGACGGCCGCCCTGCTCAACCAAAGCCAGATGCAACGATACGCGGAGCTGCGGGGCTATCAGCGCCCGGACGGCGGCGGGCACATGCACCACCGCCACTAGCAGACGCCGTCCAATCAGCGCAGCGCCGACATCACGATGAGGCCGAGGATCAGCGCCGTCAGCGAATATTTCAGCGTGTAGTAGACATTGCGGTTCCACTCCTTGACCTTGCGGCTGGCGAGATGGATCTCGTAGAGCTTGCCGAAGACCTTGTTGAGCACGCCGACGTTCTCGCCCTCGACGTTCTGGGTCGCCGACGCCTTGACGATGTGATGGCTGACCCAGCGGTTCATCGCCGTCATGAAGCCGAACTTCATCGGGCGCTCGACGTCGCAGAACAGGATGATGCGGTTGACGTCCGTTTGGTTCTCGGCGCTGTGGATGAAGGTCTCGTCGAACATGAAGGCCTCGCCGTCGCGCCAGACGCATTCGACGCCGTCGACCAGGATGCGGCACTTGTTCGAGTTCGGCGTGACCAGACCGAGATGGTAGCGCAGCGAACCAGCGAAGGGATCACGGTGCGCTCCGAGCTTGCCGCCCGGCGGCAGCATCGCGAACATCGCGCCATGCACGCTCGGGATCGACTTGAGCAGCTCCACCGTCTTCGGGCACAGCGTGTTCGCCGACGGCAGGAAGTCATCGTACCATTTCAGGTAAAAGCGCTTCCAGCCGCTCTTGAAGAACGAATAGAAGCCCCAGTCGTTGTTCTTGGCGGCGGCGCGAATGAAACCTTCGTCGAACAGGCGCACGGCCTCGTCGCGAATGGTCTCCCAATTGTCGCTGAGCGGTTGCAGCTCCGGGAACTGCTTGACCGAGATCACCGGCTCGTTCGGCACGGCCGAGCCCGCATACATCAGCACGTTGTAGGGCGCGAGATAGGTCGAGTGATCACCGAGCTGGCGCGCGAAGCGCAGCCGCTGCTTGCCGCGGAAGTGGACGTAAATCGTCGAGGCCGCAAGGATGTAGAGAATGACGAGTTGCGGCGCGAAAAGCTGTTTCAACATAACCCCGATCCCCAGCAGCCAGCCGGAAACCGTGTAGCTCGCTCCGACCCGAGCGGCAAGATATTCACCGGTGGGTTGTGATCACACCGGGGAGAGTACGGGGGATGCGGAACCGGCCGAAACGGACCATTCAGGCCCGCGACAGCGCCTGCAATCCCTTGAAAGTCAGGCGCTTGGGGTCCGTGACGCCGGCGCGGTAGAGGCGACGGATGAAGGCGGCGACGGCATCGCGGTCGCAATCGGTCAGCGCGACGACGGCGTCGATGGCGATGTTCTGGGCTTCCATTGGGTTCACCTCGGCCTTGCGAGTCACCCGGCCAGGGCAGGCTAGGACGCGTCGGTTAACCAGCCCCTAACTGTTCGGGCGGGCATCCGCCCAAGCTCAGCGCGCGCCGATGCGCTTCTTCAGCAGCGCAAAGTGCTTCTTCAGCCGCGGAACCGCGAAGTCGGCGAAGGCGCGCACTTTCGGCACCGAAAGCCTGCCCTGCGGACAAATCAGGTGCGCCGGCATCTCCGGATCCTCGTCGTCGGCGAGCACGATCGCGAGTTCGCCGCGCGCGACCTGCTCGGCCACCTGGTACGAATACATCCGCGCAACGCCGCGCCCGGCGACCGCCGATGCCACCGCCGCATAGGTGCTGTTGACGACGAGCCGCGGCGTGAACTGGACCGTGCGTGGCGCAGAAGAGCCCGCCTGCGGCGCAAAGGTCCAGGAATTGGGAAGATGCGCCATCGCCACGATCTGGTGCTTGGCGAGGTCGCCGGGCTCGGCGATGCGCGGATGCTGCTTCAAATAGCGTGGGGCCGCGACCACCACGCGGCTGATCTCACCGACGCGTAGCGCCACCATCGCCGAATCCGCCAGGGGGCCGATACGCAGCGCGATATCCACGCCCTCCTCGATCATATTGACGGCCCGATCGAACAGCAGGAGCTTTGCCGATACCGTCGGACAGGAATCCAGGAATGCATCGAGGATCGGCCGCAGGACCATCTCGCCTGACACCACGGGAGCCGTGATCGTCAGCAGGCCGCGGGGCGCTGCGCGCGGCCCGGCCGCGATGTCATCGGCCTCCTCCAGTTCGGCGAGCACGCGGCGGCAGATCGCGGCGTAGCGCTCACCTTCCTCGCTCAGCTTGATGGAGCGCGTGGTCCGGTGCAGCAACTCGGCGCCGACCCGCTCCTCCAGGAAGGCGATGGCGCGGCTCACCGCCGCCGGCGAGCGCCCGAGCTTGCGCCCTGCCGCGGCGAGGCTTCCCTCGTCCACGGCAAGGACGAACACCTTCATCGCATCCAGACGATCCATCCGCGGCCCGCTGCCCCACTCGATTCCGGCCGCAGGCTAAGCGCTCCCCGCGACCGCGACAACCGCCGATCCGACATTCGTTCGCGCCGCGAAAGAGTGACTGCCGGACAGCGCGTATTCGCGACCGGCCAGCGGGAGCGTACCTCACCTGCCAAGCCAGACGCTGCTGGCAGAGATCAAACAACAGGAGCCCATCATGGGTATCGAGCAGAAGGTCGCCATCATCACCGGTGCTTCGCAGGGCATCGGCGCCGCCCTGGTCCAGGGTTTCCGCGACCGCAATTACCGCGTCGTCGCCACCGCGCGATCCGTCAAACCCTCGGGCGACGATGACGTGCTCGCCATTGCCGGCGACATCACCGACCGCAAGACCGCGGAGCGCGTGGTCTCGGAAGCCGTCGCCCGCTTCGGCCGGGTTGACACCCTGGTCAACAATGCCGGCATCTTCGTCGCAAAGCCGTTCACACAGTACACCGCCGAGGACTACGCGGCGGTGATGGGCACCAACGTCGCGGGCTTCTTCAACATCACTCAGCTCGCCATCGCAGAAATGGAGAAGCAGGGTTCGGGTCACGTCGTCCAGATCACGACCACGCTGGTCGACCAGGCCAACTCGAACGTGCCGTCGGTGCTGGCCTCGCTGAGCAAGGGCGGACTGAACGCCGCCACCAAGTCGCTCGCGATCGAATACGCCAGGCGCGGCATTCGCGTGAATGCGGTTTCGCCCGGCATCATCAAGTCGCCGATGCATCCGGTCGAGACGCATGCCCAGCTCAGCGCGCTGCATCCGGTCGGCCACATGGGCGAGATGTCAGACATCGTCGACGCCGTGCTCTACCTCGAGGGCGCCTCCTTCGTCACCGGCGAAATCCTGCACGTCGATGGCGGCCAGAGCGCCGGCCATTGACGGGATGATCTGCGCGCAGTCGCGCAGGAGGATGACATGACCAACGCAAAGCAACACACGGAGGCCCGGCTGCATCAGCAGCCGGGCTCAACATCCCGGGCGACCTGGCGATATGCCGTGGCGGGCCTGTCCGCCTCGCTGGTGGGACTTGGGCTCGCCCGGTTCTCCTATACGCCGTTGATCCCGGCGCTGATCACGGCAAAATGGTTCAGCGCGTCCGATGTCGTCTATCTCGGCGCGGCGAACCTTGCCGGCTATCTCGCCGGCGCGCTCGCTGCGCGGGCCGTGGCTAACCGGATCGGTGCAGTCCGCGCACTTCGCGCGATGATGCTGCTCGCCACCCTCTCCTTCTTCGCCAGCGCCACGCCGGTGAACTTCACCTGGTTCTTCGCCTGGCGCTTCCTGTCAGGCCTCACCGGCGGAGTCATCATGGTGCTGGCGGCCTCCGTGATCCTGCCGCATACGCCTGCAGCGCGGCGTGGCATCATCGGCGGCGTGATTTTTGCGGGCGTCGGCCTCGGCGTCGCCGCATCGGGCACGCTGGTGCCGCTGCTGCTGCAGCAGGGGCTGCAACAGAGCTGGTATGGCCTTGGAATACTGTCCGCGCTGCTGACGCTCTCGAGTTGGTGGAATTGGCCTGCCGAGGCCAAGCCCGATGCCGCACCCTCGTCCAAGGCGAAGGCCCATCACACGTCGCCAGTCACCCGCGCCCTGCTGGTCCAATACGGCCTCAACGCCGTGGCGCTGGTGCCGCACATGGTCTTCATCGTCGACTTCGTGGCGCGCGGTCTCGGCCAGGGCATCGCGGCCGGCTCGCGCTACTGGGTGCTGTACGGCCTCGGCGCGATCGTCGGGCCCCTTGTGACCGGCCAGCTCGGCGACCGCTCCGGCTTCGGCCCGGCCTTGCGCGCGGCTTTCCTGATCGAGGCCGCCGCCGTGCTGCTGCCGACCGTCAGCACCGCACCAGCGTCGCTGATCGTATCGAGTGTGGTGGTCGGCGGCTTTACGCCCGGCGTCGTGCCGCTTGTGCTCGGGCGCATCCATGAGCTGGTGCCGCATTCGGCCGAACAGCAGCGCACGACCTGGAGCCACGCCACCACCAGCTTTGCGCTGTTCCAGGCCGCCGCCGCTTACGGTTTCTCCTGGATCTACGCACAGACAGGAGGCGACTATCTCGTCCTGTTTGGACTCGGCGGCGGCGCCGTGGTGCTGGCCCTCGCGATCGACCTCGGCCTCGCGCTCACCGCGCGCAAGGCGTAGGCGCCGGCGGCGCGATCAGGAATACCGCATCACGCCGTCGTCGATCTTTCCCCAGCGCAGCGAGACGATATCGAGCGCGTAGTTCTGGTACAGCTTCCAGGGCCGCTTCGAGCCTTGCTTGGGCATCATGCCGACCGAACGCTGCACATAGCCCGAGGTGAAGGAAAGCGACGGCTGCGGCGTGATGCTCTCGTCATTGTTGTGCGGCATGGCCTGACGGAAATTGTGCCGGTCCATGTAGTTGATCAGCCGACAGACATATTCGCAGGTGAGGTCGCATTTCAGCGTCCACGACGCATTGGTGTAGCCGAAGGCCGACGCCATGTTGGGCACGTCGGCATACATCATGCCCTTGTAGGTCAGCGTGTTGGCGAAATCGACGGCGCGGCCGTCGACGCTGACCTCGAGCCCGCCGGCGACCTGGAGCACGAGACCGGTCGCGGTAACGATGATGTCGGCCGGCAGCTCGCTGCCATCCTTCAGGCGGATTCCCTTCGCCGTAAAGCTGTCGATCTCGTTGGTGACGACGGCGGCGCGCTTCTCGCGGATCGCTTTGAACAGGTCGCCGTCGGGTACGAGGCACAGCCGCTGATCCCACGGATTGTAACGCGGTGTGAAATGGGTAGCGACGTCGTAGTCGGGACCGAGTGCCATCCGCACGCCGCCCAGGATCAGGTTCTTCACCTTGGCGGGCTTGCGCCGGCTAAGCTGGAAGAAGAACATCCCCCACATCACATTGCGCCAGCGGATCACGTGATAGGCGAGCCGCGTCGGCAGGTTGCGGCGCAGCTTGTTGGCGACGGGATCCTGCGCCGGGCGCGACACCACGTAGGTGGGCGATCGCTGCAGCATGGTGACTTCGGCCGCGGTCTTGGCGAGCTCCGGCACCAGCGTCACCGCGGTCGCGCCTGAACCGATCACCACGACACGTTTTCCCGCGTAGTCGATATCCTCGGTCCACTTCTGTGGATGCACGATGCGGCCCTGGAAGTCCGCGACGCCCGCAAACTCCGGCGTGTAGCCCGCCTCGTATTTGTAATAGCCGGAGCACATGAACAGGAAAGTGCACGTGAAGCGCACGATTTCGGCAGCGCCCTCGCCCGTTGTTCGTTCAGCTTCGACCGTCCAGCGTGCATCCGGCGTCGACCACGCCGCGCGCTTGACGCGGTGGCGGAAGCGGATGTGCTTCTCGATGCCGTT
>JAEWBW010000043.1 GCA_023390955.1 Pseudomonadota bacterium
ATGTAGATGCGGTCGGACGCGAGCCCGAGCTCGAGGAGGCTCCCGGCGAAGCAGGAGCCGGGCGTGACGAGCGCGAAGAAGCTCTTCGCCGTGAGGTCCATGCGCTTCAGCACGCGCTTCATGAGGAGCGTGACCTCGCGGACGAGGCCGTCGTCCTTGTGCTTCGCGAGCATCGCGTCGACCGCGAGGACCGCGTTCGCGTCGCCCGCCGTCTCGACGGACACTACGCCGATCGTCGGCTGATTGAAGCGGAGCTCGAGGAGCGCGTCGTCGAGCTCGCGGAAGGCCTGGATCGCCCACGCCGCTGCGCCCACCTTGGCGAGCTCCTCGGGCGTCTCCGGCTGCTTGCTCGACGGCGCCTTCACCACGAGGCGCGCGGTGCGCTGCTTCGGCGAGAGCTCCAGCGTCACGTACTCGTACTCGATCGTGTCAGTACTCCGTTTCGTCTCCAGGGGAGGGAGCTTCACGGCGGGGAACGCCTTGCGCGTCGAGCGATCGACGAGCGCGCCGATGCGGCGCTTCGTGACCTCTTCGAGCTTCGCCTTCGGAGGCGCCTCGTCGACGAGGCCCCACTCGACCGAGCGCTTGCCGCGAACGCCTTCCGCGATCGTCGAGAACGCGTCGGCGAGGTCGCGGCGGATCTTGCGCTTGTCGACGAGGCGCGTGAGGCCGCCGGTGCCGGGGAGCACGGCGAGGAGCGGCGCCTCGGGGAAGCTCACCGCGCTCGACCCGTCGTCGGCGAGGACGATGTCGTCGCACGCGATCGCGAGCTCGTAGCCGCCGCCCGATGCGGTGCCGTTCAGCGACGCGAGGCTCGGGATGCCGCTCTCGGCGCTCATCTCTTCCAGGTAGAGGCGGGTCTCGTTCGTGAACTTGCAGAAGTTCACCTTGAAGCCGTGGGTCGAGCTGCCGAGCATGTAGATGTTCGCGCCCGAGCAGAAGATGCGGTCCTTCGCGCTGCTGATGACGAGCGCGCGCACCTCGGGGTGCTCGAAGCGAATGCGCTGCAGCGCATCGGCGAGCTCGATGTCGACGCCGAGGTCGTACGAATTCAGCTTGAGCGGGTACCCCGGACGCATCCCGCGGTCTTCCTTCACGTCCATCATCAGGCGCGCGACCTTCCCGCCGTGCTCGGCCGGGAAGTCGAGCTTCCAGTGGATGTACCGATCCGGATGCGTCTCGAAGCGCACGGGCTCGTGAGAGGTGTTCGTCTCCGCCATCGTCCCGATGGTCTACGCCGGGACAAGGACCTCGGCAAGTAGTATAGTGCGCATGTCGTGGCCAGTACGCAGTATAGTGCAGTGAAGACGGCCCGAGCGCGGACGAGCGCTTCGAAGAGCGCGGGCGACCGTCGCGCGCGGCTCCTCGAAGGCCTCGGGGCGGCGGTGCGGACCCTCCGGACCGAGCGGGCGCTGACGCTGCGCGCGCTCGCGAAGGTCGCCGGCGTCAGCGAGCGCTTTCTGGTCCAGCTCGAGGCAGGCGAGGGGAACATCTCCGTCGCGCGGCTCGAGGACGTCGCCGAAGCGCTCGGGACGACGGGCGCCGAGCTGCTGGCGCAGGCGTCACGGCCGCACGCGAAGAGCTCGAGCTCGAGTCGCGCGGTCCTGGCGCTCGTCGGCTTGCGCGGCGCAGGCAAGAGCTCGATCGGCGCTGCGGTCGCGCGGCGGTTGGGCCTCCCGTTCGTCGAGCTCGACGAGGCGATCGTTCGCGAGGCACAGATGACGCTGCCTTCGATCTTCGAGATCCACGGCGAAGCCTACTACCGGCAGATGGAGCGCGACGTGCTCCGGCGCTTCCTCGACTCGGGCAAGCCGGCCGTGATCGCGACCGGCGGATCGATCGTCACCGACGCCGAGACGTGGGGCCTTCTCAGGAGCCGCGCGCGCACGGTCTGGCTCAAGGCGACGCCGCGCGAGCACTGGGATCGCGTCGTCGCCCAGGGCGATGTGCGACCGATGCGGGGACGTCCGCGCGCGATGAACGAGCTTCGCCAGCTGCTCACCTCGCGGACGCCGCTCTACGAGCAGGCCGACGTCACGCTCGACACGTCGGGCCGTACGGTGACCGACGTCGTCGAGAGGCTCGCCTCGATGACGTCCGCTTGACCTCGTCGCGCGAGGCTCGCGGAACCGCGAGCGTTCGTGCCATGGCTCGGCCTCGAGCAACGAAGTTGGTCGCGCTTGAACGGGCGGGAGCGACGACTAGCGTTCGGCGCCCATGCGAAGGCGTCTCGTCGATGGCCAGGCCCAAGGATCCGAACGTCGCAGCGGGTACTCGTTCGTCGGGATGAACGACGAGCGGACCTGCGAGGACGCGGGCGGCTTGCCGGACGGCGAAGTGTCGCTTGCGTGCGTGCTGCACGAGAGCGGGGTCGGTTACTGGCGCCACGACGTCGCGACCGGGCAAATGGACTGTTCGACGGCGTGCAAGGTGAATCTGGGGCTCGCTCCGGACGGGGAGCTCGCCACGCTCGCGCAGCTGAAGGAGTGCATTCATCCGGAGGACCGCCGCTCGGTCGAGCAGGCGATCGAGCGGGCGATCGAGAATGCTGACGGATTCGACGTCCAGCACCGCATCCGAGCCGCATCGGGCGAGGTCCGGTGGGTGCGCGCCCGCGCGCGTGTCTTTCGCCGAGCCGACGGCCGCGTGGTCATCGCGGGGACCATGTTCGATCTCACGGAGGAGAAGCGCGCCGAAGCCGAGCGCGAGCGGCTCATCGCCGAGCTCGCGGCCGAGCGTGCCCGTCTTCGCGCCGTGCTCGATCAGCTCCCCGCGGGCGTCTTCCTGGCCGATCCGTCGGGCCGCATCGTGATGGCGAACGCCGCCCTCCGCGCGCTGCATCGACAGGAGTGCCTCTCGGACATGGGCGACTTGTACCGGAGCTGGCGCCTGTTCGACGCGGATGGGCGGCTGCTCGCACCGAACGAGCGCCCGTTCGTGCGCGCGCTGGAGGGGGAGACCGTCTCCCTGGTGGACCTCCGTTTCGTCCAAGTCGACGACGGGACGGACGGCTGGATCCGTCTCTCGAGCGCGCCGATCCGTGACGGCGCGGGCGCCATCACCGGCGTCGTGGTGGTCGCGTTCGACGTGGGGCCCGAGAAGCGCGCCGAGCGAGCGCTCCGCACCATCGAGCGTCGCTTGCGCCAGCTCTTCGAGTCGCCGGTCATTGGCGTGATCCAGTCCCACGTCGACGGTCGCGTCATGGACGCGAACGACACGTTCCTGGAGATGTCCGGCTTCACCCGCGATGACCTCCGCGAAGGCCGCCTCGACTGGAAGCGGATGACGCCCCCGGAGCTCCGTCAGGCCGATGCCGAGAGGCTCCGCGAGCTCCTCGAAACGGGGACCATTCGTCACTGCGAGAAGGCGTACGTGCGCAAGGACGGTACCCGCGTCCCGGTCCTCATCGGCAGCACCCTGCTCGATGGCTCGAGGACGGAGATCGTCACGTTCGTCCTCGACATCAGCGAGCGGAAGCGCGCCGAGCTCGAGCGGGAGGAGCTGCTGCGCTCCCTCGAACGCTCCGAGGAACGCTACCGCTTGGTCGCGCTCGCGACCGAGGACGTGATCTACGACTGGGACCTCCGGACCGGCCGCTTCAGCGTCCAGACGATGTCCGGCGAGCCCCGCGCCTACGTGGACGAAGTGCAGTCATGGACGGAGCGGATCCACCCTGACGATCGC
>JAEWBW010000173.1 GCA_023390955.1 Pseudomonadota bacterium
GCATAGGGGCCGGTCTTGGAAATCGCGTAGCCGATGCGGAGCTTGTCCTGCGCCTCGGCAGCGGATGTCATGGTCCACATTGCTGCGGCCATCGCGGTCATGCCGGTGATGCGCAGCATCGTTCGACGGTTCGTTGCGAACATGTCGATCCTCCCTCCGTGTTTCCGCACGCGCCCGGCGCGCGGGATGAAAGCGTCGTTTCCTCTCATCCCGGTTTTTCTCGTCGGCCGCCGTTTGCTGCCGTGGCCGGGACTTGACCGAGCAAGCACCTTCGGCTTTTCTCCTTCAATGGACAGATCCGGCGAAAGATTGGACGTATCTGGCCCAACCGGCCAACTGCGTCGAGGGGTCGCGGGCGCGGGGCGGGCTTTGGCCATCGTCCAGCCCGGCGGGCCCGCCGCGATCGGCGCCGAACTCATTGCCTCGCATTACGGGCCGCGGCGCTGGTCGCTCGATTCGAGGTCGGCGCGGCCGTTCATTCATCTGCTCTGCCTGCATGCGGGCGGCGCCGCGGAGGTCCATCGAGAGGACGAGGCAACCGCATTGTCCGGCCCCGCCATTGTCTGGCTGCCGGCCGGCTGCGTCGCGCATCTGGACATCGCGGCCGGAACGCGCGCGGAGCTGCTTCGCCTGAAGTCGGGCGCATGGCATCGCTATCTGCCACCGACGGCCGAACCTGCCTTCCTCGCGCTCGACGGCGCCGACGGCGTGATGGCGCTTCCGGTCGATCCAGATCTCGTCACCACAGTGGCACGCTCGATCGCCTCGATCGCGACCGAGATCGCAACGCCTGCGCGCGGTGGCGCCGCCTCGATCATCTCAGCGGAGCTGACGCTGATCGCGTTGCGCTTCTGGCGGCTGTTCGCGAGCGACAGCGACACGGACGAGGAGGGCAGCAGCGCCGACGTCCTGGCCCGCTTCCGCAGCCTGCTCGAGGAGCGCTATCACCAGCAGCTCGGCGTCGCCGACTACGCGAGCCTGCTCGGCATGACGCCGGACCGCCTGCACCGGATCTGCAGCCGCGAGCTGAAGCGGTCACCGAGCGCGCTGATCCAGCAGCGTGTCGTCAAGGAGGCGGCAACACGGCTGGAGGCGAGCACTGCGACGGTGAAGCAGATCGCATTCGCGCTCGGCTTCAAGGACACTGCCTATTTCAGCCGCTTCTTCAGCAAGCATGCGGGCGAAGCCCCCGGCGCCTGGCGGCGGCGCGCTGCCGCGCGAGGGCGGGCAGGGCAGTCGAAGCCGACACTGAATTTTGCCGACTGGCCGTAACCCGATGGAACTGGCCGCGCTGGATTGACTGTCATCTCCAGGCGAGACTATCAGGTGCAATATCCGATCAATGCCCGGCGGGATCGTCTCGCCGGGAAGGAGAGAAAACCATGAAACTGAGTGCTCGCAATCAGCTGCCAGGCAAGGTCGTCGCGATCAACAAGGGCGCCACCACGGCGCACGTCAAGATCGAGCTCGCCACGGGCATTACCATGACGTCGTCGATCACCAACGACGCGGTGGACGATCTCGGCCTCAAGGTCGGCGACAGCGTGCACGCCGTGGTCAAGGCGTCCGACGTCATGATCGGCAAATAGGCTTTTTCGAGTAGGCCTATTTCAATTCGCAGATCGTCGCGTGCGGACTGGTCTGCTCCGCACGCGGCGCCGTTACCCTTCGCCACCAATCATTGAGGGCGCCACCCTCGCAGGCAAGCTTCACGCTCATCCCGCCGGCGAATTTGATCCATTCGCCAAAATGCTCGTGCCCAACCGCGATCACCACGGGAATGTCGGCATCGAGCGCGCGCTCGATCAGATGGGCGAGGCCCTTGCCGTCACGCTCGCGCTTGCCGAAACGATTGATGACGAGGAGATCGGCGCCATGGCGCAGCGCTTCGCCGACCCGCTCAGCCGCATTCTGCAATCGGGCAAGATCGAGACGGCATCCGCGCGCAGCCGGATCGAAATCCTGGGCGAGCAATAGCTTCTCGCCATTGTGGAGCAGGATTGCTGAAAGGCTGGAGTCGGCGCATTGGCCGGCCTGCACCATTCCGACGACACGGAGACCATCCGCATTGAGATCGGCGGCAAGGCCGCGCAGCACGGCGTCGGGGTCCTGATCGCGCTCGTAGACCAAAGCGGCGAGGTCGCATTGCGCATCGAACATGGTCCGGCTCCGTTTCAGTCCCAAGAGAGAAGGGGCCGCCGTGGTTCCACCGCGACCCCTGATATCGCATCAGGCGGCGGGCGGGCCGTTGATGATCTGCAGCTGGGTAAACTCAGCGAGGCCTTCCTCGGCGAACTCGGTGCCGATGCCCGACTGTTTGGCGCCGCCGAACGGGATGTTCGGGGCCATGTCGAGATGCTTGTTGATCCAGACCGTGCCGGACTCGAGTTGGGTTGCAATCTCGTGGGCGCGCTTCACGTCTGACGACCAGACCGAGGCGCCGAGGCCGTAGGTCGTGGCGTTGGCGCGGCGGATCACGTCATCCTTGTCGGAATATTTGATCAGCGGCAGCACGGGGCCGAACTGCTCCTCGTCGACCAGCTTCGAGCCCTCCTTGATGTCGCGCACGATGGTCGGCTGGATGAAATAGCCCGGGCGATCCATCGCGGCGCCGCCGGCGACCACCTTGCCGTTCTTGTGCGCGTCTTCGAGGAACGCCTTCACCTTTTCGTACTGCATCTTGTTCTGCAGCGGTCCGAGCTTGGTGCCCTGCTTGGAGCCGTCGTCGACGACGGTGTTCTTGGCGATCGCGACCAGCTCGTTGCAGAGCTCGTCATAGACGGATTCGTGCACATAGAGCCGCTTGATGGCGAGGCAGACCTGGCCGGAGTTCTGGAACGCGCCCTCGAAGATACCCGGCGCGACCTTCTTCGGATCGACGTCGTCGAGAACGATGCCGGCGTCGTTGCCGCCGAGCTCGAGGGTGATCCGCTTGAGGGTCTGCGCCGCGCTCGCCATCACCTTCTGGCCGGTGGCCGTCGATCCCGTGAAGGAGATCTTGCGTATGTCAGGGTGCTTGGTCATCTCGCCACCGAGATCGTTGGCGTCGGTGATGAAGTTGAGCACGCCCTTCGGCACGACGTCCTTGATCAGCTCGGCAAAGCGCAGCGTCGCGAGCGGCGTGGTCGGCGCGGGCTTGACCACCAGCGTATTGCCGGCGAGCAGCGCCGAGGGCAGCTTGAAGCTGAGGATCAGCAGCGGATAGTTCCAGGGGATGATCGCGCCGACCACGCCGAGCGGACGGCGATAGGCCTCGACCTTCCGGTCGCCGGAGTTCTCGATCACTTTCATCGGCAATTCGAGCGAGCCGAGATAGCGGAAGAACGCGGCCATGCCCATCACTTCGCCGGTGGCATCGGCGAGCGGCTTGCCCTGTTCCGCGGTGAGCAGGCGCGCGAGCTCGCCCGCATTGGCCTCGATCACGTCGGCCATCTTGTTCACGACCTTGCGGCGGTCCTCCATCGAGGTCGCGGCCCAGGCCGGGAAGGCGGCCTTGGCGGCTGCGACGGCGGCGTCGAGCTGCGACTTCGAGGCCCGCGGGCACTGCGCCACCACTTCTTCGGTCGCGGGATTGAGGACCGGCATGGTCTGGTCGCCTGCGACCATCTTGCCGTCGATGAGAAGGTTGAAGTCACTCATTGGCTGTTCGCTCCCTTGCAGAACGGGCCGTTTGCGGCCTCGTTATATTTTTCCATATATCACGGTGTGATGCTGCCGGCCACGGCGAAGGTTTCGAGCTTTTCCAAAAAAGCCGACTGGACGAAGCTTGCGGCATCGATATATCCTGAGGGATATAGCGAGGGGCGCCACCTCGGGGATTGCAATGGAAATCAGGGTCAAATCGCTCACCAATTGCGAGGTCGCCGCCGATGGCGGCGCGATCTCGCTCGGGTTCGAGGACGTCTCGGGAAAGCCCGCCGCGGTGAGCGTCTCGCTGAACCAGATCGGCGCCTTGATCATGACGCTGCCCGGCCTGCTCGAGGCTGCGCTGAAGGCGCGCTACGGCGACCAGAGCCTGCGCTATGCCTATCCGCTCGCGTCCTGGGTGCTGGAGCAGTCGACGGATACCAGCCAGCGCATTATCACGCTGGAGACCGAGGACGGTTTCAAGGTCCGCTTCTCGATTCCGAAGGAAGAGCAGAGTCTGCTCGGCGAGGCCCTGACGCAGCAGATGCCCGAAGTGAGGGTGCGGCCGAACTAGACGAGGTTCAGCCTTTGCGCGACTTCCCGATATCCGTCTTGAGCGCCATCAGGTCCTTGCGCACGGCGCGGGCGGCATCGCGCTCGATCTTGCGGTAGCGCGCGACGAGGCTCGTGCCGAACGGCGTCAGCATCGCGCCGCCGCCATTCTTTCCACCTGCCTGCGGTTCGACGACAGCGTGTCCGCAGATTCGCTTGATCTCGTCCACGAGGTCCCAGGCGCGCTTGTAGGACATGTCCATGGCGCGGCCGGCGGCCGAGATCGAGCCGTGGTCGCGAATCTGTTCCAGCAGCTGGATCTTGCCCGGTCCGATCCGGCCCTCGGCGTCGAGGTCGATGCGGACGCTCAGTTGGGGCAGCGGTTTTGCGCTCGCGCGCGGCATGGCGGCTCTCGTGATCTTGCGATGCAAATTTTGCCACTCTTGCCCGAGGCGGACAAGCGGGGATGGCTGTTATCCCGGCTCATGAACGCAGCCGATCAGGCCGTCGCGTCCATCCTGTCGAAAAACGCTTTCACCGTGCTCACGGTGCCGGTGTCCGACGGCGTGTAGCCGGGCAGGGTGCCGATCGCCTCGCGAAATTCCGGGCTGCGGATGATGTCGAGGATGCGCTGCATCGGCTCGTTCTCCAGGAATGCGCGTTTGCAGACGAAGACGTAGTCCTCGGTCAGGAGCTTGACGAAGTCGAGGCCAAAATGCCGGGCGGCTGCCTCGACGCCGAAGCTCGCATCCGCCATGCCGCTGGCGACATAGGCGGCGACGGCCGCATGCGTGAACTCCATCTGCTGGGCGTCGTTGATCTTCGTCTCGTCGATGCCGTGCGCCGCCAGCAGCTGGTCGAACAGCAGGCGCGTGCCGGAATCATGGTCGCGATTGACGAAGCGCACTTTTGGCCGCGTCAGGTCGCGCAGCGCGCTGATGCCAAGCGGATTGCCGCGCGCCGCCATCAGCCCCATGTCGCGTGTCACAAAACTGATGATGCGGTCTTCGCGCGGATCGAGCCATTCGCGCGCGGCCTTGATGCCCTGCGCGCGCAGCTCGCCGCGCGGCAGGTGCAGGCCGGAGAGGTCGCAGGCGCCTTGCGCCAGCGAGACCAGCGAATGCTGGTTGCTGACATAGCGCAGGTCAACGCCGATGCCGGGCTCGCGGTCGAGGAATTCGCGCAGCTTTGCCACCGCAAAGCCGTGGCTGGCGTGAACACGGATGACGGACGGACGTTGCTCCAGGAACGGCTTGATTTCGCTGGCGAGCTCCTGCGCGAGATTTTCGAGCTGTGGCCCGAGCCGCGCCTGCATCCGCTCGCCCGCCCAGACCAGCCGTTCGCCGAAGGCGGTCAGCCTGGTGCCCTTGCCGCGCTGGGTCTCGACCAGCGGCGTGCGGAAGAACTCCGACCATTGCTCGATCAGGTTCCAGACGTGCCGGTAGGAGAGCTGCGCATCGGCTGCGGCACTCGTGATCTTGCCGGTCTTCCGGATCTCGTTGAGGACGCCGAGCATGACCACGGCGGTGCGCGGATTGCCCTCCCGACGAAACCGCCAGACGGCCTCGATCTCGATCTGCAGCATGCCGCACCTTTATGAAATCGAATTCATATTCTGAAGGCCTATCGGCACTCCATATCATATTTACTCGGCCAAATAGCCTCCTATCTTGGTATACCAGAAACGGAGGAAATATGATGTCAGTTGCATATGACTTTGCAGGTTCGCCGGCAGCCGAGTTCATGGCGCGGCCCCAGCATCTCCTCATCGACGGCCGCCGCGTCCCTTCCGCCTCGGGCCGTACATTCAAGTCGCTCAATCCCGCCACAGGGCAGGTGATCGCCACCATTGCCGAGGGCAACGAGGCCGATGTCGAGCACGCGGTCGCCGCCGCACGCCGCGCCTTCGAAGGTCCATGGCGGACGATGCGCGCCTCCGAGCGCGGCCAGATCCTGCTGCGCTGGGCCGAACTGCTCAAAGCCCATGCCGACGAGATCATCGAGCTGGAGTCGATCGATGCCGGCAAGCCGATCGCAGCGACACAGCGGCAGGACTTTCCCGCCGCGATCGACACGCTGATCTATTACGCCGGCTGGGCCGACAAGATCAGCGGCGACGTCGTCCCCGTGCGCGACGACGCCTTGACCTACACGGTGCGCGAGCCGGTAGGCGTGGTCGCTGCGATCGTGCCGTGGAATTTCCCGCTGATGATCGGGATGTGGAAGCTGGCGCCGGCGCTCGCCTGCGGCTGCACCATCGTGATGAAGCCGGCGGAGCTGACTTCGCTCTCGGCACTGCGGATTGCCGAGCTCGCGCTGGAGGCCGGCCTGCCGAAGGGCGTGTTCAACGTCGTCACCGGTCCCGGCCGCGTGGTCGGCGATGCCCTGGTCAATCACCCCGACGTCGACAAGGTGACATTCACCGGTTCGCCCGGCGTCGGCCGCGGAATCATGAAGGGCGCGGCGAGCAATTTCAAACGCGTCTCTCTGGAGCTCGGCGGCAAATCAGCCAACGTGATCTTCGACGACGCCGATCTCGAAGCCGCCTCCAAGGCGGCGGCGTCCGGCATCTTCTTCAATGCCGGCCAGGTCTGCTCGGCGGGCTCGCGCGTGCTGGTGCAGGAAGGCGTCTATGACGAGGTCGTGGAGCGGCTCGTCGCCCGCGCGCAATCGCTGCGCATGGGCGATCCGCTCGACCGCAAGACGGTGCTCGGCCCCGTGATCTCCGAGAAGCAGATGAAGTCGATCCTCGACTATGTCGACATCGGCGTCGCCGAAGGCGCGATGCTTGCGACCGGCGGCGAGCGCGTCGGCAATCGCGGCTATTTCATCCGCCCGACCGTGTTCGCCAATGTCGAGCACGAGATGCGGATCTCGCAGGAGGAGATTTTCGGGCCCGTCGTCAGCGTCATCAAGTTCAGGGACGAGGCCGATGCGCTGCGGATCGCCAACGGCACGGCCTACAGCCTCGCCGCCGGCGTCTGGAGCCGCGACATCGGCAAGCTGCAGCGCTTCGCCAAGCGGGCGAGGGCGGGCACGGTCTGGATGAACACCTATGGCTACACCGACGTGCGCCTGCCATGGGGCGGTGAACGCGACTCCGGCCTCGGCCGCGAGCACGGCCCCGCCGCGCTCGACAATTTCACCGAGCCGAAGGCTGTCTGGATGAATCTGGCCGTTTGATCCCTCCCGAGCGGCCATTTCCTGGAGCCCGCCCGATCCCCGGGCGGGCTCTCTTTTTGAGATCGATAAAATTGTCCGCAATCTGCTCAGCAGCGGCAAACCTCGCCGACAAGTCGTTGGCCGCCTTAAACCCGGACTTTGGAACCGACATGCATCCTCCCGGCAAAAGGGTGGGGCATCAGAATGACTGTTCTCAAGGAGACCGTGATCGCGGTTCTGGGCGTGTATGCGCTCCTGTTCGCCTGCGACACGCTGTTCACGCCGGCGCGGTTCGACGACGCGCTGTTCGACCGTTCCTTCTATGCGCCGAAGCCGCAGGAATTCCGGTTTGCTGAGGACACGCCGCCGGCGGTCCGCGTGCGCGATGCCTTTGCGCAGTTCTCGCCGGGCACGGCCAAACCCGTCCAGCGCTACTCTTCGTTGACCACGATCATCCGCTAAGCCGGAGTGCCGCTCGGCACGTCATAGTGACGATTCGGTGAACGACGCCTCCGGTTCCCGCGGCCGCTGGTCGCAGGCAGCCGGCTTGATTTCGACGCGTCGGACTATATGTCTCGTATCAACAGTATCCGGGCCCCTCTGGTGAGGCTGCCGATCCCTTCGGTGAACTCACGATGTCGGATGACCTGTCCCGCACGCAAATGCGTCTGGACGGCCGATAGTTGGGCTCAGTGTGTCTGCTCTCTTCGATCAGCCAGCCTTGTCGCACTCAGCGCGCGGTGATCACCGTGAGCCCTAGGGAGCAATGATGTCTGACGTCGAAACCAATCCCACACTGGAACCGGTTGCAGCCGATATCACCGAGCCGGCGCGCCTGCACGAGCAGGCCGCGGCCGCGCTGGTGATCGCCGGCGCGCTGGTGGCCGTAGCCGACCGCCGGGTCATCGCGGTCGAACGCGAGGAGGTGGTCCGCTTCATCCGCGACCGCGCGCTCGCACCGCATATTCCGGAACAGCGTCTATTCGCGATGTTCGACGAGCTGGCCGAACGGCTCGAGCAGCCGGACTTTGCCAACGTCGTCATCGATACGCTGCGCCCGGTTTCGGATCTGCCGCTGGCGCCGCACCTGATCGATATTTCCGAGCGCGTCGCGGCGGCCGACGAAGACGTTCATCCCCATGAGGTGCAGGCGATCAAGCTGCTGCGCCTCCTCACCGTGGTGCTGCCGCGCGCGAAACCGGTATTGCCGGTCGCGATACGCGCGGAGGCGACCACCATGCCTGGAGCGTAACGATGAGTGCAACGTCCGACCAGCAGAAGCGCGAGACCGCCACCGAGCAACAAGCCGGTGGCGATCCGCGTCTCGACGCGCTGGTCGGACGGCTGCCGCCGCGTCTCGCCAGCACCACCAATTATCTCCTGAAACCTTCGAGCCGCTGGGTCAGGTTGCCCGCCGGCGCGCTGCTGGTTGCCGGCGGCGTGCTGTCCTTCCTGCCGGTGCTCGGCATCTGGATGCTGCCCCTCGGCCTTGCCTTGCTCGCCGAGGATGTGCCGGGCCTGCGCGCGCAACGGTCCAAGGTTCTGGACTGGGTCGAGCGCCGCAAGCCGCATTGGCTTGATCCGGACGCACGTCCGAAAGATCCCACCTGATGGAATTCATCACTGCCGACGCGCTGAGCGCACTGCTTCAAGTCATTCTCATCGATCTCGTTCTCGCTGGCGACAATGCCGTCGTCATTGGCCTGGCCGCCGCCGGCCTGCCGGCGGACCAGCGCCGCCGCGCCATCCTCGTCGGCATCATTGCCGCGACCGGCCTCCGCATCGTCTTCGCGGGCGTTGCGACGCAGCTGCTCCAGGTGCTCGGCCTGCTGCTGGCCGGCGGCGTTCTGCTGCTCTGGGTCTGCTGGAAGATGTGGCGCGAGCTGCGCGACCATGCGCCGAGCAGCGAGCTTGCCTTAGGTCATGCCGGAGCAGGGGGCGCGGTCGGCGCCCCGGCACCGCGAAAAACCTTCAAGCAGGCGGCTCTTCAGATCGTCGCCGCCGACGTCTCGATGTCGCTCGACAACGTGCTGGCGGTGGCCGGCGCCGCGCGGGAACATCCCTACATCCTGGTCTTCGGCCTGCTGCTTTCTGTCGCACTGATGGGCGTTGCCGCCGATATGCTCGGACGCATCTTGCAGAAGCAGCGCTGGATCGCCTATGTCGGCCTCGCCATCATCGTCTATGTGGCTTTCGACATGATCTATCGCGGCTCGCTCGAGCTTGCGCCGGTCATCGCGAGCCTCTAAGTCTCGCCTTCGTTGTCCGGAGCCATCCATGTCGTCTGAACCCAAAGCACGTTTGCCGCTCAACGCGCAGCCGACGCCGATCGGGGTGTTTCCACGCCTGATCTTCGGCTCGCGCTGGCTGCAGCTGCCGCTCTATGTCGGCCTGATCGTCGCCCAGGGCGTCTATGTGCTGCTGTTCCTGAAGGAGTTGTGGCATCTCACGCTGCACTCGCTCGATTTCAGCGAGCAGCAGATCATGCTGACCGTGCTGGGCCTGATCGACGTCGTCATGATCTCCAACCTGCTGGTGATGGTGATCGTCGGCGGCTACGAGACCTTCGTCTCGCGCCTGAACCTGAATGGTCATCCGGATGAGCCGGAATGGCTCAGTCACGTCAATGCCAGTGTCCTCAAGATCAAGCTGGCAATGGCGATCATCGGCATTTCCTCGATCTCGCTGCTCCGGACCTTCATCGAGGCGGGCAATCTCGGCACGACGCGGAGCAATTTCACCGAGACCGGCGTGATGTGGCAGGTGCTGATCCATCTGACCTTCATCATCTCCGCAATCGGCATCGCCTGGGTCGACCGCCTTGCCGACAACGCGCACCGCAAGG
>JAEWBW010000280.1 GCA_023390955.1 Pseudomonadota bacterium
GCCCAGAAGATGACGGCCGAATACCAGACTTTCACCCAGGGCATCATCCAGAGCGGGAACTTCAAGGCCGGCGACCGGCTTCGGCCGACGACGATGGCGACCACGGTGCGCGTGCGCGAAGGCAAGACGCTGACGACCGACGGGCCGTTTGCGGAAACCCGCGAGCAACTCGGTGGCTACTATCTGATCGAGGCCAAGGACCTCGATACGGCGATCGCGATCGCCGCGCGGATCCCGAATGCGCGCACCGGCTCTATCGAGGTGCGGCCGATCTGGGTCTACGACAAGTGATGTGACGCACGCAGTCTGCGCATGAGACCGGATGAGATCGAAAGAGTCTTTCGCGACGAGGCGGGGCGGGCGCTGGCCACCCTGATCCGCCTCGTCGGCGATTTCGATCTCGCCGAGGATGCGTTGCAGGATGCCGTTGCGGTCGCGCTGGAGCGGTGGTCGGCCGGTGAGGTGCCGGACAATCCACGCGCCTGGCTGGTCAATGTCGGACGCAACAAGGCGATCGATCGTATCCGCCGCCAGGCGGCGTTTCGCGGCAAGCAGCAACAGCTCGTGCACGAGATCGAGCTCAATGCGCAGGCGGTCGACGAGCCGCCGGCGACGCTCGATGACGACATGCTGCGGCTGATCTTCACCTGTTGCCATCCGGCCTTTGCGGCCGAGGTGCAGGTCGCGCTGACGCTGCGCACGGTGTGCGGCCTCACCACCGCAGAGGTCGCGCGCGCCTTCCTCGTCAGCGAAGATGCGATGGGCCAGCGGCTGGTCCGCGCCAAGCAGAAGATCAGGCTGGCCGGCATTCCCTATGAAGTGCCCGAGCGCGAAGCGCTGGCGGAGCGACTGAGCGGTGTGCTTGCGGTGATCTATCTCGTCTTCACCGAAGGCTATGTTGCGACGTCGGGCGCGGGACTGATGCGGCCTGATCTCGCAGGCGAGGCGATCCGGCTCGGGCGTCTGCTCGATCAGCTCATGCCCGGCCGCGGCGAGATCAAGGGGCTGTTGGCCTTGATGCTGCTGCACGATGCCCGCCGCGCCGGTCGCGAGACCGCGGCCGGCGATATCGTGCTGCTCGAAGAGCAGGACCGTTCGCTCTGGGACCGCGCACAGATCGCGGAAGGGCTCTTGCTGGTCGAAGACGCGCTGCGCGTGCCGGGCCGGCCGCAACCCTATGCGGTGCAGGCGGCGATCGCCGCGCTTCACGCCCGCGCGCAAAGTTACGAGCAGACCGACTGGCCGCAGATTGCCGGTCTCTACGAGGTGTTGTTGCGGATCAACCCGTCGCCGGTGATCGAGTTGAACCACGCGGCCGCGGTCTCGATGGTCGATGGCCCCGCCCGTGCGCTCGATCTCGTCAACGCGACCGCCGCGCGCGGCGGGCTCGACGGCTATGAACTGCTGCCGGCCGTGCGTGCGGATCTGCTGCGAAGACTTGGGCGGAGGGACGAGGCGCGGGAGGCGTATGCGGCCGCGACAACGGCGACGCAGCTCGAGCCGTTGCGAAGACTATATGCGCGCAGGATGCGGGAGATGGACTAGGTCTCCGTCATTGCGAGGAGCGGAGCGACGAAGCAATCCAGATTCTTTCCGCGGAAAGAGACTGGATTGCTTCGCTTCGCTCGCAATGACGGAAGGAGCAGCTATTTGGACGCGACGGCCGTGCCCTCCGCAGGCAAGCTCGCCAGCAGCGCCTGCAGGGTCGACAGCGTCGAATGATCGGCGACGCCATCGAGGCGCGCGGGGCGGAAATGGCGCTGGAAGGCGGTGACGATTTCCATCGTCGCCGCGTCGTACTTGCCGGTCTGCGGCACGCCGTAGCCGTATTTCGCCAGCGCTTGCTGCAGGCTCAACACCTCGTCGCTGATGGTGCCGAGCATCAGGCTTTCACCGCGCACGATCGGCGCGGGGGTGACCCAATGACCCACGCCGGAATTGGCCAGCGAATGCCAGGGGAATTTCTCGCCGGGATCCTTCTTGCGCGCGGGCGCGACGTCGGAATGCCCGAGCACGCGGTGCGGCGGGACCTTGCGGCGGAGCATGATGCCGCGGCAAAGCGCGATCACGGCCGCGATCTGGCGCAGCGGGAACTCGGGATAGCCCCAGTCGTGGCCGCGATTGACGATCTCGATCCCGATCGAGCAGGAGTTGACGTCGTCCTCGCCGGCCCATGACGAGACGCCGGCGTGCCAGGCGCGCTTGGCCTCCTGCACGCATTGCACGATGCGGCCGTCCTCGAGCACGACGTAGTGCGCCGACACTTCGGTGCCGGCGGTGCAGAGCCGCGCCAGCGCGCCCTCGACATCGGGCATGCCGGTGTAGTGCAGCAGGATCATGTCGGGCTGCCGGCCCTTGTTGCGTTCGCCGTAGTTCGGGGAGGGGATGATGTCGGACACGATCGAGGAATCGGGTTCGAACGTCCGCATGCTCGCCGCGGTCTTGGGAACCGGGAGCGCGCGTTGACGCTTCGAATCAGATCCGGATGACGCGGGTGGGCCGGACGGCATTAACACAAGCTCGAATCGGAAAGGGGGGCGTGGGCTCAAGCCCTTCTCTTTACTATTCCTTTACCCTCCGTTGCGCGCAATCATGTCGGGCGGTTAACCCGCGCATTTTCTCCCCTGTGTGTGGAAGCAGCATCACCGCGGGACGGCTTGGTCGACTTGTCGTCGAACCATCAACGCTTTCTTAACGCTAAGGGCCGTTACTGAGAGATGAAGAGCCGACCCGCGTCCGCAGGCGGCCAATTGCGTTTTTGCTCGAAATCCCATGGCCGCCCGACACATTCCATGCGGAAAACAGGGTCTGCGGCCGGGGAGCACCGGGCGCGGCGAACGTGCTGTACAGGGGGTGAGCCGTGGAACCGCCGCGGAGCGGAACAGTTTTGGGCGCTATGGGCGGGTTCGCCATCGATCGCGCATGCCTGCCCCGCGGGCACTACGCATGAGTGATGCGCCTCACATCCCCGTGCTCGGCCGCGAGGCGGTCGACTATCTCGCCCCGCGTGCGGGCGGTCATTATATCGACGCGACCTTCGGCGGCGGCGGTTACAGCCGCGCCATCCTCGACATCGCCGGGACCAAGGTCATCGGCATCGACCGCGACCGGACCGCGATTGCCGGCGGCTTCGATCTCGTCGACCGTTCCGAAGGCCGGCTGACGCTGGTCGAGGACCGCTTCTCCAACCTTGCCGAGGTCTGCGCCGCGCAGGGCCTCGATGCCGTCGACGGCGTCGTCATGGATGTCGGCGTCTCTTCGATGCAGCTCGACCAGGCCGGCCGCGGCTTCTCTTTCCGCCTCGACGGTCCGCTCGACATGCGGATGGGCCAGTCGGGGCCGACCGCCGCCGATGTCGTCGCGCGGGCCTCCGAGAGCGATCTTGCCGACATCATCTATCTCTTCGGTGAGGAGCGGCATTCGCGCCGCGTCGCCCGCGCTATCGTGGCGGACCGGCAGGAGACCCCCTTCATGACCACGCGCGCGCTCGCCGATCTCGTCGGCCGGGTGGTTCGGTCGAAGCCTAATGATATTCATCCCGCGACGCGGACGTTCCAGGCCCTGCGCATCTTTGTCAACGAAGAGCTCGAGGAACTTCAGACTGCGCTCGCTGCGGCCGAACGCGTGCTGAAGCCCGGCGGGCGGCTCGTGGTGGTCTCGTTCCATTCGCTGGAAGACCGCATCGTCAAGAATTTCCTCGGTGAGCGCAGCAAGACCGGCGGCGGTTCGCGGCATCTGCCGGAGGTCGCGCAAGTCGCACCGAGCTTCCAGCTCCTGACGCGGCGCCCCGTCGTCGCCGGCGAGGACGAGGTCGCGCACAATCCGCGTGCGCGTTCCGCAAAGCTGCGCGCCGCCGAGCGCACCGATGCGCCCGCGCATGCCGACGACGAGCAATCATCCTGGCCGAAGCTCTCCGACGTGATGAGGGGTGGCTAGCGCATGCGCATCATCCACTTCTTCGTCATCGGCGCGCTGATCTTCGCGGCGTCCTATGTCTACCGGATCAAGATGGAATCCACCGCTCGCACCGAGCGGGTGCTGCGGCTGCGCGCGGAGATCCGCGAGCAGCGCGACGCGATCGCGGTGCTGCGCGCCGAATGGGCCAAGCTCGATGCGCCGCAGCGCGTGCAGGGCCTGGCCGAGCGGCATCTGCCGCTCAAGCCCGTCAACGGCACGCAATACGATTCGCTGAAGAACCTGCCGGACCGTCCGCCGCGCATGTTCAGGCCGGGCGAACCGGATCCGATCGGAGCGATGCTCAACACCATCGAAGCTGCCAGCGACCCCGATACCGTGACGGGATCGGTGCCTCGGTCCGGGGATAAGCCATGAGCGCCGATACGCCGACCAAATCTCCGGCGGAGCGGCCGACCGAACCCTGGCGCCAGCGCCTGATCCGCAGCGTGCTCTACGGGCGCAACGTCGATCGCGCGGCGAAGGCGCGTGCGCGCGTCGGCCTTGCGATGCTCGCCTTTGCCGCGGTCTATGCCCTCATTGGCGGCCGTCTCGTGATGTTCGCGATCGGCACCGATGCGCACAGCGCGCGCCGCGCCGGATCCCAGGACGTGATCGCGACCGCGCGGCCCGACATCGTCGACCGCAACGGCTCGATCCTGGCCACCGACGTCAAGACGCCGAGCTTGTTCGGCGAGCCGCGCCGCGTCATCGACAAGGACGAGGCGATCGAGCTTTTGACCGCCACCGTTCCCGATCTCGACGAGGCGGAAGTCCGCGAGCGCCTGTCGGGCCGAAAAGGCTTCGTCTGGCTCAAGCGCGAGATCACGCCGAAGCAGCAGCAGGACATCCACAAGCTCGGCATTCCCGGCATCGGCTTCCTGCGCGAGAACAAGCGCGTCTATCCCACCGGCAACGAGGTCGCCCACCTCATTGGCCTGGTCAATATCGACAACCAGGGCATCGCCGGCATGGAGAAGTGGCTCGACAATCAGGGGCTCGCCGACCTGCATCGCGCCGGCTTTGCCACCGACCGGCTGCAGAAGCCGATCGAGCTGTCGGTCGATCTGCGCGTCGAGCATGCGCTGCGCGACGAGCTGCTCAAGGCCAAGGAAAAATTCCGCACCAAGGCGGCCTCGGGTCTCGTCTCCAACGTCAAGACCGGTGAAATCGTGGCGATGGTTTCGGTGCCGGATTTCGACCCGAACAACCCGAAAGAAGCGCACGACCCCGACCGCATCAATCGCCTGACTACCGGCGTCTACGAGATGGGCTCGACCTTCAAGGCGTTCACGCTCGCCCAGGCCCTCGATTCCGGCAAGTACGATCTCAATTCGATGTGGGATGCGCGCGGCCCGCTGCACTACGGCAAGTTCGCGATTCACGACGACCACGCGATGGGCCGCTTCATCAACATGAAGGAAGTGTTCTATTACTCCTCCAACGTCGGCGCGGCGCGCATCGCGCTGAGCGGCGGCGTCGAGGCGCACAAGGCCTTCCTGCGCAAGATGGGCCAGCTCGAGCGGCTGCGCACCGAGCTGCCGGAAAGTGCCTCGCCGATCCTGCCGAAGCGCTGGGCCGAGCTCAACACGGTCACCATCTCCTTCGGTCACGGCGTGGCGGTGGCGCCGCTGCAGGCGGTGATGGGCATCGATGCGCTTGTCAATGGCGGCTATCTGATCCCGCCGACCTTCCTGAAGCGCTCCGAGGAAGAGGCGATGAAGCTCGCCAAGAAGGTGATCAAGACCGAGACCTCGGACAAGATGCGCTATCTGATGCGGCTCAACGCCGAGATCGGCACCGCCAAGAAAGCGGACGTGCCCGGCTATTACATCGGCGGCAAGACCGGCACGGCGGAAAAGGTCATCAACGGCCGCTACGCCAAGAAGCGCGTGCTGAACGCCTTCACGGCGATCTTCCCGGCCGACAACCCGAAATACCAGCTCCTGATCATGCTGGACGAGCCGCAGCCGCTGAAAGAAACCTACGGTTTCATCACGTCCGGCTGGAACGCGGTGCCCACCGGCGGCAAGGTGATCGAGCGAATCGCGCCGCTGCTGGGGATCGAGCCCCGCTTCAATCTGCCGCCGTCCGACCGCCTTATTCTTGCGACATCCAGAACAACCCAGTAATCACCGGGTTAGCCCCAGCTGGTGCTGAGTCGGTATCCCCTGGGGTGTTCCGGCATGGCGTGTCGACTGGAAGATCATGAAGCTGCGCGACCTCCTCGGTCAATCCTTGGGCAATGATGCCGCCATCGACCCCGCCGTCGCGGCGCTCGAGGCGACGGGGATTGCGCTCGACAGCCGCGTGGTCAAGCCGGGCGATCTCTTCTTCGCACTCGCGGGCAGCAAGACCGACGGTGCGCGTTTCGTCGATGCCGCGATTGCCGCGGGCGCGGTCGCCGTGGTCGGCGACCATGCCCCCGATGCCTGCAAGGTGCCCTTCATTAAGGTCTCCAATCCGCGCCGCGCACTGGCGCTGGCGGCGGCAAAATTCTTCTCCGCGCAGCCGGCAACCATCGCGGCGGTGACCGGCACCAGCGGCAAGACGTCGGTGGCGGCGTTCACGCGCCAGATCTGGGAGCGGCTGGGACATGCCTCGGCCAGCATCGGCACCATCGGTCTCGTCTCGCCGAAGCGCACCGTCTACGGCTCGCTGACGACGCCGGATCCGATCGCGCTGCACCGGCAGCTCGACGAGATCGCGCGCGATGGCGTCACGCATCTGGCCTTCGAGGCCTCCTCGCACGGGCTCGATCAATATCGTCTCGACGGCGTCCGCGTCGCGGCCGGCGGCTTCACCAATCTCTCGCGCGACCACATGGATTATCATCCGACCGTCGCGCATTACCTCGGCGCCAAGCTGCGGCTGTTCCGCGAGCTGGTTGCACCCGGCGGCGCGGCCGTGATCTCCGCCGATCATGATTGTTCGTCAGAAGCGATCGAGGCGGCGCGCTCGCGCGGCCTGCGCGTGATGGCGGTCGGCCGCAACGGCGACGGGGCCGGCGAGGGGATTCGCCTTGTCGATGCCGTGGTCGAGGGTTTTGCGCAGAAGCTCTCGCTGGAGCATCGCGGCAAGAGGTATGCGGTCAAGCTGCCGCTGGTCGGTGAATTCCAGATCGAGAACGCGCTGGTATCTGCCGGCCTTGCGATCGGCACGGGCAGCGATGCAGCCAATGTATTCGCGAGCCTCGAACATCTCGAAGGCGCCAAGGGGCGTCTGGAGCGCGTCGGCGAGCGCAATGGCGCGCCGATCTTCGTCGACTACGCGCACAAGCCGGATGCGCTGGCGAAAGCCCTGCAGGCGCTGCGGCCCTATGCCAGGCACAGGCTCGTGGTCGTGTTCGGCGCGGGTGGTGACCGCGACGCCGGCAAGCGTCCGTTGATGGGGGCGATCGCCGCCGAAAATGCCGACGGCGTCATCGTCACCGACGACAATCCGCGAAGCGAGAAGCCGGAAGCCATTCGCGCCGCGATCCTTGCGGCGGCAAAGGGCGCCACCGAGATCGGCGATCGTGCCGCGGCGATCCGCACCGCGATCGACGGACTGCAGGCGGGGGATGCGCTGCTGATCGCCGGCAAGGGTCACGAGACCGGGCAGATCGTCGGCAGCGAAGTGCTTCCTTTCAGCGATCACGAGGCGGTTGCCGCCGCATTGGCATCGAGGGTTTCATGAGCGCGCCGATATGGACGGTTTCCGAAGTGGCGCGTGCGCTGGGGGCAGCGGGATCATTTCCGGACACGCCGATCGATTTCGTCACACAGGACAGCCGGCTGGTGAAACCGGGCAGCCTGTTCGTCGCACTGAGCGGCACGCCGAGCGGCGGCTTCATCTCGTCCTTTGCGAGCGCGCGCGATGGCTGGGAGTTTGCCGACAAGGCGGAAGCCTCGGGCGCGGTCGCGATGATCGTGCCGCACGAGATCGCGGGCATCCGCATTCCGCAGATCGTCGTCAAGGACACGCTGATCGACGGCCTCTGGGGCCTCGCGCGTGCGGCGCGTGCGCGCTTCCAGGGACAGGTCATCGGGCTCACCGGCAGCGCCGGCAAGACCAGCACCAAGGAATTTCTCGCGGCCTATCCGAACGCCTATGCCAGCCCGTCGAGTTTCAATAATTTCTGGGGCGTGCCGCTGACGCTGTGCAATGCGCGGCCCGATGCCAGCCTCTGGGTCGTCGAGATGGGCATGAACCAGACCGGCGAGATCGCGCGGCTCAGCGAACTGACGCAGCCGACGGTGGCGCTCGTCGTCAATGTGCAGCCGGTGCATCTGGAGAAGCTCGGCTCGCTCGAAGCCATCCGTCGCGAGAAGGTGTCGATCGCGCAGGGCCTGTCGGAAGAGGGCGTGCTGGTGGTGCCGGCCGGCCTCAAGGCCGGTGAATGGAAGGGCAAGGGCGTGCGCTTCGGCCAGCACGCCGAGGTGCATGAGGTCACGCATGCGCCGCATGGTGAAAGCTGGCAGGTCGTCGCCGCGATCGGCAAGAAGGAAATCGCGTTCAGCCTCACGCCGGGCGCCCCGCACCGGGTCGAGAATGCGCTCGCCGCGCTCGCCGCCATCCGCGCCGCGAATCTCGACGCGGCAACGCTGGCGATCAAGCTCGACCGCGTCGGCATCATGACCGGACGCGGCGTCGAGCAGGCGGTCGGCGGCGTCACCGTGATCGACGACAGCTTCAACGGCAATCCGGCCAGCATGGCCGCTGCACTGGAAAGCCTCAAGGCGCGCCCCGTGACAAACGGCCGCCGCATCGCCGTGCTCGGCGACATGCTGGAATTGGGCGATGAAGCGCCGGTCTATCACACCGACCTCACCAAGCATCTCGACGGCATCGACGGGGTCTATTGCGTCGGTCCCCTGATGCGTCATCTCGCCGATTTGCTGCCGGCGAATCAGGCGCTTGGCTGGCATGACGATCCCGCCACGCTGCAGCCGCGAGATGTCGCGGGCCTGCTGAAGGCAGGCGATGTCGTCGTTGTCAAGGGCAGCAAGAAGATGTTCTGGGTCAACAAGTTTGTGCCGGGCCTAGTGGCCGCGTTGCAGTCAAAGGCGTAAACTGCTTGGCGAACGCCGTGCCTGATCCCACCACAATCGTCCATTCGGTTTGGTCGCCCCACATGATCGAGCCCAGCGAAGGCGCACCGCCTTCCGGCAAGACCGCACCCGAGGCGGTATAGGACTGTCTGAATGTTTTATTGGCTGATCGATGTCTCCAACACCATTCCGGGCTTCGGCGGGTTTCGCACCTTCCTGAACGTCTTCCGCTACATCACGTTCCGGACCGGCGGCGCCGTGGTCACCGGCGCGCTGTTCGTGTTCTTGTTCGGACCGTGGATCATCGATCATCTGCGCATCCGCCAGGGCAAGGGCCAGCCGATCCGCACCGACGGCCCGCAGTCGCATCTCGCCAAGAAGGGCACGCCCACCATGGGCGGGCTGATGATCCTGTCGGGCCTGACGGTCGGCACGGTGCTGTGGTGCAATCCGCTCAACCCGTATGTCTGGATCGTGCTCGCGGTGACGCTCGGCTTCGGCTTCGTCGGCTTCTATGACGACTATCTGAAGGTGACCAAGCAGACTACCAGCGGGTTCGGTGGCAAGCTGCGCCTGCTGATCGAGGCGGCGATCGCGATGGTCGCCTGCTACGCGCTGGTGAAGCTGAACCGCGATCCGTCCTCGACCGCGCTCGCCGTGCCCTTCCTCAAGGATGTCGTGCTGCATTTCGGCTGGTTCTTCGTGATCTTCGGCGCTTTCGTCATCGTCGGCGCCGGCAACGCGGTGAACCTCACCGACGGGCTCGACGGCCTCGCCATCGTCCCCGTGATGATCGCGACCGCGAGCTTTGCGATGATCGCCTATCTCGCCGGCAACGCGGTGTTCGCCGAATATCTGCAGATCAAATACGTCGCGGGCACCGGCGAGCTCGCGGTGCTCTGTGGCGCGCTATTGGGCGCCGGTCTCGGCTTCCTCTGGTTCAATGCGCCGCCGGCTTCGATCTTCATGGGCGACACCGGCTCGCTCGCGCTCGGCGGCATGCTGGGCGCGATCGCGGTCGCGGTGAAGCACGAGATCGTGTTGGCTGTCATCGGCGGCCTGTTCGTGCTGGAGGCGGTCTCGGTGATCGTGCAGGTGGTGTCCTTCAGGCTGACCGGGAAGCGCATCTTCAAGATGGCGCCGATCCATCACCATTTCGAGCAGCTGGGCTGGACCGAGCCGCAGATCGTGATCCGCTTCTGGATCATCTCGGTGATGCTGGCGCTGGCTGGTCTGTCCACGCTGAAGCTGCGGTGATCGACGGATGATCCCGGTTACGTCCTTTGCCGGCAAGACCGTCGCGGTGTTCGGCCTCGGCGGCTCCGGCCTTGCGTCCTGTCACGCGCTCAAGGCTGGCGGCGCCGAGGTGATCGCGGGCGACGACAGTGCGGACAATGTCGCCAAGGCGGCGCAGGCCGGTTTCATCACCGCAGACCTGCGCAATGTGTCCTGGGCGAATTTCGCAGCACTCGTGCTCGCGCCCGGCGTGCCGCTCACGCATCCGACGCCGCATTGGACGGTGCTGAAGGCGCGCGAGGCCGGCATCGAGGTGATCGGCGACATCGAGCTGTTCTGCCGCGAGCGGCGTCGGCATGCGCCGAATGCGCCCTTCATCGCCATCACCGGCACCAACGGCAAGTCGACCACGACGGCGCTGATCGCGCATCTCACAAAAGTCGCCGGCTACGACACCCAGATGGGCGGCAATATCGGCACCGCGATCCTGTCGCTGGAGCCGCCGCGCATGGGCCGTGTGCACGTCATCGAGATGTCGTCCTACCAGATCGACCTCACGCCCTCGCTCGATCCCTCCGTCGGCATTCTGCTCAATGTCAGTGAGGACCATATCGATCGCCACGGCACCATCGAACATTACGCCGCGGTGAAAGAGCGTCTCGTCGCCGGCGTGCAGGCGCAGGGCACAGCGATTGTCGGCGTCGACGACGGCTTTTGCCGCGACATCGCCGACCGGCTCGACCGCGCCGGCAGGAACGTCGTGCGCATCTCGGTGAGGAATCCGCTTGCCTCAGGAATCTACACCGAGCACGGCACCATCGTACGCAGTTCGGGCGGCGCCCGCAGTGAGGTCGCCGCACTCGGCGGCATCGGTTCGCTGCGCGGCCAGCACAATGCGCAGAACGCGGCCTGCGCCGCAGCCGCTGCGCTTGCGATGGGCATCAGCCAGGATGTCCTCCAGAACGGCCTGCGCAGCTTTCCCGGTCTCGCCCATCGCATGGAGCAGGTCGGCCGTCGCGGCAACGTGCTGTTCGTCAACGATAGCAAGGGCACCAACGCGGACGCCACCGCGCACGCGCTGTCGTCCTTCTCCGATATTTTCTGGATTGCCGGCGGCAAGCCGAAGGCGGGCGGCATCACCAGCCTGACCGGCTTCTTCCCGCGCATCCGGAAGGCCTATCTGATCGGCGAGGCCGCGCAGGAGTTTTCCGGCACGCTTGGAACGGGCGTTGCGCACGAGATCAGCCAGACCCTCGACGTCGCCGTCGAGCACGCCGCACGCGACGCGGAAGCATCGGGGCTCGCCGATGCCGTCGTGCTGCTTTCACCCGCCTGCGCCTCGTTCGACCAGTATCGCAACTTCGAGATCCGCGGCACCAGGTTCCGCGAGCTGGTGCAGGCGCTGCCCGGCGTGAAGCCGGTGGTGTAAGGACGCAAGACTCTTCACAACTTGATCGACCCCATTAACCCCCCGGTAACCAACGTCGGCGACCAATGGACAGGCCTCTGTCCGAACGCGGCCGCCCATGCTCTCCCGTGAAGAACGCACCCCCTTTTCCGAGTGGTGGTGGACCGTCGACAAGCCGTTGCTCGGCGCCATCCTGGCGTTGATGCTGACGGGGGTGATCCTGTCGCTGGCGGCGAGCCCGCCGGTCGCGACCCGGATCGGGCTCGATCCCTTCCACTTCTTCAGCCGTCACGTGATGTTCCTGGCGCCGTCCTTCATGGTGCTGGTCGGCGTCTCCTTCCTGTCGCCGCGCGCGATCCGGCGTTCCGCACTGCTCGTGTTCGCGGTCAGCATCGTGCTGATCGTGCTCACGCTCGCGATCGGACCCGAGGTCAAGGGCTCGCGCCGCTGGATCACGCTGCTCGGCGTCAATATCCAGGCGTCGGAAGCCGCCAAGCCGTCCTTTGTCGTCATCGCGGCCTGGCTCTTTGCGGAATCGACCAAGCGGCCGGAAATGCCGGCGACGTCGATGGCGCTGGCATTGCTGATGACGCTGGTGTCGCTGCTGGTGATGGAGCCCGATTTCGGCCAGACCATGCTGATCCTCACTGTGTGGGGCGCGCTGTTCTTCATCGCGGGCATGCGGATGATCTGGGTGTTCGGGCTCGCGGGTGCCGCCGCTGCTGGCCTGTTCAGCGCCTATCTCTTCGTTCCGCACGTCGCCGGCCGCATCAAGCGCTTCATGAATCCGGCCTCCGGCGACACCTTCCAGGTCGATACCGCGATGGAGGCGTTTGCGAATGGCGGCTGGTTCGGCCTCGGGCCGGGCGAGGGCATCGCCAAGCGCAGCCTGCCGGACAGCCACACCGACTTCGTGTTCGCGGTCGCCGCCGAAGAGTTCGGCATCATTCTCTGCCTGGCGATGCTGACGCTGTTCGCCTTCATCGTGATCCGCACGCTGTCGCGCGCCTATGCCAATGAAGACATGTTCTCGCGCTTTGCGGCCTCGGGCCTCGCCATCCTGTTCGGCGTGCAGGCCGCGATCAACATGTCGGTCAACCTGCAGCTCATTCCGGCCAAGGGCATGACGCTGCCCTTCGTGTCCTATGGCGGCTCCTCGATCATCTCGCTCGCCTATGGCGTCGGCATGATGCTGGCGCTGACGCGGTTGCGGCCGCGCACCGAGGTCGAGGCGACCGGCCACGCCGACGCGATGCGCAGCTACGCGTGACATCGCGTCCCGGGGCACGCGTGACCGGCTCGCAATGACGGAAAAGTCCCTGTAAAAGGGACCGCCATGGACAATTCCCCCCTGATCCTTCTCGCCGCCGGCGGTACCGGCGGTCATCTGTTTCCGGCCGAGGCGCTCGGCGTCGAACTGATCCGCCGCGGCTTTCGCGTGCGGCTGGTGACGGATGCGCGCGCGCTGAAATACAGTGGTCTCTTCACCAAGGACATGATCGACGTCGTCGCGAGCGAGACCGCGCGCGGCCGCAATCCGCTGCAGCTCGCCCATGCCGGCTTCACGCTCGCGAGCGGCACGCTGTCCGCCTACAATCTGATGCGCCGGCTGAAGCCGGCCGCCGTGATCGGCTTCGGCGGCTATCCGACATTGCCGCCGCTGATCGCCGCCCGGCTTGCCGGCGTGCCCGGCATCATCCACGACGCCAACGCCGTGCTCGGTCGGGCCAACCGCTTCCTGTCGCGCCATGTCCGCGCCATCGCCACCTCCTTGCCCGGCGTGCTCGATCGCGATCCGGCGCTGGCCGGCAAGGCGACCACGGTCGGCACGCCGATGCGGCCGGCAATCCTCGCGGCCGCATCCGTGCCCTATGC
>JAEWBW010000302.1 GCA_023390955.1 Pseudomonadota bacterium
ACCTATACCGAGGCATAGGCGACTCTGTCGCTGTGATCACTTGCGCGGGAACATATGGCCGCAATAATGCGTATCTAAGTTCCGGGGATGAATCGAACCCGGGCCCAGGATGCAGAGGGGGCAACGACGTGATCGCTCGTTGCGCGGCGATAGCCGCAATCATCATCTATTTGGCCGCCGTCGAAGGTGCGGCCGCCCAGGGCGCCAATCAGCCGCCGGATACGATGGCTGCGCGCGTCGAAGCCTGTACGCCATGCCATGGCAACAGGGGCGAAGGCACCAGCGACGTCTATTTCCCGCGCCTCGCCGGCAAGCCTGCCGGCTATCTCTACAATCAGCTGCTCGCCTTCCGGAATGGCCGGCGCAAATACCCGCCGATGAACTACCTGCTGGAATTTCTGCCCGATCCCTACTTGATGGCGATGGCGGAGTATTTCGCAGGCGAACATCCACCCCTGCCGCCGCCCGCGCCGAGCGAGGTCAGCAAGGAGGTGTTGGCGCAGGGCGAGAAGCTCGCCACCAGCGGCGATGCGGCCCGCGCGATTCCAGCCTGTGTGAGCTGCCACGGCCCCGCGTTGACCGGCATGCAACCGGGCATTCCTGGCTTGCTCGGCCTGCGTGCCAATTATGTCAGCGCCCAACTCGGCGCCTGGCGCTATGGAACACGCACCGCAAAGTCGCCGGACTGCATGCAGCTGGTCGCAGGGCATCTGACCGAAGCCGACGTCACCGCGGTGGCCGCCTGGCTCGCGACGCGACCGGCGCCTTCCAATCCTGCTCCGGTGCCGCAAGGCACCTACGCGCTGCCATTCGGCTGCGGCAGCCAGCCCAACTGACGAGGCGGATGATGGGCGCAAAATGGTCGACCACGCTTCTGCTCCTTGCAGCCCTCACGACGGCGGCACAGGCGCAGGACAAGAGCCAAGACAAAACCAGCGACGTCATCGCGCGCGGTGAATATCTCGCGCGCGCCGGCGATTGCACCGCCTGCCACACCGCGCCGGAAGGCCGGCTGTTCGCGGGCGGCCGCGCCATGCCGACGCCATTCGGCACGCTCTATACGTCGAACATCACGCCGGACCGGGACACCGGCATCGGCAAGTGGAGCGCCGACGACTTCTACAAGACCATGCACAATGGCCGCTTCCCGGACGGCGGCCTGATCTATCCGGCGATGCCGTTCGCCTCCTACACCAAGGTGACACGCGCCGACAGCGACGCCATCTTCGCCTATCTGCGCTCGATCGCGCCGGTGAGCCAGAAGAACAAGCCGCACGAGCTGCGCTTCCCCTATGACAACCGCCAGCTCATCCTCGGCTGGCGCACGCTGTACTTCCGGGAGGGCGAGTACAAGCCCGATCCGAGCAAGTCGGCGGAGTGGAATCGCGGCGCCTATCTGGTCGAAGGGCTCGGCCATTGCGGCATGTGCCATTCGCCGATCAACGCGCTCGGCGGCACTTCGCAGGCAGACGCTTTCAAGGGCGGGCTGATCCCGATGCAGAACTGGTACGCGCCCTCGCTCACCTCCAACCGCGAGGCGGGCCTCGGCGACTGGAGCATCAAGGACATCACTGACCTGCTCCAGACCGGCGTCTCGGCGCGTGGTGTCGTCTATGGCCCGATGGCCGAGGTCGTGCACAACAGCCTGCAATATCTCAACGACGAAGACACCAGGGCCATGGCGGTCTATCTCAAGTCGATCTCGGAGCCCTCGCCGCCGCCGCCGCCGAGCTCGCAGATGGCGACCGCCGAGAGCAGCCTCCTGATCAGCCTCGGCAAGACCGTCTACGACAAGAGCTGCGCCAGCTGTCACGGCGCGCAGGGCGAAGGCAAGCCGCCGCACTGGCCGCCGCTCGCCAACAACCAGTCGATCGAGATGCAGTCGGCGGTCAATCCGATCCGCATGGTTCTCAACGGCGGCTATCCGCCGGGCACCAAGGGCAATCCGATGCCCTACGGGATGCCACCCTTCGCTGGCCTCCTCTCCGACAACGAGATCGCCGCCGTGGTCTCCTACATCCGCACCGCCTGGGGCAATCGCGGCACGCCGGTCTCGGCGCGCGAGGCCAACGAGCTGCGCTCGGCCCCGCTGAACTGAGACACGCCATGATCAACTCCGATCCTCCGACCAGCCCTGCGACCGCCGAGCGCGCGGTCGAGGACGTCGTCGCGCAAGGCCCCTCCGGTGCACTGATGCTGGCCGGGATTGCGACCGCGATCGTGGTCGCATGCTGGTTCGCCTTCTACCTCTTTGTCTTCCTGCCGCGCGGGTCGCTGCAATGACGGCGCAGGACAGTCATCAAGGCCAGAGTGCGGAGATCGCCGCGCGCGTCGAGCGGCGCTGGGCCACGATCGCCGTACTCATCATCGTGATGATGGCGCTGCTGGCGGCGTTTGCAGGCATCCACCGCGCAACCATGCCGCAGGCGCGGGTCGAGACCATCGATCCGTCGCGGCTGCATCTGTCCGGCGAGTTCATCGAGGCCAATCTCGGCAGCGTGCTGGAGTCCAACGGCAACGTCACGGTGCGCGCCATCGGCCAGCAATATTCCTTCACGCCGGCCTGCATCCTCGTGCCCGCGGATACCCCGATCACGCTGCGCGCCACCAGCGCAGACGTCGTGCACGGCATCCTGATCCAGGGCACCAACGTCAACGCTATGCTGGTGCCCGGCTACATTACCGAGCAACTGATGCGCTTCTCCAGGACCGGCGATCATCTAATGCCGTGTCAGGAGTTCTGCAGCTTCGGCCACGAGGGCATGTGGGGCAAGGTCAAGGTGATCGACAAGGCGGAATTCGCAAACCGCGCGAAGAGTGGCGGGAGGCTGAGCTGTGTTGGTCAATAGAAGACTGATCCTCGCCCATTTCTGGCTGGCCTTCGCCGTGTTCGGCGTGGCGCTGGTGCTTGGCGCCTGGCAGATGTTCATCCGCAGCCCGATCGGCACCTGGCTGTCCAATCCCGAGCTCTATTACCGTTCGCTGACCGCCCATGGCACGGTGATGGGCTATGTCTTCCCGACGCTGGTGGCGATGGGGTTCGGCTATGCGATCAGCGAGTCCGCGCTCAAGCAGCGCCTCATCGGCGTGCGCTGGGCCTGGACCGGATTCTGGCTGATCGTGGTTGGCGCCGTCATGGCGATGATCCCGGTCGCGCTCGGCCGCGCCTCGGTGCTCTACACCTTCTATCCGCCCCTCATCGGCAGCCCGTTCTACTATATCGGCGTCGTGCTCGTCGTCGTCGGCTCCTGGATCTGGGTCGCGCTGATGTCGGTGAACCTCTACGCCTGGAAGCGGGCCAATCCAGGCGCGCCGGTGCCGCTCGCGATGTTCGCCAACGTTGCCGGCTCCTACCTTTGGGCGTGGACCGCGGTCGGCGCGGCGCTCGAATTGCTGCTGCAGATCATTCCTGTCTCGGTCGGATTGAAAGCAACGATCGACGCAGGGCTCGCGCGCATCTTCTTCTCGTGGACGCTGCACGCCATAGTCTATTTCTGGCTGATGCCGACCTACATCGCCTATTACACCATCGTGCCGCGCGCGATCGGCGGCCGGGTCTATTCCGACACGATGGCGCGGATTTCCTTCATCCTGTTCCTGGTGGTGGCGATGCCGATCGGCATGCACCACACCTTCGCCGATCCGCAAGTCGGCGCCGGCTTCAAGTTCATCCACTCGGCGTTCACCGCGCTGGGCGCGCTGCCGACGCTGCTGACCGTCTTCACGATCTGCGCCTCGGTCGAGATCGCAGCAAGGCTTCGCGGCGGCCGCGGCCTGTTCGGCTGGATCAGGGTCCTGCCGTGGGACAATCCGATGATGCTGGCGCTGGCCTTCTCCTTCGTCATGCTCGGCTTCGGCGGCGCAGGCGGCCTCATCAACATGAGCTATCAGCTCGATGCGTCGATCCACAACACGCAGTGGATCACGGGCCACTTCCACCTGATCTTCGGCGGCGCCATCGTGATCATGTACTTCGCGATCGCCTATGATCTGTGGCCGCATCTGACCGGTCGCGAACTCACGGACCTCGGCATGATCCGCACCCAGCTCTGGCTGTGGTTCGTCGGCATGATGGTCACGACCTTCCCCTGGCATTGGGTCGGAATTCTCGGCATGCCGCGCCGCATGGCCTATTTCGATTTCGCCGACCCCGCGATCGCGCCGCAGGCCCTCTCCGTCACCCTGTCGGCGATCGGTGGTTTCATCCTGCTGACCTCGGGCATCCTGTTCCTGGTCATCCTGGCACGCGGGATGCGCGCGCCGGCGGCCGATGCCGGCCCCTATCAGTTCAGTCTCGCCGTGCACCAGCCGACGACGGTGCCGGTTGCCCTCAACAGCCACGGTCTCTGGGTGGCGCTGATGATCGGGCTGACCATCACCAATTACGGCTATCCGATCCTGTCTCTGTCCGTCCGCTCCGACACGTCGGTGCCCGCTGTCTATGTGGGGGCGCAGTGATGAGCACACGCGAGCTTTTCACTCTCCGCAATCCACATTTCCGGCTCAGCGTCGGCATCACCGTGGCGCTGTTCCTGCTGACGGCGCTGATTGGCTTCATCGTGCTGCCCTTTGCGCAGCCCTGGGTGCAATTTGCCAACGTCTGGGACGCGATCTGCAGCGCCGCGGGCGTGCCGCAGCGCGTGGCCCCCGTGGCGCCCGCGGCTCCAAGCCCGCGCCTGACCGAGGTCGTGCTCACCTCGAGCACGCTCGCGCGCCCGACCCAGGGCATGATCGGACGCGGTGCCACGCTGGCGCAGCGTTGCGCCATCTGCCACGGCCCCACCGGCATCAGCCGCGCGGATTCACCGAACCTCGCCGGGCAGTATGCCGCCGTCATCTACAAGCAGTTGCACGACTTCCGCACTGGCGCACGCACCAATGCCGTGATGTCGCCGTTCGCGACCAACCTGACGGAGGAGGAGATCGCCGATCTCTCGGTCTATTACGCCTTCCTGCCGCGGCTGCCCGCCTACCATCCGACGCCGCAACTGCCCAAGCCGAACATCGTCATCTACGGTGCGCCGATGCGCGGCATTGCGCCCTGCGGCTCCTGCCATGGCAGCCTCGACAACAAGACCGGGAGCCCATGGCTCGAAGGCCAGTCCGAGGTCTATCTGAAGGCCCAGCTCCTCGCCTTCGCCTCTGGCGAGCGGCGCAACGACATCAGCCAGCAGATGCGCAACATCGCCCGCGCGATGACGCCCAAGGAGATCGACGAGGCCGCCGCGTACTATGCCTCGCAGCCGCCGGATGTGGTGAAGGCTGTGGATTGATCAGGACGAGGCGAGCTTCGGCCGCCCGTAGATGGCGTCAGCCCGCTTCTCGAACGCAGCCGAGAAGCGCGCGAACGCGGCGTCGAACATCGAGCCCATCAGCATCGCGAGCATGCGGCTCTTGAATTCGTAGGACAGGAAGAAGCCGACGTCGCAGGCGGTCTCCGATTTGGGCTCGAAGCTCCAGCGGTTCTCCAGATTGCTGAAGGGCCCCTGCAGATATTCGACCAGGATCTTAAGATTGGCGCGGTCGAGCGTCACGCGGCTGGTGAAGGATTCCTTGACCAGCTTGAACGACACCGTCATGTCGGCGACCAGCACCTCGGTGCCGTCGGGCTTTGGCATCCGCTGCCGCACCTTCAGCGCGCTGCAGAGCGGCACGAATTCGGGATAGCGCTCGATATCGGCGACCAGGTCGAACATCTCGGACGCGCTGTGATTGACACGGCGCTTGCTCGAAAAGCGGGGCATATCAGTTCAGCGGGCCTGAGCGGCCCGCGCGGCCTTGAGTTTTGCAAAGTCCTCGCCGGCGTGGTGCGACGAGCGGGTGAGCGGGCTCGCCGACACCATCAGGAAGCCCTTGGTGTAGGCGACCTTCTCGTAGGACGCGAACTCGTCCGGCGGCACGTAGCGCATCACGGCGTGGTGCTTGCGGGTCGGCTGGAGATATTGCCCGATGGTCAGGAAATCGACGTCGCCGGAGCGCAAATCATCCATGACCTGAAGCACCTCGTGGCGCTCCTCGCCGAGGCCGACCATGATGCCTGATTTGGTGAAAATGGTCGGATCGATCTCCTTGACCCGCTGCAGCAGCCGGATCGAATGGAAGTAACGCGCGCCGGGCCGAACCGTCAGATAGCGCGAAGGGACGGTTTCCAGATTGTGGTTGAACACGTCGGGCTTCGCGGCGACGACCACCTCCAGGGC
>JAEWBW010000307.1 GCA_023390955.1 Pseudomonadota bacterium
GGTCCGAACGCTCGGTCGTCGCGGTCGAAGAGCAGTGCGGGCAGCGCATCCTTCACCTCCAAAACGGAGGTGATCCTCTACCGTCAGGCCCCGCTGCGATCAAGCTGGCACGAAAGCTGCCGGAACCCTTTTTCTTGCGCCCATCGTCAGGGGAGCCTCGCCCCATGCATGGCGCCGGCCCGACTGGCGACGGGGACCGGCAGACCGCGCGTTGGCGAGTCTGACGACGTGGGCCGCCTCCGAAACGCCGGCAGCCTCCCAGGGGACGCTCAGACGACGCTGTCAGTCGTCGGCGTCAATTGCTCTTCCGCAAACGCTGCCCGTCGTCCGAGCGCACGCAAGCACCTCCTGGCCGGCCGCGACCGCCGCGGCACAACGTCCGCCGAAACGCGCCCGACGTCGCGCACGGCTCCGCGGGTGTGGCAGCACCACGGCCGCCCTCCCCTTGATGCTTGGGGCCGATCCGCTCGGACCCCGTGTCTCACACCATCACTGTGGGGACAGTCGCCCGGCCAAGCCAGCGCTTGGTGCAAGGCCCATTACGGCATCTAGGCGCGCCAGAACGGCTTGGAAACTTCCGCCTCTCGGGCTTGCTCCGAAATGCCCAGGTCTTGCAACAGGCGCTCATCAAGTTTCGCAAGCTCCTGACGCGACACAGCTCTCTGGCACCATGTGCGAAAAATATGGGCAAGCTTAGATGGCTGATGCCGCTCGGGAACATGGGGCGCTGGCGCGACGTCAGAATACTGGAACATCGTAGCTTTCATGATCGGGGTGCCTTCCAGGGTGGCGAGATGCCGGCAAATTTCCGGGCATGCCATAACTCAAATGCACAAAAAATGTACGCAACTGCCTAGCATTGCACCACGCGTATGATGGAATGCTTGCACTGCAGCATTCGAATAGATTGGTCAGGCAAACCAATCATGTTGGTGTCTGCGATTACGTTGCGATCAGTGTAGCGGTGGGGGTGGCCTTCGGGCGGCATTGTCAGGTTTGCGGTAAGCGGCTCGGAATGGCAGGTTGCCGGGCATGAGCACGTCGTCCAACCCGGATCGCGGTTTCCGCTTTCCCGCCGAGATCATCAGCGAGGCGGTGTGACTGTATCACTGCTTCAGCTTGAGCTAGCGGGAGGTTGAACTGATCTTAGCGGCGCGCGGCATCGAGGTCAGCGAGGAGACGATCCGCGAATGGGGCCTGCGCTTTGGCCGGGAGTTCGCTACCACGCTCAAGCCCTGATCGTTCCCCACATTTGCCGTAGCGGCGGAAGCCTTTGATCTTGTTAAAGATGGGCTGTTTGCGCCTTTCGGATCGGACATCCGGAGGCGACGATGGAGGATGCGGCAACTTGGGCGGAGCGGACCTTCGCTTCGGCTGTTCTCGGGGATGTCAGACGCACGAAGAGGTTGGTCCGGGTCGGCGCGATGATGGCCAGCAATCCGGAAGGTTCCGGCAGGTTTCGCGCCATCTTGCCGCTGGTGTGATGTTTGCGTAGAGGGTCATTTCTATCCACGAGGTGACCAATGTGCTGCCCGCACTGCCACTCGACGGCGACGACCGAGCGTTCGGACCGAACGACTCATGGCTATCGGCGATTCCGTTGCCAGGAGTGCGGCCGGCAATTCAACGAGCGTACGGGTTCGGTGCTGAACCGGCTGCAGGTCCCTACCGACGTGGTCTTCCTGATCGTACTCTGGCGGTTGCGGTTTAAGCTCAGCCTGCGCGATCTCGCGGAAATTCTGCTGTCGCGCGGTCTGGTCTTCTCCCACGAGGCCGTGCGGGAGTGGGAGGCCAAGGTGGCCCCGCTGCTCACCAATGCTCTCCGGCGCCGCCGGCGCGGTACGGTGGGGCGGAGCTGGTACGTCGACGAGACGGACCTGAAGGTCGGCGGGCGCTGGTGCTCCTTGTACCGGGCGATCGACAGCGATGGCGCCCTGGTCGAGGTCTACCTCAGCGAACACCGTGACCAGGTGGCCGCCGAACAGTTCTTCCAGTCCGCGGTGGCGGTCACTGGCCGCATGCCCGAGACGGTTACGACGGACAAGCACGCCGGCTACCCGCCAGCCATCAAGCAGGTGTTCGGGGATGCGGTTGAGCACCGCACCTCCAAATTCAAGAACAACCATTTGGAGCAAGATCATCGCGGGGTGAAAGGAAGGACGCGGCCGATGCGCGGATTCCAGCTCCCAGACAGCGCCCATCTTTTCTGCCGGGCCCATGACGAGGTGCGCAACTTTCTGCGCCCGGCAACCCGGCGCAACCAGCATGTTCCGACCGCCCGGCGACGGGCGATCTATGTCCGGAGCGTCGCCGCCCTGCGCGACATGCTCGCCGTCGCGTAATCGACCCCTCCAATTCAGGGCGGCGTCATGCCCTCATGCACGCTGTGGCGTGAGACCTGACGCAACCCCACTGCGAGATCCTCGAGACCGGCAACGAAAGCTGGCGGTTCAAGAACCGCGCCTGACCTCACCCCGATGTCGCCCAGGTGGGTCCACAGCGCCTCCCCGCGCGTGCCGCTCCGTCGCAGATGGGGGCACTGCGCGGCACGCGCGGGTCCCCTCCATGGACTACCTGAACGACAAGTCCTCACCCCCTCTACGGGGTCCCTTTCCCGCGCCGATCCAGGGGCCCAATCTCAAGCCGATTGACAGCCGCGGGCGAAAGGCGCGACAGGGCTTCCAGAAGAAGTCGCCTCGCCTCGTGCTGCTCCTCCGTCGACATCCGCCGCGGGTCGAGTTCGAGCTGAAGGTGGGGCAAATCGGCACTCAACGGTCGGTTGTCGGGCGACAGATTCTCAAGTAGGTCGATCGCCTCATAGGTGACGACTGGATAGGCGACGCCCTTGACATGAATCTGGCCGTGCTCCTCGCAATAGACTTGGTCGTTGACGTGTGCGTAGGTCTCGTAGCTGATCAGGATGCTCCCCACAGGAGCCTCGTGCTCCAGGCGCGAGGCGATGTTCACAGGACCGCCGATGATGGTATAATCCATTCGGTCCTCGCTGCCGAAATTGCCGACTGTGCAGTACCCGGTGTGAATGCCGATCCGGCAGCGTGGCGGTGCCTCAACGCCCGAGGCGTGCCAGATGTCGGCCAGTTCGCGCATCCGCTTCTGCATGGCGATCGCCATCTTGACGCAGGCGAGCGCATCGTCCTTGATGCCGCGCGTCTCCGGATCGCCGAAGAAAATCATGATCGTATCGCCGACATATTTGTCAATGGTGGCGCCATATTCCAGCGCAACGTTGGACATCTCGGTCAAGTAGTGGTTTAGAAGATGGGTGAGATCCTCCGATTCCATTTTGTCGGTTGCCTCAGTAAAATTGGCAATGTCGGAGAAGAAAATGGTCAACTTCTTGCGCTGACTTTCCAATTTGACCTCTTGAGCGCCGGTAAAAATCGAGTTATAAACCTGTGGCGAAAGGTATTTCGAAAGCTTTCGTGCTACTGCCTCGAGCTCTTTGTTTTTCTGTGCGATTTTTTCGACCGAACGCCGCTGCGCCTCGGCCATTGCGTTCAGCTCGGCCTCGTTATGGTCGGAGAGGTGAATGAGCCGGCGGGTCGTCTTGAACAGGTGCTCGTAGCTCTTCAAGAGTTCGGCAAAGGCGGCGCGCGCGGCCTCGTTCCCGAAGTCGTTGGTTTCGACGAACGCGCGGGCCCGTGCGATCACCGCCTCCTCACTCTCGAAGAGGTCAAATTTCATTCCTCGCCCGCCATCCTCTCGAGGTGGAACGTGGCATGCTCGAGATCCTCCCCGAACTCCTCGCCTAGCTGCCGCATAGTGTCGTCCTCTTCGTCGTAGTACCAGTTGACGGTCACCGTGGCACCGCCGGCCGCCACCTTATCCAGCTTCTCCAGAAGCGATGTGATCGCCTTGGCGCTCGAGCTGTTGAAGTAGATCAATTCGAAGTCGAAGCAGCATGTGCCGTCGCGCAGCTCGTCGAAGTAGCCATCAAGGGTTTCGAACACCGGTCCGTAGAACGCGGCTACGTCCTCGGGGTAGGATTCGCCCTTGAGCCTTAGGCGATGGTTGTCAAAGTCGAAATCAACCTCGGGGGAGCGTTCGGTGGCAGGGATCTTCAGGTTGGGCATGGTGTGCCTCCCTGGCGTTCAGATCTCGGCTTCCAGAGCGAAGAAGGCGACACGGCTGTCGATCGCGCTGATGTCGAAGTTGATCGGGCGCGACGCGCGCCGCGCGATCTCGATGAAGCCGACGCCGGCGCCTTTGCTGCCATCCTCCGGTTCCGATTTCAGCGTCTCCTTGTACATGGCCTTGAGTTCATCCTTGTCGGCCCTGCGGATGCTCTCGAGCTTGACCCGCAACGGCTCGATGTCGGCCGCCCCGATGAGGTTGCCGGCCTTGACGACAAAGCCATCGCCCACCCGGCTGATCGTCATAATTCCGTAGCGGAGATCGGAGGGCGGCGCATTCTTCCCGCTGGAGGCGGCGTGCGGCTTCTCCCTCTCGGCCGAGTAGCGGATGATGTTCTGCATCTGCTCGACGAAGACGGCGAAGACGCTGCGCGCCGTCTTGGTGTCCATGTCGTCGAGGACGAGCTTCTGCTTGAGCGCGTCGCCAACGCCGGACAGCACCGACTCTGTCACGTAGCCACAGTAGGCGAAGATGATGCCCGACTCATGCAGTTGAGAGCGCAGTTCGAACAGGTCTTTGGCTAGCATCGATACCCTCCTACCCTCCCAGCGCCACAAACCCCAGAACGGTGACGTCGTCGCGACGTCGTTCCGCGCCCTGGTGGTTGGCAAGGGCCGCCCGGAGCGCGTCGCGCTGCTCCGTCATCGAACGGCCCCGGCACTGCGTGACGACGTCGACGAAGCGCTTGCGGCCGAATGCCCGGTGCCGTTTCCCGCCAATCTGTTCGATCAGCCCGTCGGTCGCCAGGTAGAAGGCCTCGTCGTCCGCGAGGTCAAGCGAGATGTCACGGAACCGGGCCTCCTCCGGCATGCGCCGATTGCCGATCCCAATCCGGTCACCCTTGATCTCGTCGAGCTCGCCGTCGTGCGCCCGCCAAAGCGACAGATGGGCTCCGGCGAAGACGAGCCGGCGCTCCGCATCACTGACGAAGCAGACGCCAGCGTCGAAGCCGTCATCGGTCTCGCCCTTCAGGCCCCGATCCTGCCCCAACATCGTCCGTAGGTCGCGATCGATCGTGCTCAGCAGCAGCGACGGTGGCGGATCCTCTAGGGCGTGCAGGTGGCGGTCGAGGAGGCCACAGGCGATGAGGGTCATGAACGCTCCCGGCACGCCGTGTCCCGTGCAGTCGCCGACGATGATGTAATAGCCGCGGCTGGTGCGATGGAACCAGAAGAAGTCGCCACCGACAATGTCCCTCGGCTCCCAGATTAGGAAGTAGTCGCGCGTCGCCGCCGCCAGCGTCTGGCGGGTCGGCAGCATAGCTGACTGAATGCGGCTGGCGTATTGCAGGCTCTCCAGGATAAGGCGGTGGGCCTGGACGGCCCGTTCTTCGTTCTCCTTCAATTCGGTGAGGTCGCTGTAGACGGCGACGGTGCCGCCACCGATGATCCGGCGTTCACTGACCTGAACCCACCGGCCGTCGCTGCGTCTCTGCATGATCGGTGCGCCGGGGTTGCGATGCCGCGCCAAGCGCTCCTCGATCCACACCGGTGCGCCGACCGCGTCGGCATCGCGGATGCGGCCGTCGGCGACGACCTGCTGGAGAATCGATTCGAAGGACATGCCCACGGTGACCTCCTTGCCACCGGCGTGCAGCATCTCGCGGTAGCGCGCGTTGCAGAGCCGGAGCCGGTCCTCGGCGTCGTAGAAGGCGAAGCCCTCGCCGATGCTCTCGATCGCGTCGACCAACCGCTGCTCCGTCTCGTGTCGAGCTTCCTCGGCAAGCTTACGGGCGCTGATGTCGCTCCACGCCCCGATGACCTCAATGGGGGTGCCGTCGGCGTCGCAAATCAGGTGCAACTGATCGCTCATCCAGCAATAGGTCCCGTCGTGGCGCCGGAGGCGGTACTCGTAGGTGTGATGGCCGACCTGGAACACGCGGGGAAACTCCTCCGCCACCCGAGGGAGGTCGTCGGGGTGGACACAGTTCCGCCAGAAATCGGAGTGCACGAGGAATTCGTCCGGCTCATAGCCGAGCAGGCGCCGGATGTTTGCGCTGACAAACGTCGGCGCGTAATTGCCCGTCGCCGCAAGGCTGTAGATCACCGCGGGGGTATGAGCGAGCAGATGATCGAGCCGCGCCTGTGCCGCCGCAACCGCAGCCTCGGCGGTCTTGCGCTCGGTGACGTCGCTCCAGGACTCGACAACCTCAAGGGGCTCGCCACGTTCGTTACGGACGAGTCGCTGCTCGTCCCGGACCCAGCGGTAGCTGCCGTCCTTACGGCGGAACCGGTACTCGACGATGTTGCGCCCCGTTGCCAGCAGCCGCGAAAACTCAGACAATACCCGGTCACGGTCATCGGGATGTACGTGCTCTAGCCAGAACTCAGGGCCGGCCAAGTATTCACTCGGCTCATAGCCAAGCAGGTCACGCACATTCTCACTTATAAACGTCGGCGCATTTCGACCGCCCACCTGGAAGCTGCAGATGAGCGAGGGGGACGCGGTCAGCAGGTAGGTCAAGCGCGCCTGTGTCGCGAGCAGCTCCTGCTCGGTGCGCTTGATCTCGGACACGTCCATATAGACGCCGACCGTTCCGCCGTCCTGGGTTCTCCGCTCGTTGATCTGTATCCACCGGCCATCCCTTTGCCGCTGCAATGTTGGGTCAGAAGGCGATTGGTGCTGGGCAACCCGCCGCTCAAGCCAATCCTCGGCCGATGTTCCCGGTCCGCGGTGTACGCAGCGCTCCACAGCAGCGCGAGCGATTGTGCCGAAAGGCACCCCCGGCACAATCACTTCAGCGAGGCCGGGATAAAGGTCGCGGAAATGGCTGTTGCAGAGTACGAGCCGGTCCTCGTTATCAAACAGCGCAAAGCCCTCCGAACTGCTCTCGATGGCATCGATCAAGCGCTGCCGAGCTGCGGCGATCTCCCTTAGGTTTTTCTCGTCAATTTCAACCGCCGTGTCGCGGAATATGGCGAGTGCTTCGGCCATCTGGCCAATTTCGTCGCGGCGCTCGCGCCCCGGGATGGCAACCGTGGTATTCCCAGCTGCGAGTGCGGCCATGGCGTCGGTGATGCTCTTGATGGGACGCACGACCCGCGGCTCAACGTATTGCAGCATGATGACGGATCCGCCAATGATGCTGAGCGCAGCGATGATCAGCAGGAGAACTTTGCCGGTTCTGATCGCCTCTGCAGAACGAATCGCGGCGGCATCGGAGGCGCGCTGCGCAGCGGTGACCAATGCCGCCACTTCGTTGCCAAGGCGCAAGGCGAGCGTCCCGCTGGCTTCGAGCGCCTGCTGGGCGGTCGTGCCTTGATGCAATTCATCCCGACGCGCATCGAAGATGCTACGCTCCCCACCACCGAAGGCCAGCAGGGCTTCGGTATCGTCTCCGGCCCCACGCGACGTCGCTGTTTCGGGCAACCGAGCAAGCAGTCTGTCAAGGTGTCCGACTGCGGCAATGAAGCGCTCCCGCAAAGGCTGCAGTGCGCTCCCATCCAGTACGCCCGCCGCCTCGGTAAGCACACCCACCGCGAGATTCCCTTCGGCGCGCAACGCCAGAAGCACGTAGAGTGCATCGACGTCGACATCGATCGGTTTCGTAACAGCGGGTTGGCTTTGCGCCGACATCGCTTCCCCGGCGAGGACCAACTCGAAGGTGGCATCGTCCACCAGAGACTCAAGATTCTCCAGGAATTTCGCATGCGCAGCCGCAAGACCTGAGATCGCCATCTCTTTGCGTGTCTTGGCGGCTAAACGCTGTTCGACGGCCGCATCAAGCTCCCGGAGCTTCGCCGTGATCTCCTCTTCTGTGCGGTTTAGGGCGGTGACGCTCTGATCGCTGATTCCGGCGGTCCTTAGGGCCGGCGTCAGACCGGCCAACTCTTTTGCCTTCCGGTCCAGTCCCGCCTTTTCACGCTGGCGATCCTCCTGCCGTACGCTCGCTATCAGCGCGGGTGCGGTCGCAGCGATTTCGGCTGCCCTTTCGGCCAAGCGCAGCGACGCTGCCATCCGCGGCAGACTATCAGTGACATGCTCTACCGATGCATCGATGGTGGCGAAGGCGTACCAAGCCACGCCGCTGGCGACCATGGTGAGTGTGGCCATCCCGAAGAAGGCGAAGAAGAGTTTGCCCTTGATGCCCAACACAGACTTCGTCCCGGCGCTCGCCGCGGCCTTTGTCTTCGGAGATAGCGTTTCGATGCTCATGCTGTTGTGGAACATGCTTGGGTCAACCTCAGTATCATCCGCGGAGCGGAACCCTTCCTGCGGTGTCAGTCTCCGAGCCGGTCGACTGGTCTGATGCGTTCGTCTGCCTGAATTACGGTGAGGAAAACTTGGTTCATGCCCTGGTTGTTGTCCGGGCTGTAAGCGAACGTGATGCCGCCGAGATCGAAGGGGCCACCCTTTTTGATGGCTTCGAGCAGACCGGTTCGCGTCACAGCGCTTCCCAACCTGTTGAGAGCCTCCACGATCAGCCGGCCGACCATATAGCCTTCGAGCGAGACGAAGCCGAATTCGGCGTCCGGCTCGGCCGCTTTCAATGCCTTTTGATAGCGGGCGACCAGCGGGATATTGGCGTCCTCGGGGAACGGGACGACCTGCGAAATCACGACTCCTTCTCCGTCCTTCCCGAGTTCCTTGGCGAGAGCGTTGCTGCCAACAAAGGAAATGTTCACGAAGACGGCGTCCAACCCAATCCTGTGTGCCTGCCTGATGAATTCGGCGCACGCCTTGTAGGTGCCAATCATGCCGACAGCCTGCGGCTTGGCCTTGCGAATTGTGAGCAAGGCGGTCTTCACCGCGGTCGTGTTGCGCATATAGGTGCCCTCGGCGACCAATGTCATGGAGCGCCGTTCCAGAGCGGCGATAACACCGGAGCGGCCAGCGAGGCCAAAGGAGTCGTCCTGGTAGAGGAGCGCAACACGCGACACGCCGAGGTCAGTGGTGAGATGCTCGATCCACGCCTCCGTCTCCTGATCATAGGACGCTCGGACGTTGATCACGTTGTACAAAGATGGATCACGCAAAAAGCCAGCGCCGGTGAAGGGCCCAATGAATGGCACCCGTGCCTCGGTCGCAATTGGCTGGGCGGCTCTCGACGTCGGGGTTCCGACCTCGCCGACCAAGGCGAAAACCTGATCATCTATGATCAGGCGGTTGGTGTTTCCGATTGCCTTGCCTGGTTCGTAGCCATCATCACGGGACACGAGTTCGAGCCGGCGCCCATTGACCCCGCCGGCCACATTGGTTTCGGCGAACGCCGCGAGGATGCCTTCGCGCATACCAATGCCCAAGGCGGCCGCGGGCCCATCAAAGGCCGCCGATTGGCCGAACACGATGCGATCGTCGAAGACACCCGGTTCGGCGCAAAGGGCGGAAGGCAGTACAAAATGCGCGGCTATGCCGAGCATCACCGCCGCCACACTATTGAATGTTCGAGCAACGATGGCCATTACCAACCTCGCACATCTGGGATGACAATGCGATTCGGAAACCCGCACATTAGGAGTACTCACCCGCTCCGCCGCGGCCATCGTGTCAAACGCGCGCTCATCGCACCGAGGACGGTTAGCCGCGCCGCGCAAGCCAGATGTCATAGTCCCGGTCTTCGGTCCGGGTGTGCGCCAGGAACCACCGCAGCAGGTACTTGCCGATGCCGGCTGGCAAGGCGACGCCCGGACCACTTGCGAGCATGTCCTGCAGGGTGGCCGACGCTTCCCGGTGGGCATTCGCGTGCGACAGCGTGCGCGGGTAGCCGACGCGTTCCATCTCGGCCAGCTCGTGGGCAAAGTGCCTCTCGACGGCGGCCACCGTGGCATCGACCAGCTCCGTGAGCCTGTGGTGCGGCAACCCATCCCGCTCCGCATCGATGCACAAGCCGTTCAGCGCGAGAAGTTCGACATGCTCGTGCGCCATGATGCTCGCGCCGACCGTTGCTTCGCGTGTGTCGCCGGCCTGCATTGGATGCCCCCTCGGCTCGCTGCCCGCCGGTGAACTTGGGCAGCCTCCAAAACAACTGCGAAAATCATAGCAGTGTGACCGTGCGCCACCCCATGCCCTGGAAGTCTGTACCTCTTTCCTCCAAAACGCGGTGGAGAGAACTGGTTGCGCGGAGTCTTGGAATGATTACGGTTCTTGTCTTGAAGGGGCGAGTGCCGAATCCGAATTCGGGATCACGGCCAGGGGTGTTCGAACGCGTTGGCGGGCCCAGCGGCGCAGGCTTCCCATTGTGGCGCGAGAAGCGCCGCTGCCAGCTTCGTCGACGCCTGTTCCGGCTTCCGCTTGTTGCCGAATTCCGGCGGCCATTCCTCCAACTTGCTTTGGGGAAATCCGGTGGCGGCTGTTGAAGAAGGTGCGCGCCATTCTCGCGCTGGAGCAGCGCAGACCGCTGTCAAGGTGGATCGTTGCAGCGTTGAGCGTTGCCTTTGGGGCACCCGCATTTGCGGCGCCGGCGCAGCCGCAAATGGCGCATTCCAGCGCAACCACGGAGTGGCTTCTGGAGCGCGGCACTGAAGACGGGGTCGACTACATCGCGGTCACCGCCACCAATTCCGGAACCGACATCGCCCTGCAACGGGTCTGCACCGTCGATGCCGACGCCATGATCACGCCGTACGACGAAGCAGGATCGGCGACGATGGTCGACGACAGGGTTGTGGTCACCACCCACGTAACCGGGCGTCCAGTTCGGAAGGACCGGTGAGCAGCATGGCACCGTCATGGGTGGACGACCGCTGCGGCGCAAGGGAAAAGAGATCTGGCTTGGCGAAAAGGTCGGGTGCGGTCCTGTGTCCGGCCTCGAAGGATGCGGTGCTGATGACCGCGGGCCATGATGAACTCCGCGGGATTGGGTCCCGATCAACGTGCCGCGCTCGAGGCGCAACTTGCCGCGCTCGAGGCGCATGACAGTCCGTGGGTCTTCCCGATCCCCGGCTCGAACCGTTTCGCCATCACCTCTCTCGGCACCCTCACACAGCATGGTCCTGTTCTTCAGCGTTCCCAAACCGGACGGTCCAGCGACACGGTGGCTTGCATCCGATGGTGGAACAGACCGCTCGGCGGCGGGGCCTTGTCAAGCCCAGCGCCGCCGCAGGCGGCGGCCCGCAGGGCCAGGCTTGAGAAGGTTCCGCGGACGGGCGGACAATCCGCTCCGGATGCTCCTGGCGCTGACGGCTCAGGGAACCGCCGGAACCGGGACAGTCTTGCGGTAGACGTCGCCGCGGCTGAGCACCGCCCAAGCGACGCGGGCCATCTTGTTGGCCAGCGCGATGCTGACCAGCCGGGGCGGTTTGCGGGCCAGCAGGCCCTTCAGCCCCTCGCCCTCGCCGGGCGCTTTGCGGCGGGCATAGCGGATCACCGTGGTGGCGCCCATGACCAGAAGACGGCGGAGCGAGCGGTCGCCGGCCTTGGTGATGCCGCCGAGCCGATGCTTGCCGCCGCTGGAATTCTGCCGCGGCCCCAGCCCCAGCCACGCGGCCAGCTGGCGGCCGTTCTTGAACGCGCTCGGATCGGTGACGGTGGCGGCGAGCACCGAGGCGGTGATCGGCCCGATGCCAGGAATGGTGGCCAGATGGCGACTGGCCTCGGTGGTGCGATGCCACGCCAGGATGGCCTTCTCCAGGGCCGCAATCCGCTCGCGGCAGCTCGCGATCTGTTCGGCCAATTCCCCCAGCGCCAAGCGAACCAGCTCGGGGAGCGTCCGATCGTTCAGCCGATCGATCAACTCGGCCAGCTTACGAGGGCCTTGCGCCACCACGATGCCGAATTCCGCCAGATGGGCGCGCAGGGCCTTGAGCAGCATGGTGCGCTGCCGCACCAGCAGGTCACGGGAGCGATGAAGCACCAGAACGCCTTGCTGGTCCTCGCTCTTGATCGGAACGAAGGCCATGTGCGGCCGCGTCACCGCCTCGGCAATGGCCGCGGCATCGGCGGCGTCGTTCTTCTTGCCGCGCTGGACGTAGGGCTTTGTCACAGGAACCATTCCGACGCGCGGAGATCTCGGAGTCACCGACGGGTTCACGCCATAGCGGTCGCGACCTGCCAGTCGGCCCTGGCCTGCGCCCGAAAGGCGCGCAGGGTGCGGCGCGAGATCAGGTGGCGCTGAAGGTTAAAGGTGTTGTCGGTGGCGGAATGCATGGAGACGAAGCGCTGGGCGGACCCAGGTGATTTGAACCGCTGCATCTTGCGTTCGCGT
>JAEWBW010000364.1 GCA_023390955.1 Pseudomonadota bacterium
GCCTTGCGGTAGGAGGTCTGGATGTCCTCACCGCCGACGAGGACGCGGCCCTCGCTGGGATTGGCGATGCCGCAGATGATCGAGATCAGCGTGGTCTTGCCGGCGCCGTTGGGGCCGAGCAGCGCAAAAATCTCGCCGCGCTTGATGTCGAGGTTGACGTTGTTGAGCGCCTTGAAGCCGGACCCATAGGTCTTCGACAGATTGGCGACGGAGATGATGGATGACATGAGGGCCGCAAAGACTGGGGGCGAGGGCTGGGGAGGGGAGCTGAGTCGCGCCCGGCAGTGGGCGGATCAGCGGAGCCCTGAGATAGGAACGCACTTCCCCGGCCGCAATTCCCCGGAGAAAAATCGCCTTAAACCGGGCTGTTCGGTGGCCGGTTTCGGGCAACTGTTGCATGGGGGACACGCGCGGCAGCTAACGTCGCCCCCTCACGCGGCTCTTTGTTGCGTGTGCGAGCAGGGCAGGGCTACGATTCCGGCCAATCGCGAAGCGTATGTTCCCAGGGAAAGAATCGATGAGACCCAACGGCCGTCACGCAGCCGGCGCAAGCCACTTGTCATTCCGGGCGTGGGCGCTCTGCCTGTGCCTTCTGTCGGCGCTGGTTGTGAGCCCGCGGTCCGCAGCTGCGGCGCCGTCCGCTGCCGCCCCCACGACGCATGTGTATCTGCTGCGCGGCGTGCTCAACATCTTCTCGCTCGGGCTGGACACCATCGGTGCGCGGCTGCAGGCGCAGGGCATTCCGGTGACCGTCGCCAACTTCGTGTCGTGGTCATCGCTCGCCGATGAAGCCGCCACCGCCTACAAGGCCGGCCGGCTCAAGACCATCGTCCTGGTCGGGCACTCCTCGGGCGCGACCGCGCTGCCCGACATGATCGCAAAGCTCAATCATCTCGGCGTCCCCGTGAAGCTCGCGATCGGGCTGGACTCCGTGTTCAAGACCAAGCTCTCGACCGGCGCCGAGCGCTACATCAACATCTATATCGGCGACGGCCCCGGTGAGCCGGTCCGCGCCGGCAACGGTTTCCGCGGCAAGCTCGACAATGTCGACGTTCGTGGCTCCGGCGTCGGCCACATCTCGATCGACAAGAACGAGGCGATCCAGCGCCGCGTGATTGCGGAGATCGACGCCGTGGTCCGGCGCTCGCGCGCACCCGCGCCGGTCGCCGAACCCGGCGCACCGAAGCCCGCGCGCTCCGCCGCCGCGGCCCCCGCGCCGGCACGCAATTGACCGCCTCTGTACCTGTCAGCCTTGGTTGACTCGAACGCCCGCCCACTCGGCGGGCGTTCGCTTGTCGGACGGCGCAAGAGCTGATCGAAAGGCGAAATGCCCCAGCCTGAGCGCCCCAAATTCCACCCAATCGCTGGCCAATAAGGCCTGAATCGGGGAGCCTTCTCCCCGCCGGGGAATTGCGGGACGAATGGTGGGTTTTTGGCGAAGTGTCCTGCTGGCGGCCGCTGTGCTGGTCGCGATCGGGTCTCCCCTGGTAATGGCATCTCCGCCGAAGCCGAAGGCGGCCACGACGGTCGTACCTGCGCCACCACCGCCACCCGAAATCGCCGAAGCAGCTCCGCTCCCACCGCCACGGATCTATCTCTTCCGCGGCGCGCTCGGGCCCTTGTTCTCGACCGGCATCGACAAGCTGGCCGAGCGGTTCACCGAGGCCGGCTTCAAGGCCGACGTCTATGAGTTCACGCTCTGCCGGCTAATCGCCGATCGCGTGCTTGCCCATTATCGCGAGACGCCGGCGCCGATCGTGCTGATGGGACATTCGATGGGCGGGCTGTGCTCGATCCTGATCTCGGAGATCCTGGCCAAGCAGAACATTCCCGTCAGCCTCGTCGTCACCATCGATCCCGCGCAGGCGACCGGAAAAGTCCCGCTTAACGTCGAGCGCTTCATCAACATCTATCTCTCGGACAACGTGCTCGGCGGCGGCGACGTCGTGGCGGAGCCGGGCTATCGCGGCCACTATGCGAGCTTCGATCTCAAGCAGAACAAGCGCGTCACGCATATCAACATCGAGAAATCCGACGACATCCACCGTCAGCTCGTCGACATGGTGAAGCAGTTGCCGCGCATATCGTTGCAGACGGCGAATGACGCGGTGCCGCTGCGCTATCTCGTGCCCGCCGATCAGCTGGTGGAGCTGTGGGACAGTGGCGTGCGTGTGCCCGCACGCGCCGGCGACACGCTGGAGCGCGTCGCGGCCCAACATCGCGTGCCGTTATGGGCACTCGAACAGGCGAACAAACTGTCCGACAACACGCCGCTTGCGGTCGGACAGGTCATCGTGATTCCGCGCCATCTGCTGCCTCTTGACGCAGCGCCTGCGGCCGCGGGTCCGCCGTCACGGACGCAACGCTGAGCAATGACGTGAAAGGGCCCCGATGTTTGTCGGGGCCCGTTTCCGTTAGTCGTCGTGATGAATGACGGTCTTCTCGCGGCTTCCGTCCGGATTCTGCCGCTTGATCACCGTGGTCCGCTCGCGCGGCTCGCGCTCCTTGATGACGGTGGTGCGGTCGCGCTCGTGATAGTCGCGGGATTGGCCGACGGTGACGCCGGCGCCCACGGGGCCGACACCGACGCCGACGCGAACGTCATCGGCCAGAGCGGGAGCCGCCATCGCACCGACCAGAGCCGCAGCCAGAAGATACTTTTTCATGTCCATCCTCCTCAGATTTGATGGAGGAGAATGTCCGGGTGCGACAGATTGTTCCGAAGGAACCTGCGCTGGCGAGGCGCAGATGTGGCGTTACCGCGGCGACAGGAACGGAATGATCATGGGAACGCGGCGGCAATAGGCGCCATAGGCGTCCTCGCCGAGCTCCTTCGACAGGAACACCTCTTCCATCCGGCCCTTCTGCCACATGCCGACGGAGATCAGGATCGCGCCGAGGATCGTCGTGACAAGGCCGATGGCGATGCCGGTGACGAGCATGCCGAAGATCAAGCCGGTGTAGATCGGATGACGCACGATACCGTAGGGACCCGTGTCGATGACGCGGTGGTCTTCCTTGTGGGTGATGGTGTTCGACCAGAATTTTCCGAGATGCAGCCGGCCCCACCAGGCGAACGCGATGCCGGCGGCCGAGATGACCGCGGCGATGTAGATGCCGGTGTTGCCGAGCACCCAGAGCGGCTTCCAGCCCAGGGCCTGTGCAATAAACGGCGTGTACAGGATGCCGCCGACCAGGATCGGCAGGCGATAGCGCTGCGACTCCAGCGTCATGACCTGCTTCTTGGTCTGCCCCTGCCAGAACGAAGCGCCGACCCAGCTGGCGAGAAAGGCGAGCCAGAGCAAGGCCAGGAGTTCGGTCGGCCAGGCCGTGGTCCAGCCACCCCAGGCCACGGAGAGAAGCTTGCTGAAATCGAAGGACATGAAGGTTCTTTGCGTTAGATGGCGGCGTCAGCCCGCGCGCGAGGAGAGCGCGTGATGCTTGATGGCGCCGGAGGGCTGCTGGCCGTTGCGGGCGAGCAGATGGGTGATGGTTTCGCGCAGCACGGGCTCGATCGGGCGCGGCGCGTAGCCGAGCTCGGTGCGCGCCTTGTCGATCGAGAGGTCGCTGGCGGCAAGCGCGATGCGCACGCCTTCTGCGGTGCCGTTGGGCGGCCGACGCGTGATGCGATCGGAGATGTGCTCGAGCATGATCGCGGAGAGCTCGGCGATTTTGCCGGGCACCACGACCGGATATTGCCGGCGGCCGCACATCGCCGACATCATTCGCAGGATGTTGCCGAGCGGGACGCAATCGCCACCGAGGATGTAGCGCTGGCCGATCCGGCCGCGCTCCATGGTCAGCACGAGGCCCATCGCGACGTCGCGGACATCGACGAGGTTGACCAGGAAGTTGAGATGCGGCTGCACCTTCTTCTGCAAAAAGTACCAGAGCATCGCGGTCGGCGGCGTCAGATTGTGGTCGGCGGGGCCGATCGGCATGGTCGGCGTGCCGATCACGAGCGGGAAGCCGCTGGCAGCGGCCTTCGCCGCGACATGCTCGGCAAGCGACTTCGAGCGCGTATAGGCGCCAGGCATCGCATCGGCCGGCTGCAACGCCTCTTCGGCGGCCGCGCCCCCGAGGTCCGAATAGGGAAACAGGATCGATTCCGTCGAGCAATGCAGGAAGCGCGACACGCCGCGGGCCTGCGCTGCCTCGAGCACGACCTCGGTGCCGCGGCAGTTGACGTCGTGAAAATCCTGCTTGTTGGCGACCCACATGCCGGGCAGGCCGGCTAGGTGATAGACCTGATCGACCCCATCCAGAGCGCGGTCGACCGCGCCGCGGTCCAGCACGGAGCCCGCGACATAGTCGGCATCAGGGATCAGCGCGGTGGGCGGCCGGACATCGAGGACGCGCACCCGCTGGCCCCGGTCGCGGAGCGTTTCGACGAGATGCTGTCCGATGAAACCGCTTCCACCGGTAACCAGGGCGACAGTCATGAATTACGCGTTCGCTCGAAGCTTGGCAGGTTGCAGAAACTTTATCGGGTTGAAAGCGAGTTGCTGGGAACTGGCGCGATAATCGCGGCAAGGTCGCGACGGAAACCCAACGAAATGAACAATTTTGCCATTACAAACATCGGTCCAAGCAGAAAATGCGCGGGGTTGTCGACCATCGACGGCTGCCGTTCCTCGAAAACCCGGTGGCCGACGATTTGCGCGGCGACACCAAAGCCGATCAGCACCACGAAAATCGACCACATCATGACGGTGGAGACCTGGCTGCCGATTGCGGTTGCGACCGAAAGCAGCACCACGGCGGCGGCGACGATGCCAAGCCCGAGGCCGACATCGAGCAGAAGCCAGTAGGCCAGCACGGGCAGAGCGAGAATCACGGCCAGGCTGACCTGAAGGCCGAAAAGCGGGAACGTCACCAGCGTCAACGGCAGCACGGCGCCCGTGAACAGCAGCAGGATGCCGACCACGTGCATCAGGCCGTTCATGGGATCGCGATGGTATTCGACGTAATCGGCCAGTTGGCGTTGGAAATAGCCGCCCATCTCGGTCTCGTGCATGCAGGTTGGGAAGAACGTCCTGCCTATAGCATCTGGAGGGCCCCCGCACAAACCGCGGTAGTGTCGCGCAGGGCACGGTTGCAGTCATGCAGACGCGGACAAAAATAATGGGAGTTCAATGGGTTCCGCGCAGGGCGGGACGTTGCGGCCTAGTGCTTCTTGGCCGGCTTTTTCGCCGCCGCAGCCGGTTTGGCGGGCGCAGCCGCGGCGGGCTCGTCGGGAATTTTGGCGAGCGTCATGATCTGCAACTGGCCGTTGACGGCCGAGGTCGGGCGCGGCCGATCAAGCATCTGCTCCTCGCCGAGGCCGATCGGGTGCAGCCGCTTGGTCGAGATCTTGAAGGTGTTGACCAGCACGTCGCGGATGGCGTCCGCCCGGCGCTGGCTCAGGATCGCGTTGGCTTCCCGCGTCTTCTGGTTGGTCTCGACATGGCCGACGATCAGGAACGTGTAGGGCAGCAGCGAGGCATGGACCAGCGCGTCGGCGATGCGGCCGACGGTCTGGTAGGACGCCGGCTGGATGATCGGCGTGTCGGCGTCGAACTGGATCTGCGCGTTGAAGGCCGGCAGCTTGGCGAGGTCGGGCGCGATCAGCGGGCGGTTGACCGGACCGGGGTCGTTCTTGATCCGGGTCTTGGCGCGTTCCATCACCTGCGCCTTCAGCGCGGGAATATCGAGCTCGGGCGCCTGCTCGAAATGATTGAGCTTGGCCACGATGTCGTCGCGGGTCGGCGCTGCCGCGGGCGCAGCGGTCTGGGCGCGCACAGGGCCAGCAACGAGCAGCAGGGCCAGCGCGATCGAGGGCAGGGCGAGGCTCACCGCGCGCATCAGCGGTACCCCGCGTCGTCCACCGCCTTCAGGCAGTTATTGCTGATGCCCTTGGGCGTCGAGATCAGGCACGAAATCGACTTGCTGGTTTCCTTGGTCGAGCCGCCGCAGACCTTGACGATCTCGCGTCCGCAGGCGTTCGCCACGGTGACGCGCGCCGACACTCGCTTCTGGATGGCGTCGAACGCCCCCAGATAGTCGCTCGAGCATTGCGGGGTCAGCACGTCGCGGTTGCGCGACAGGCATTCTTTCAGGCGGTTGGAGTCGGGATTGACGCCGCGGCAATTGGCGACGATTTCCGCGCCGCAGCTCTTGGCCAGCATCCCGATCGCATCGCCAAAGCTCATCGTCTCCGCCGCCGCCAGCGACGGCACGGCCAATGCAAGCACGAGAGACAGGATGGAGCCCCGGATCATGGTTGCATCTGATACGGGGAAGTGAGCCATGGTCAAGGGTTGTTCGGGCGAGAACCGTCGAGAGTCCGGCTAGTGCGGCGAACAGTCCTCACTCCTCGCTGTCTGCGCGGACAGGAAACTCGATTTCCACGGCCATGTGGGTCCTGAGGGCGTCGGCAAATTCCGGATCCGCCTTGAGCTCGGCCAGCGTCCGTGGCGGGGGAAGCGCCCGGCCGTTGTCGATCAGGTCCTGCGCATAGAACGAGAGTGCCTCGGGTGCATTCTCCAGGGCCTCATCGACATCGTCGCCGCCGGAAATGCAGCCGGGCAGGTCCGGAAACCACACGCTGGTGTGGTCCGGATCGGTCTCCTCGATGACGGCGATGTAGCGAGCCATGGCGACCTCAGTTGGCGAATCACGCCCGCTGCACAAAGCTGTCCACGACCTTCTTCTCGCCGGCCTTGTCGAAGTGGATCGTCAGCTTGTTGCCGTCGATCTTGACGACGCGGCCATAGCCGAACTTCTGGTGGAACACACGGTCGGACAGCGAAAACTCGGACGTCGTACCGGTCGATTTCGCGATCAGCTCGCCCTCGATGGTCATCGGTCCGCGGCGGCGCGAGCCGAAGCTGCCGCCGAAATCCGGCCCGGACGAGAACGGCGAGGATTCCTTTTCCTCGAAGCCGCTGTTGCCACCACCACTGCGGCCACCGCCGCGGTTGCGATTGGCCTGGGC
>JAEWBW010000430.1 GCA_023390955.1 Pseudomonadota bacterium
CGCCTTCATGATGCTGGTCGAGGAAGGCAAGGTCGCGATCGACGAGCCCGTCGCGAAATATATTCCGGAATGGCAGAACCTCGGCGTGTTCGTCGCCGGAACCGATCCGGCGTTCCTGACCCGGCCGCCGAGCCGGCCGATGCTGATCGTTGACCTGCTGCGCCACACCGCGGGCCTGACCTATGGCTTCCAGCAGCGCTCCAATGTCGACGCCGCCTATCGCGCGCAGAAGATCGGCGAGGTCGAGAAAGCCGGCACGCTGCAAACCATGATCGAAGCGCTGGCGAAGATCCCGCTGGAATTCTCGCCGGGCGATTCCTGGAACTACTCGGTCGCGACCGACGTGGTCGGCTATCTCGTCGGCAAGATCTCGGGCATGCCGTTCGAGCAATTCCTGAAGCAGCGCATCCTCGATCCGCTCGGCATGACCGACACCGACTTCCATGTGCCGGCGTCCAAGGCACATCGTTTTGCGGCCTGCTATTCGGCGGATCCCGGCGGCGGCATGCCCTTCCATGCCGGCCAGCGCCGTGAAGGCATCACCCTGCAGGACGACCCGACCACGAGCTCGTTCCTGTCGCCGCCCTCCTTCATCTCCGGCGGTGGCGGGCTGTGCTCGACGATGGCCGACTACCTCACCTTCTGCCGCGCGCTGCTCAACGGCGGCGAGCTCGGCGGCGTCAGGCTGATCGGCCCGAAAACGCTGGCGCTGATGACGAGCAACCACATCCCCGGCGGACGCGACCTGCCGGAAGTGTCGCGCTCGCTGTTCTCCGAGGCGAGCTACAACGGCATCGGCTTCGGCCTCGGCTTCTCCGTGACCATGCGGCCGACAGAAACGCTGATCGCCGGCAGTCCCGGCGAATACAGCTGGGGCGGCGCGGCCACGACCTCGTTCTTCATTGATCCGGCCGAAGAGCTGATCACCATCTTCATGACGCAGGTGCTGCCGTCGAGCGCCTATCCGCTGCGCCGCGAGCTGCGCAGCATGGTGTATGCCGCGATCACCGAGAGCAATCTCTGACCAAGATGGCTGCCCCCGCGGCCTCATGGCCGCGGGAGCGAGCCCCGTTACTTCAACATCTCCGGCACGATCAGGCGCGGCAGGAACAGCGACACTTCCGGCCAGATGACCAATGCCGCCAGCACGAGCATCATCGGAATCAGCATGATCACCGTGTCCTTGAGGGCGTAGCGCAGCCGCACGCCGGCGATCGAACAGGCGATCATCAGGCAGAGCCCGTAAGGCGGCGTCACCAGCCCGAACGCCAGCGAGACGATCGAGATGATCGCGAACTGTACCGGATGCAGGTCAACCGACCTGGCCAACGGCTCCAGCACGGTGCCGACGATGACGATCGCCGGGATGGCGTCGAGAAAGCAGCCGACGATCAGGAAGCAGAAGGCGATGAAGAAGCCGGCGGTGATCGTGCCCATGCCCCAAGTCGAGACATTGGCCAACAGCTCCTGCGGGATCTTGTAATAGGCCAGCAGCCAGCCGAACGCGCTCGCGGTGCCCACACAGAACAGGGCAACGCCGGCAAGGCGCCCCGTATCGAGCAGCGCCCGGTACAGCTCGCGCCAGCCGGTCTCGCGATAGAAGAACGCCGACAACGCCACGGAATAGAGCACCGCGACGCAGGCGGATTCGGTCGCCGTGAACCATCCTAGCAGGATGCCGCCGACGATGATGAACGGTGTCATCAGCGCCGGTATCGACTTCCAGATCGCACAGCGCATGTCCCGCCAGCTATCCTTCGGATAGGTCGGATAGCCTCGTCGGACCGCGTAGACATGCACGGTCGCCATCTGGGCGCCGGCAATCAGCAGTCCCGGCACGATGCCGGCCAGATACATCGCGGCGATCGAGGTCGAGATCAGTCCGCCCCACACGATCATCAGGATCGACGGCGGGATGATGACGGCGAGCACCGCCGAGACCGCGGTGATGGCGATCGAGAACGAGAGGTCGTAACCTTCCTTGGTTTGGGCATCGATGAAGATCTTTGACTGGCTCGCCGCATCGGCGGTCGATGATCCCGAAATGCCGGCGAAGAACACCGAGAGCACGACGTTGATCTGCGCCAGCGATCCCGGCCAGTGCCCAACCATCGAGCGTGACAACGCGACGAGCCGGTCGGTGATTCCACCGATGCTCATCAGATTGGCGGTGAGCAGGAAGAACGGCACCGCCAGCAGGATGAAGGAGTTATAGGCGTTGAAGGTTTCCTGCGCGAGCATCATCAGCGACAGGCGTGGCTCGATCAGGAGGATCGGCACGCAGGCAAGCCCGAGCGCGAAGGCGACCGGCACGCGGATGATCAGCAGGCCGACGAAAACTCCGAACAGGACCATCGCCGCCTGTCCGGCAGAAAGAACATTCCCGCTCATTGCTTCGCCCCAACCAGAATGCGCATTTCATCGAGTATCTGTTCGCCCGCGAATACGATCCACGTCACGCCGGCGACCGGCCAGGCGACGTGGATCAGCCAAAGCGGCAGATCAGCCAGTTCCGAAGTCCTGTTCCAGGCAAACCGCGTGAATTCGATGCCGGCCCACACGAACACCAAGGCCAGCGCCAGCACCCCGAGCCGCGCGAGGATTCGCACCGCCGCCTCCGGACGCCGCGACAGATCTGGCCAGACGTCGACCTCGAAATGCTGCGCCTCCCGGACGCCGACCATCGCGCCGATCATGATGGTCCAGACGAACAGGAAGCGGGCCATCTCCTCCGTCCAGATGTAGGAGGGAATGAACGCGGTGTAGCGCGAGATGATCTGCAGGGTCACCGGAACGATGATAATGCCGACGCACGCGGCCAGCAGGACTTCGAGCAATTTCGCATAGGCCGCCGTCGCTCGTCGCCACAGCGACGGGTTCGGCACGACAGGGATTTCGGTCATTGGAGCTCCGCGGGAGGCAATCATTACCAATGGGGCAAGCCGTCAGGCTTGCCCCGGTATTGCGGCGGCAGGGTTGGAGACGTCAGGCGACGTTGATCTTCTCGAAGATGCCTTCCGCGCCGATTTCCTTGGCGTAGGTGGCCATCACGGGATCGGCGAGCTTCTTCATGGCGTCCCGCTCCTCGAACGGGACCCGCTTGAGCTTGCCCGCCTTCTCGAGCGTGTCGAGCTTGATGACCTCCTCGCTCGACTCCAGTTGGCGGCCGTAATCACCGGCCTCCTTGCCGGCCTTCATGATCGCGTCCTGCAAATCCTTCGGCAGCGTCTTCAGCGTCTTTACCGAGAAGCAGATCGGCCGGATCGACACGGCGTGCTGGGTGAGATTGAGATGCGGCGCCACCTCGTAGAACTTCATCGCCTCGACGCCGGCCGCCTCGTTCTCGCCGGCCGCGATCACGCCGTTCTGGATCGCGTTGTAGATTTCGTTATAGGCGATCACCGTCGGGCTCATGCCGACGGCAGCAAAGGTCTTCGACCAGATCGGCGCGCCCTGGACGCGGACCTTCAGGCCCTTGAGATCGGCGAGGTTCTTCAGCGGCTTGTTGGCGAAAATGTTGCGGACGCCGCCGCCGGAATAACCGATCAGGACGACCTCGGCCTTGGCCGCGACCTCGTCGGCGATCGGCGCCAGGATATTGGCTTCGACCACCTTGTTCATGTGATCGATGCCCTTGAACACGAAGGGCGCGTCGATGAACGGGGCGGCCTTGGCGAAGGTCGACATGTGCGCCGGCGAGACGATGCCGTAATCCACGGCTTTGCCCTGCGACATGTACTCGAAATACTGCTTCTCGAGGCCGAGCGAGGAGTTCCGGTGCAGGGTGAAGTTGATCGGCTTGCCGTAGTACTTCTTCACCAGTTCTTCGAACCGGAGCAGCGCCCGGTTGAAGGCGTGATCGTCGTTGAACTGGACGGCGCCGTTCAACGAGATCGGCGCCTGCGCCCTGAGGATCGACGGCATGCCGATCGCCGCAGCGGCAGTGGTCGCACCGATCCCAGCGAGAAATGATCGTCGCTTCATCGTCTCCCCTCCCTTTTGGTGCCCCGCCCCTGTAGCCGGGACGTGAGCGCAGCCGCTACGCGGCTTGCGAGAGGCAAGCGTATGAAAAACAACGACGGGACGGAAGATATTTCGCGTGTGCTGCACGTACTCTTCGTCGCAGGGCTGGCGCGATCTGCTGCACTGCAACTTACGCCGTGCTGCAGCGGCCGCCCGAATGGGCGGCCTCCCACGCCAGACTACGGAAGACTTGCGGACCACCGCGCCGCACGCAGGGGCCCGCTAGCCCTCACTTGCTGAGTATCGTCGATCAGTTCGTCGTGCAGACCTTCACCGTCTTCATGCCGCTCTCGGCCTCGGTGCGCGACTTGTAGATGGTGCCGGCGGGGCTCACGACGGTCATGGTGGTCTCGGTCGGCTTCTTGTCGACCACCGTGCACTTCTTGGTCTTGACGTCCTGCACGACGTAGAACTCGTCGGCGGCGAACGCCGGCAGGGAAAATGCAGCAATCATGACGGCTGCGGTCGCAATCCTGAGCTTCATTTGTTTCTCTCCTCCAATCGCAGGGCAGTTCCGCTCCTGCGAACCATCAACGGGAAAAAATGGCAATTCGTTCCTATCTTGGGGAACGCCTGCCGAAGGGAGGTGTTGACGGCGCGCCTGATCCAACGAGGAGAGAACAAAATGAAGAAGCTGCTCTTGCTGTCCGCAACCGCGGTCATGATCACGACCGGCGCGTTCGCACAGACCACGGTCACGACAACCACAGGAACCGGACATGCGGCGATTCAGATCGAGCCGCAGTACCGCACGAAGATCAAATCCTATGTCACCGAGCACCATGTCGCGCCGGTGACGACGCGCGAGAAGATTATCGTCGGCGCGACAGTTCCCACCGACGTCGAGCTCGCAGCCGTTCCCGCCGACTGGGGTCCGGCGCTTACCCGCTATCGCTACGTCTATTCCGGCGAACGCGTGATGCTGGTGGATCCGTCCACGCGCATGGTCGTGCAGGAAGTCGACTGATCGAAGAGCAAAGCGGCCGCCGTTCCGCGGCGGCCGCCCCTTGGAGTGGAACGGATGCCCTTTCATCGAGAAGCCAGGATCGCCGGCCTCAGCCTCGCCGCCGTCTATGCGATCTGCCTGGTGCTGACAGCCATTGGAATGGCGTAAGGCTTGGAATGGCGTAAGGCTCGCGCGCGATTGCATCGCAAAATGACGTGATGCGCGCGCACCGGCAGGCTGCGAATATTCGTGGCATAATGAAACTCCTGCCCGTATGGTCGTGCCAAATCAATAATCCGGCGCCGGTGCGCCGGAATCGGTACGGTCCCCGTCTTGCCAAAACTCTCCCTGCCGGTACGACTCGCTCTTCTGGTCGCGGGAACGACACTTCCGCTGATCGTGTTCGCGGTCGGCATCGTCTTCTACAATTACACGCAGGACCGCAACGACGCGAACCGCCGCGTCCTGGAGACCGTGCGCAGCATGCGCCTCGTGCTCGATTCCGAGGTGCAGCGGATGACCGGCGGCCTGCAGGTACTGGCGCTGACCAATGCGCTTCGCGGTGGTGACTTCAATAGCTTTCGACGCATCGCGTCGGGTTTCCTCGAGCAGTATGGCAGCGATGGCGTGCTGCTGGTCGCCGACCGCAAGGGCCGCATCGTGTTCTCGTCGCTGACGGAGGACACGGAGAACCTGCCGACGCGGGCCAATATCGAGATCGTGGACAAGATCTTCACGATAAAGCAGCCGCAATATTCCGACCTGTTCACCGGCGCGATGAAGCGGCGTCAGGTCGTGACAGTGGAGATGCCGGTCTTCAATGAGGGCGAGGTGATCTATGACCTCTCCTTTAGTCCGCCGATCGATTTCTTCCAGAAGCTGGTGGAGCGGCAGAGGCCGGACGGGCACTGGACCGTGTCGCTGCTCGACACCAAGGGAACCGTGTTCGCGCGCATACCAAATCCTACGGAAACCTTTGGCAAGCGCGCCTCCCCGTCGCTGCTGGACGAGATGTTCAGGCGCCCTGAGGCGACGCTGTCGACGGTCTCGCTCGACGGCGTCGCATTGGCTTCGGCCTATACGCGCTCGCGGATCACGGGCTGGACCATCGGCGCCGGCGTTCCCGAGAGCTCGCTGACCGCGCCGCTCAGGCGCAACATCGCGATCACCAGCCTGATCGGCGGCGTGCTGCTGCTGACCGGCCTCGCCTTCGCGCTGCGCATGGCCGCCACCATCGCCAAGGGTGAAATGCTGCACGATCTCCTGATCGAGGAGCTCAACCACCGCGTCAAGAACACGCTGGCGCTGATGCAGGCGATCGCGGTGCAGACGTTCCGCAGCGCCAGCAAGATCGAGCGCAGCAAGTTCGAGGGCCGCCTCGGCGCGCTCGCAGAGGCGCATAATCTGCTCAGCCAGGAGAAGTGGCAGGGTTCGGAGTTGAAGGAGGTCATCGGCCGCGTCCTGCAGCCATTCCTCCTCAACAATCCCGACCGCATCAGCATGAACGGACCGAACGTGCCGCTGTCGCCGCGGCTCGCGGTGGTGCTGTCGATGATCGTGCACGAGATCGCCACCAACGCTGCCAAGTACGGCGCGCTCTCGAACGAAACAGGCACGGTCAGGCTGGATTGGGAGATCGCCGAAGATACGCCAAAACCGCGGTTGCGCATGATCTGGGCCGAGAGCGGCGGCCCGGTAGTGACCGCGCCGGTGCAGCGCGGATTCGGTTCGCGCCTGATCGAGCGCAGCGCCCGCGATCAGCTTGGCGGCGAGGCCACTGTCGATTTCCTGCCGCGTGGCGTCGTCTACACCATCAGCTGCGCGCTCGACGAAACCCGCTAGGACATAACAATGAAGATCAAAACCGTCCGCACCCATATCCTCGAGGCAAAGCTCTCACAACCCTTCGCCTATTCGCGTGCCTGGTACGACACGCGCACCGCGATGCTGGTGGAAATCGAAACCGAAGATGGGCTGACCGGCTGGGGCGAGTGCTACGGGCCGGCCCGAATGACATCGGCGGTCGTCAATGCCGTTGCGCCATGGCTGATCGGCGAGGATCCCCTTCGCACCGACGTGCTCTGGCAGATGGTCTATGCGCGCCTGCGCGATCACGGCCAGAAGGGCGTCGTCATCCAGGGCCTGAGCGGCATCGACATCGCTCTGTGGGATATCAAGGGCAAGCATTTTGGCGTGCCGGTGCATCAACTCCTTGGCGGCGCCGCGCGCACGAAAGTGCAGGCCTATGC
>JAEWBW010000448.1 GCA_023390955.1 Pseudomonadota bacterium
CGACCGGCGCCATCGCGCTGCTGCGGCCGATCGTCGATGCCGGCCTGCTGCCGCCTGACTACCCCGTCACCGTCAACGCGGTGAGCGGCTATTCCGGCGGCGGCAAGTCGATGATCGCGAGCTTCGAGGACGGCAGCGCGCCGTCCTTCGAGCTCTACGGCCTTGGCTTCGAGCACAAGCACCTGCCGGAGATGCAGCTCTATTCCAACCTGACGCGGCGGCCGATCTTCATCCCCTCGGTCGGCAATTACCGGCAGGGCATGCTGGTCTCGGTGCCGCTGCAGCTCGACGCGCTCAAGGGCAACCCGACGGGCGCGGACCTGCAGGCCGCGCTGGCAAAGCGCTACGCCGGCTCGAAGTATGTCTCGGTGATGCCGCTGCAGAACGAGGCGGCCAGGAGCGGCCGGCTCGAGCCGGAGGCGCTGAACGAGACCAACATGCTCGAGCTGTATGTGTTTGCCAGCGACAAATATCACCAGGCGGTGCTGGTTGCCCGGCTCGACAATCTCGGCAAGGGCGCCTCGGGCGCAGCCGTGCAGAACATGCGGCTGATGCTGGGCCTGCCGGAGGAGTAGGGCGACGGCGGGCCGTCACTCTCCGTCATTGCGAGCGAAGCGAAGCAATCCAGAATCCCGCCGCGGGGACAGTCTGGATTGCTTCGTCGCTTCGCTCCTCGCAATGACGAAAGTGGAGGCCTCAAAGCACCTTGAAGATCGCCAGCGCCAGTACGGCCTGCGCCAGGAAGCCGACCGTGAAGGCCACGGTGCGGAACACCGGCAGTCCGAGCGCATAGACGATCAGGTGGGCGACGCGGGCCCAGAAATAGACGGCGCAGGCGAGCACGGTCCATTTCGAGGAATAGTCGATCGCGTTGAGGATCAGCACCAGCGGCGCGAAGATCACGAGGTTCTCGACCGCGTTGTCATGCGCGAACATCAGACGGTTCGCCCATTCGTCGTGCGGCTTGTCGGTGCGCGAGGGGTTGGCCATGGCGCCGCCGAGACCGCGGATCTGGGTGCGGTTGATGATGTAGGGGATCCAGAGGATCCCGGTCAGGATCACCGTCAAGGTCAGCCAGAACAATTCGCGCGTCATGTCACGGTCCCCTCTGTCGTCGCTGCAGTGAGAGTGAGCTTATACGAAAGCGCAGCAGAGCGCGCCATGCGGAAGGACAGCTCGATTTTTTGTTTGCGCAGGATCTCCGCGCAAACGCCCGCGGCGCTTGTCGCGAGGGAAAACCGCTGCGCACTTTTCCGGATCATGCGCTACGCGCGAACCCTGACATAGCTGCCCGGTGCGTCCTCGATCGGAGGCAGTGCCACGCTGCCGACCTCGCGCGCCGGGACCTCCTCGGGATCCAGCCCGCCCAGCCATTCGCGCCAGTCGGGCCACCACGAGCCCTTGTGCTCGACCGCGTCCTTCATCCACTGCGCGACGTTGACGTCCTTGATGTTGTCGTTGGTCCAGTACTGGTACTTGTTCGAGTTCGGCGGATTGACGACGCCGGCGATATGGCCTGAGCCGGACAGCACGTATTTCACCGGGCCGCCGAAGAATTGCGAGCCGTACAGCACCGACTCCGCCGGCGCGATGTGGTCCTCGCGGGTGGCGAGGTTGTAGACGGGCACCTTGACCTTGGAGAGGTCGAGCAGGGTGTTGTCGAGCACCATGGTGCCGGTCGACAGGCGGTTCTCGAGATAGCAGTTGCGCAAATAATAAGAATGGTTCGCAGCCGTCATGCGCGTTGCGTCCGAATTCCAGTGCAGCAGGTCGAACGCGCTCGGCTGCTGGCCCTTCAGATAATTGCTAACGACATAGGACCAGATCAGGTCGTTCGAGCGCAGCATGTTGAAGGCCATCGCCATCTTGGAGCCTTCGAGCACGCCGGCGGCCTTCATGTCCTGCTCGAGCGCCGAAATCTGCTCCTCGTCGACGAACACGAGCAGATCGCCGGCATGGGTGAAGTCCACCTGCGCGGCGAAGAACGTCGCAGAGGTCACGCGCTGGCGGCGCTTCTCGGCGAGCCAGGCCAGCGTAGTCGCGAGCATCGTGCCGCCGACGCAATAGCCGGCGGTGTGCACCTTCAACTCGCCGGTGGCCTTCTCGATCACGTCGAACGCCGTGAGCGGGCCGAGCTTCATGTAGTCTTCCCAGCTCTTGGTCCCGAGGCGCTTGTCCGGGTTGACCCACGAGATCACGAACACCGTGATGCCCTGGTCGACGCACCATTTGATGTAGGATTTTTCCGGCTTGAGATCGAGAATGTAGAACTTGTTGATCCAGGGCGGCACGATCAGGAGCGGGGTGCGCAGCACCGTCTCCGTGGTCGGCGAATACTGGATCAGCTGCATCATCTCGTTCTGGTAGATCACCTTGCCGGGCGTCGTCGCCATGTTGACGCCGATCTCGAGATTGTCCGGGTTGGACTGCCGGATCTTCAGCATGCCTTTGCCGGCGGCGATGTCCTCGGCGAGCATCTTGAAGCCGCGCGCCAGATTGTCGCCCGACGACGCCACCGTCTCGCGCAGCACTTCCGGATTGGTCAGCACGAAATTCGACGGCGACAACGCATTGGTGAGCTGCTGCATGTAGAACTCCGCCTTGCGGCGGGTCTGCGGATCGAGCTCGGCATCGTTCACCAGCTCATGCGCGCGCTTCGTCGTCAGCAGATAGAGCTGCATCATGAATTCGAAGAACTGGTTCGACTTCCACTCCGGATCGGCGAAGCGCTTGTCGCGCGGCGAGGGCGAGATCGCCGGCTGCACCTGTTCCCCGGCCATGCGGCGTGTCGCGGTGCCCCAGAGGTCGAGATAATCCTTGGCGAGACGGGTCTGCAGCTCCGAGGCGCGCGAATTGTCCGACAGCCAGTATTCGGCGACGGTCGTGAAGGTCTTGACCATCTCCGCGAGCTCGGGCGGCGGGCGGTCCTGCACCTCGCCGGTCTCGCGCGGCTTGAGGTAGGCGGCGAGCGCCTTGCCGCCGTTCTCCATGGCCCGCGCGACATTCATCGCGAAGGCTTCTGCATTGAACCTGGACTCGGGCTTCGGCGTATCGGTCGTGACGGTACTCATGGGAAAGACAGTATCGCTTCGTTGCGCGTTCGTCACCGCGAAGCTCGCACGAGGCGGGTTAACCGCTCTCCAAGATGTGTTGCACTGCGATAGGGTTTCTTGCTTTTGTCATAATCAAGCCGCAACGAGCGGGTTGGTGGCGCGTGCGTAGTGTGTTTGCCGGTTCGTACCCATTGAGGGCAGCAATGGTTTGAGCTGAGGCGGGCAGTTGGAGTAGGCTCCGACTGCCGTGCTGTTGGGACGAGCAGGGGATTCCCAGGTGGTGGCGTTTCAAGTGTTGGTGTTGAGGGAGCGGCAGACAAGGCGGCTTGCGCTGGGCGCGCTGCTGGCGGTGGCGTTTGTGCTGGGCGGCTGCTCGAGCCAGATCGCCGATCTGACGCCCGCCGATACCCAGCCGCGACCAAAGGACCCCAGCGGCTATTTGCCTGTGCACGATGTGCCGCCCGCCCGGGACGAGGCCGTCATCTCGCCGGAGCAGCGGGCCAAGATCGAGGCCGATCTGATGGCCGCCCGCGACCGCCAGGCCACGGCCGGCAAGGACGCCAAATAGCCGTAGCTAAAGGGAAACGCCGGCAGGGAATTGCTGGCGTGCCCGCCGGGCCGTGCTAAAAGATGGCCTATTCAGCCGATAGTCAGGGCGAGGGAGTTTATGTCTTGCCGCTGGAGCTTGCTCTAAGTCTTTGATTTGGAGTGATTTTCAGGTGGGGCGGCATCTTCCGGAGATGCCGTTCGAGCGTCCTCCCGATTCTGCCCGGCCGGTTGTTCGGAGCTAAGGACCCATGGAAGATTTTTACCGCATCCGCCGCCTGCCGCCTTACGTGTTCGAACAGGTCAACCGGGCCAAGGCGGCCGCGCGGAACGCCGGGGCCGACATCATCGACCTCGGCATGGGCAATCCGGACCTCTCGACGCCCCCGCATGTGCTGGAGAAGCTGAAGGAGACACTGGGCAAGCCGCGCACCGACCGCTACTCGGCCTCGCGCGGCATCAACGGTCTCCGCAAGGCTCAGGCTGGTTATTACGAGCGCCGGTTCGGCGTGAAGCTCAACCCCGACACCCAGGTGGTGGCGACACTCGGTTCCAAGGAAGGCTTTGCCAACGTCGCGCAGGCCATCACCGCGCCGGGCGACGTGATCCTCTCCCCGAACCCGAGCTATCCGATCCACGCCTTCGGCTTCCTGATGGCGGGCGGGGTGATCCGCTCGGTGCCGTCGGAGCCGACGCCGCAATTCTTCGAAGCGGTTGAGCGCGCCATCGTGCATTCGATCCCGAAGCCGCTTGCGCTGGTGGTCTGCTATCCCTCGAACCCGACCGCCTATGTCGCGAGCCTCGACTTCTACAAGGACCTCGTCGCCTTCGCGAAGAAGCACGAGATCCTGATCCTGTCCGACCTGGCCTATGCCGAGGTCTATTTCGACGAAGCCAATCCGCCGCCGTCGGTGCTGCAGGTGCCCGGCGCGCTCGACGTCACCGTCGAGTTCACCTCGATGTCGAAGACGTTCTCGATGGCCGGCTGGCGCATGGGCTTTGCGGTCGGCAACGAGCGCGTCATCGCGGCACTCGCGCGGGTCAAATCCTATCTCGACTACGGCGCGTTCACGCCGATCCAGGTCGCCGCCACCGCGGCGCTGAACGGTCCCGACGACTGCATCCGCGAGATGCGCGACACCTACCGCAAGCGCCGCGATGCGCTGGTCGAATCCTTCGGCCGCGCCGGCTGGGATATCCCGCCGCCGCAGGCCTCGATGTTCGCGTGGGCGCCGCTGCCGGAGGCCTTCCGCAGCGTCGGCAGCATGGATTTCGCAACCCTGATGGTCGAGAAGTCGGGCGTCGTGGTGTCGCCCGGCGTCGGCTTCGGCGAGCATGGCGAAGGATATGTCCGCATCGCCATGGTGGAAAACGAGCAGCGTATCCGGCAGGCCGCGCGCGGCGTGCGCCGCTTTCTTGAAAGCGGCATCGAAACGTTGCACAACGTCGTTCCGCTCGCCAATCGGCGTTAATTCCTCCCGGCAGGTTTTTGGATAACATGGTCGCACCCCTGAAAGTGGGTATCGCGGGGCTCGGCACTGTCGGCGCCGAAGTGGTCCGTCTGATTGAAACGCAGAGCCGCGTGCTCGCCGGCCGCAGCGGGCGGGGCATCCGCGTCGTCGCGGTGACGGCGCGCTCGAAGGCCAAGAAGCGCAGCGTCGATCTGCGCGGCGTCGAATGGGTCAAGGATCCGCTGACGCTTGCCACCCATCCCGGCATCGACTGCTTCGTCGAGCTGATGGGCGGTGCGGGCGATCCGGCGCTGTCGGCTGTGGAAGCGGCGCTCAACGCCGGCAAATCGGTCGTCACCGCCAACAAGGCGCTGCTCGCCAAGCACGGGCTGAAGCTCGCCAAGGCCGCCGAAAAGCACGGCGGCGCGCTGAACTACGAGGCGGCGGTCGGCGCAGCCATTCCCGTCATCAAGACGCTGCGCGAAGGACTTGCCGGCACCGGCATCAACCGCGTCTACGGCATTCTCAACGGCACCTGCAATTACATCCTGACCCGGATGGAGCAGGAGGGCCTGTCCTTTGCCGAGTGCCTGAAGGATGCGCAGCGGCTCGGCTATGCCGAGGCCAATCCGTCTTTCGACGTCGACGGTCACGACACCGCGCAGAAGCTCGCCATCCTCGCCAGCCTCGCATTCGGCACGAAAGTTGCTCAAAGCGCAGTCTATGTCGAAGGTATCTCATCCATCGCGCCGGAAGATCTGCGCGCCGCCGACGATCTCGGCTACCGGCTCAAGCTGCTGGGCGTCGCCGTCCGCACCGCCAAGGGCATCGAGCAGCGCGTGCACCCGACCATGGTGCCGAAATCGTCCTCGATTGCGCAGGTGATGGGTGTCACCAATGCGGTCACGATCGACGGCGAGGGCATTCCGCCGATCACGCTGGTCGGCCCCGGCGCGGGCGGTGCTGCGACCGCATCCGCCGTCGTCGCCGACATCGCCGATGTCGCCCGCGGCATTCGCGCCAAGCCGTTCGGCCGTCCGATCACCCAGTTGCGCGACACCAAGAAGGCGCCGATGGAGCGGCACGAGGGCGGCTATTACATCCGCCTGCTGGCGCGCGATTTCCCTGGCACCGCGGCGGCGATCGCGACGCGTCTCGCCGAGCAGAAGATTTCGATCGAGTCGATCGTGCAGCGCCATCCCAATAACGGCGCCGCTTCGACGTCGGGCAAGGCCGTGCCTGTGCCGGTCATCCTGATCACCTATGCGACCCACGAGGACGCCGTGCGCCGGGCGCTCGCCGCCGTGCAGGCCGACAAGGTGATCAGCGGACGGCCGCAGGTGATACGGATCGAGAAGAACTAAGGCATGATCCGGCAAGGCGCGAAGCGGTTTGCCGGCAAGATCATGTTCAAACGGAAGTGCATGTTTCGAACGAACCGGGACGTCGCGAATTGATGCGGTGAACGTCCGCCGAGAACAGTTTTGAAGGAGTAAGCCAAATGTCGACCCATATTTCAGTCCCGCCGCAAGCCTTGCTCGAGCGCATCCTGACGCTGGAGATCGTGCGCGTGACGGAACGGGCGGCGGTGTCGTCGGCGCGTCTGCGCGGTCACGGCAACGAGAAGCAGGCCGACCAGGCCGCGGTCGACGCGATGCGTCGCGAGCTCAACAAGCTGCCGATCGAGGGCACCATCGTGATCGGCGAGGGCGAGCGCGACGAGGCGCCGATGCTCTTCATCGGCGAGAAGGTCGGCATGAACGCCGGTCCGAAGGTCGACATCGCCGTCGATCCGCTCGAAGGCACCACGCTGTGCGCCAAGAACATGCCGGGCTCGATCGCCACCATGGCGATGGCCGACGGCGGCACGCTGCTGCACGCGCCCGACGTCTACATGCAGAAGCTCGCGATCGGCCCCGGCTACGACAAGGGCGTCGTCGAGCTCGATGCCTCGCCTGCCGACAACGTCCGCCGCCTCGCCAAGGCCAAGGGCGTCAAGCCGGACGGCATCACCGTTCTGGTGCTCGACCGTCCGCGCCATGCCGATATCATCTCGAGCGTGCGCTCCACCGGCGCCGCCGTCCGCCTCATCACCGACGGTGACGTCGCCGGCGTGATCCACTGCGCAGACCCCGACAACACCGGCGTCGACATGTATCTCGGCACCGGTGGTGCGCCCGAGGGCGTGCTGGCGGCGGTCGCCCTGCGTTGCATCGGCGGCCAGATGCAGTGCCGGCTGATCCTCGATTCCGGCGAGAAGGTCGAACGCGCCGCCAAGATGGGCGTCAACGATCCCAAGATGATCTACGGCATCGAGGACATGGCGCGCGGCGACTGCCTGTTCGCCGCCACCGGCGTCACCACCGGTTCGCTGCTGTCGGGCGTCAAGTTCCGCAAGGACGGCGTGATCGAGACCGAGACGGTCGTGATGCGCTCCGTCACCGGCACCGTGCGCTACATCAAGGCCGAGCACCGCGAACTCGCCAAGTTCCATCTGGACTGAGGCTCAGTGGTCATTCCGGGGCTCGCGTAGCGAGAGCTACGATGCGCAATTGCGCATCTGAGAATCCATCGGGCCGCAGAGTCCGAGGTGAGATAGATTCCGGGCTCTCCGGACCGCGCTTTGCGCGGTCCCGTCGCCCCGGAATGACGACAACGACAAGAATCCAGGGGAAGCGCACATGTCCGATCTCACATCGGTGAAGGCCCTTGTCTTCGACGTGTTCGGCACCGTCGTCGACTGGCGCACCAGCCTGATCAGCGACTTCATGTGGTGGGGCAAGCAGCGCGGCATCAATGCGGACTGGACCGCGCTCGTCGACGGCTGGCGCGGCATGTACATGGCGTCGATGGACGACGTGCGGCAGCATCCCGAGCGCGGCTATGTCATTCTCGACGTCCTGCACCGCCGCTCGCTCGACAAGCTGGTCGAGAAGTTCGCCATCAAGGGCCTGACCGAAGCCGACCTCGATTACCTCACCAAGGGCTGGCATCGCTTGCACCCCTGGCCCGACAGCGTCGCCGGCCTGACGCGGTTGAAGTCGAAATTCGTGATCTCGCCGCTGTCGAACGGCAACGTCGCGCTGCTCACCAACATGGCGAAGTTTGCAGGCCTGCCGTGGGACCTCGTGATGTCGGCGGAGCTGTTCGAGCACTACAAGCCCGATGCCGAATCCTATCTCGGCGCCGCGCGACTGCTCGGTCTGAAGCCAGCGGAGGTGATGATGGTCGCCGCCCACAACGGCGATCTCGCAGCCGCCCAGAAGAACGGTTTGAAGACTGCGTTCTGCGCACGCCCGACCGAGTACGGTCCGCTGCAGAAGATCGACTTCGAAGCGACCGGCAACTGGGACATCATCGCCAGGGATTTTGGCGGCATCGCCGACATGCTGGGCTGCTGACGGTCGAACAGCAGGTTTAGTCCACAACCTTGCACACACACACAGAAGCGCAACGCGCTTTCTTGTGCCGGCCTCGCTACGCCCACACGACATAGCTGTTCCAGTGTTCCATCGTGCCGCGCCATCGCGCCGTGCAGCTCGGAATAATCGTACAAGCTGCTTTCTTTCATCGACGCGATCTCACGTAAGTACAGTTCCGTATTCCGGAACTGTTGCGCGCGATGAACCCAACATATGTTGGAGTCGTCGTACGACTTAGGTCGATGGCAAAGTGTCGCGCTGTGACGCGGATGTTACAGCATGAGAATGATCATTTCATTTTAGAAGCCTTCTGATCGTTCAGCGCACGCAACGACGCTAACGCTTGTCGCGTCGCCGATGACGCAAGAAGCAGCGGCGCGATAATACGGGGCTGAACAAAGTGAATGTGTTGAAGTTTGGGGCGACGGCGTGCTTGAGCGCCGCGAGTTACGTTGTGCTGTCTGGTTGCCTGGAGTTTCAGGCTTACGCTCAATCAGGCACTCTTCCTCCTGTCACAGTCGAGGCGCCGCAGCAGCGCGCTGCCCGCACCGCGACGCCGTCGAGCCAGCGGCAGGCCGCTCGTGCTGCGCGGAGGGCGCAAGGCGCGCGCTCGAATGCGCCGGCCGCGCCGCAGCAGACTTCGACAGCGCAAGCCGAACGTGCCGACGGGCATGTCGATGGTTATGTCGCGAAGCTTACCGCGACCGGCAGCAAGACCAGCACGCCGATCCGCGAGCTGCCGCAGACCGTCAACGTGATCACGTCCGATCAGATCCGCGACCAGGGCGCGCAGAGCGTCAGCCAGGCGCTGCGCTATACGTCGGGCGTGATGACCGAGACGTTTGGCGCGGCTTCGCAGTTCGATGCCTACACGCAGTTGCGCGGCTTCCAGGCTGATTTCTTCCTCGACGGCCAGCGCCTTCCCAACGGCGTCTCCAGCACGGGCTGGGCGAGCTCGGTGCTTGAGCCTTTCGCGCTCGAACGCATTGAGGTGCTGAAGGGGCCGTCCTCGGCGCTCTACGGCCAGACCGTGCCAGGCGGCCTCATCAACATGGTCAGCAAGCGCCCAACGGAAACGCCGATCGGCGAATTCCAGGCCCAGACCGGCAGCTTCGATCGCGCTCAGGGCGCCATCGACATCGGAGGTCCCATCGACAAGGACAAGAAGATGCTCTACCGCTTTGTGGCCATCGGCCGCAGCGCGGGCACGCAGGTCGATTTCATCCAGAACAACCGCGCATATCTTGCGCCGTCGTTCACCTGGCGACCGGATATCGACACGTCCTTGACGGTGCTCGGTACCTTCCAGAAGGAGTGGGGCGGCAAAACGGGCTTCAACTACGTGCCGACGTCGGGCACGTTGCTGCCCAATCCCTACGGTCGCATACCGTTCAACCGCTATCTGGGTGAGCCGACCTTCGACACGTTCGATCGCCAGCAGGCCTCGGTCGGCTATCTCTTCGAGCATCGCTTCAACAACATCTTCACGGCCCGTCAGAACGTCAGGTTCTTTGAGACCGATGTCGATTTGCGCGCGCTCAACCGCGTCGGCGAACTCCAGGCCAACCAGCGTACGCTCAACCGTGCAGCGTTTGGCATCGACGCTGGCGCCAAGGCGTTCACCGCGGACAACCACCTCGAGGCGGACTTCCGCACGGGTCCCTTCACCCATGTGGCATTGTTTGGCGTGGACTACCGCTGGGAAGACAACCGCTACAATGTGGGGCGCAACACGGCGGTTCCGCCGATCGACGTCTGGAATCCGGTCTACGGTGTGCCGATTCCGAATCCCGGCGCCTCCAACTTCCAGCTCTCCAACAGCCAGGAAACGCAGGTCGGCATTTACGCTCAGGACCAGATCAAGTGGGACAAATGGGTCTTCACGATCGGTGGCCGTTGGGACGATGCAGAGTCGAGGTCGCATACGAGGACGATCTTTACGCCGAACGCAGCACCTCAGAATCAGAATCCGACTGCATTCACCGGACGAGTCGGTCTCAACTATCTCTTCGAGAACGGTCTGACTCCCTACATTTCGTACGCGACATCGTTCCGGCCGCAACCCGGAACCGATTTCTTCAACAATGCCTTCAAGCCGTCGACCGGCGAACAGATCGAGGGCGGTATCAAGTACCAGCCGCCCGGCAGCAATACGCTCATGACGCTCGCTGTGTTCGACATCACGCAGCAGGGCCGGCTGGTGGCTGATCCGGATCCCACGCATGTAGGCAATTCGATTCAGATCGGCGAGGCCCGCGTGCGCGGCGTCGAGGTCGAAAGCCGAACCGAGATCGCCAAGGGCCTGAACCTCATCGCGTCCTATGCGCATCTCGAACACGAGATCACCAAGAGCACGGTCCCGGCCGAAATCGGCCGGCGATTGCCGCAGACGCCGAACGACCAGGCCTCGGCCTGGCTGTTCTACGAGTTTCAGGGCGGTCCGTTGTGGGGCCTCGGCCTCGGCGGTGGTGTGCGCTATGTCGGCCAGACCTGGGACGTGGCCAATACGCGCGTCACGCCCGGCTACGATCTCTATGACGCTGCGATCAAGTACGATTTCGGCAAGCTGTGGCCGCAATACAGGGGCGCTGTCCTGTCGATCAACGCCAACAACCTGTTTGACCGCTACTACCTGACCGAATGCACGACGGGGGCGGGATGTACGCTCGGCTTCCGCCGGTCGGTGCTGGCAACGCTGAGCTATCGATGGTAACCGGTCGCCAGTGATGCAGGAAATCCATGTCAACAGGCTGCGGTTTTGGTCGTCCATTCACAAATGGACCAGTCTCGTCGGAACCGTCTTCCTGCTGGTTCTCTGCCTCACCGGCCTGCCGCTGATCTTCGACGACGAGATCAGCGACTGGCTCAACCCGCCCGGCGCGACGGCTGCGCCGGGCCCGCAGACGCCGATGCTCGATACCATCGTCGGCGCGATGCTTGCGAAGCATCCCGGCGACGTCGTGGTGTCCCTGGGCTTTCTCAAGGACCGGCCGGCCGTCCAGGTGACGTCGGCGGCGACGCCGAAGACGCCGTTCAATCAGGCGCACAAGCAGACCTTTGACCTCCGCACCGGGGCGCCGTCAGATATCCAGGCACAGCGCCGTGGACCGGTGATGACCTTCATCCGTGATCTGCATACCGACCTGTTCCTCGGCCTGCCGGGTGCGCTGTTTCTCGGTGTGATGGCCTTGACGCTGATCGTGGCCATCGTGTCGGGTGTGGTGCTCTACGTGCCCTTCATGCGTCGCCTGACCTTCGGGACAGTGCGGTCGGGACGCAGTGTCCGAACCCGGTGGCTCGACCTCCACAATCTGCTCGGTATCGTCACCGTGACATGGCTGCTGGCGGTTAGCATCACCGGCGCCATCAACACGCTGCACGATCCCGTCGCCGACGCCGTCCGCGCCGACATCTTCCGGATGGGGAAATCCTATCAAGGCGAGCCCGCGAAACGCCTGAGCTCGGTAGACGCGGCGCTCGCAACCGCGCGAAAAGCGCTGCCGGATGGCGCGCTGGTGTCGCTGTTCTATCCCGGCGCCGGCTTCAGCACGCCACGCCATTACGCCGTGTTTGCGCGCGGCGACCGGCCGATCACCTCGCAGCTGTTCTACGCCGCGCTGGTTGACGCCGAGACCGGCCAGCTCGCAACGATCTACGAGATGCCGTGGTACGCAAAGGCGCTGCTGCTGTCGCAGCCGCTGCATTTCGGCGACTATGGCGGGCTGCCGCTGAAGATCATCTGGGCGCTGCTCGACATCCTGACGATCGTGGTGCTGGGCAGCGGCCTCTATCTGTGGCTCGCAAAGGCCCGTCTGTCGCGCCCGTTGCGCGTCAGCGTTGCCCACGGGAGCTAGCGTCGTGGCTCATTCGCGCCAGAGCCTGGCCGCCATCCTTGCCGTACCCGCCGTGCTGGCGATCCTCACCGCAATCGGGCTGGTGTCGGCGCTGTTCGGCGACGATTTATGGGACAGAGTCTCGTGGGTCGCGCTCGGCGTGCCGATCGC
>JAEWBW010000591.1 GCA_023390955.1 Pseudomonadota bacterium
GAAATCGTCAAGGCCGCGGCGATTCCGGCGATCCTCTATTTCGCCTCGGCGTTCTGGATGGTGCACCTCGAAGCCGGCAAGCACGGCCTCGTCGGCATGAAGCGCTCGGAGATCCCGAGCGCCTGGAAGGCGCTGGTGACGCGCTGGTACCTGGTGTTGCCGCTCGCAGCTCTCGTCTACATGCTGTTCGAGGGCTTTACGCCGCTCTATGCCGGCAGCATGGGCCTCGCGCTGACGGTTACGCTGATCCTCGGCGCCGCGATTACGGCCGGCGCCTCCTCGATGCTGATCCGCTACATCTTCTGGATCGGGCTCGCGCTGGTCGTCGCCGCGCTGTCGCATGACGGCCTGCAGATCGTGCCGGTCGCCTGCGTCGTCGTCGGGCTCATCGTCATCACCGCCTTCATCCGCGGCGGCATGGCCGCGCTGCGCTCCTGCCGCGACTCGCTCGCGGAGAGCGCCAAATCGGCCATCACCGTCGGCATGGCCTGCGCCATCGTCGGCGTCATCATCGGCATGATGTCGCAGACCGGTGTTGGCACCATCTTCGGCAGCTGGGTGATCGGTCTCGGCGAGAAGAGCCTGTTCCTGGCGCTGATCATGACCATGATCCTGTCGATCCTGCTCGGCACCGGCATTCCGACCATTCCGACCTACATCATCACCGCGGCGCTCGCAGCGCCCGCGCTGGCGAAGCTCGGCGTGCCACTGATCGCGAGCCACATGTTCGCGTTCTATTACGGTATCATGGCCGATCTTTCGCCGCCGGTGGCGCTCGCAGCGCTCGCGGCCGCACCGATCGCGAAGGAGAATCCGGACAAGATCGGCTGGGAGGCGATGCGCATCGCGCTCGCCGGCTACGTCATCCCCTTCATCTTCGTCTATTCGCCGGCGCTGATGCTGCAGGCCGGCGATCCCATGGAGGCGACGCTCGGCTTCTATGGCGCGGTGGGGCTGGCGACCTTCAAGGCGCTGGTTGCGATCGCCCTGTTCGGCATGGTCGCGATCGGCTTCCTGTTTACGCGATTGACGGTGCTCGAACGCATTGCCGCGCTCGCCGCCGCGATGTGCCTGCTCGGTGAGTTCCAGTACAGCGACACTGTAGGCTTCGTGCTGGCCGCCGCGATCGTGCTGTGGCAGTGGCGGCAGCGGCCTCCGCCCGTCGTCGAGGCCGCGTGAGCCTCTGCTTCGCAACAGCCGCAGGCGTGAAAGCGCTTTCGCTTTCCGCCTTCACGCTGGTGTGGACACATTCGATCGCGAAGGTCGACTGGCAAGAAGACTGGCGCGTCACCCCTGCCGGCCTCGAGCTGGTGCAGGCCCGCGTCAAGGGCACGGGCCCCGGCATGGAGCCGCCGCCCGAGGCGCGGCTCGCCGACGGCTGGTTTCAATGGCAGCCGCAGCGCGCGCCGATGAAGCAGGTCGTGCTCGGCAATTCCGGTGCGGCCGGGGAATGGCGGCTCTGCCACGATGGCGCGTGCAAAACTCTTTCAGAGATTGTCGGCCATCCCATCGGTGCTAACGTCACGACGATGAGCGTCTGCGAACAACAAGAGAAATAAGGGAGACCCGCGATGGATCGGCTCAAGGGCAAGGTTGCGATGGTGGTGGGCGCCGGCTCGATCGGGCCGGGCTGGGGCAATGGCAAGGCCACCGCCGTGACCTTTGCGCGCGAGGGCGCGCAGGTGTTTTGCGTCGACCGCAACGGCGCCGCCGCCGAAGAGACCGCGAAGATCATCGCCGGCGAAGGCGGTAAGGCGACGGCGTTCACGGCCGACGTCTCGCGCGCCAGCGAGATCGAGGCGATGGTGGCGGCGTGCCTCAAGGCCTATGGCCGCATCGACGTGCTCGACAACAATGTCGGCATCGCCGAAATCGGCAGCGTGGTCGACCTCGACGAGGCGAACTGGGACCGCGTGTTCACCGTCAACCTCAAGAGCGCCTATCTCGCCATGAAGCACGTCATCCCCGTCATGGTGAAGCAGGGCGGCGGCTCCATCATCAACATCTCCTCGATCGCCTCGATCCGCCACGTCGGCATTTCCTATGTCAGCTACAACGCCAGCAAGGCGGCGATGAACCAGCTGACGCGCTCCACCGCGGTCGAGTTCGCGAAGAGCCATGTGCGGGTGAATGCGATCTTGCCGGGCCTGATGAAGACGCCGATGGTGGAGCATTCGGCGGGGCTTGCGCAGAGCTACGCCAAGGGTGATGTCGAGGCGATGTGGCGCGCCCGCGACGCCCAGGTGCCGATGGGACACATGGGCGAAGCCTGGGACGTCGCCAATGCCGCGCTGTTTTTGGCGTCGGACGAGTCGAAATATGTGACGGGCATCGAGCTGGTGGTGGACGGCGGGATCACGTGCAAGGCGGGGGCGTAGCTTCCTGTCGCCCTGGCGAAAGCCAGGGCCCATAACCACGGGGAGACGTTTGGCGAAGGTTCGTGGTTGCTAGTCAGCTTCACCGACCGGCATTCGGGGTAATGGGTCCTGGCTTTCGCCAGGACGACCAAGATACCTACTGCGCCAGCTTCAAAATCCCGCCGGCAAAGGCATGCCACGCCGCGGTCTCGCTCACCGGCCAGTTCAGGAACTTCACCGCGAGCAGCGCGAGCGTGCCGTAGATGTAGACGGGATGCACGCGACCTTCGGCACGCCAGTCGCGGACCATGGCGACGACCAGCAGTAGCGAGGCGACCACGGCCGGCGCGATCGTCACCGGGACCGGCGGCGGGCCGGGCGGTCCGGGAGGGGCGAGGAAGGTCAGGAACCAGCGCGCCACCGCGGCATCGAGGATCGAGACCGCCGCGAGCAGCATCAGGCGCTTGTGAATTTCGGGTCTGCGCACGTTCATGATGGCGAGCACGAACACCACGCCGAAGAACGCGATTCCGGTCAGCGGCACGATCGAGAAGACGAGGCCGGCATCCAGTTGGCCATGCGCGGCCGCATTCTTCATCGACGTGATGGAGGCGAGGACGCCGAAGATCACCATCGCGGTGGCGATGGAGACACCGACGATGCCGAACGAACGGTGGTTGACGACGCGGCCGGAGGCCGCGCGCCAGCTCTGCACGACGAAATAGATCGTCCAGGCGAAGAACAACAAACCGTGAAAATGAATCACCGGGCTCGCGGTGAACGTCCGCTTGGCCAGCGGCATCCAATAGGTCGGAGCGAAGCCGAGGAAAGCAACGGCCGCGCAGGCCAGGGCCATGTGAAGATAAAATTGTCGTGCAGGCGACGCATCTCGCGCGCGTACACGACGGTCGTCGGTCAGGACTGTCATAAGGGATGAGTCCAGCGCGCTGCAGTCAGGTTCAATGGCTGCAAGGGCTTGTGTGAGCTAACGCACGCTGGTCCGGTCGTATTGTCGCCTCAATCTCCGGAAGCGAAATCTCAACCGCCCGCACTCAGCTCCGCACGATCAAGCTCCTCCTCAACGCGGTGAAACGCATCGTCGCCGATCACTTCGGTGGCGCGGAGGTCGAAGATCGATTTGCGCGCGGCCGCGATCGCAAGGCGACGCAGCGGATCGGCGGGCAATTCGCCGTTGGCGATGCCGCCGTCGGGATCGTTCTCGGCTTGCATCAGGATGGCGCGATATTCCAGCCGCAGGATCTCCGCTTCCTCCGACGGATCGTCCTCGATCGCATTGAGTGCCGCGCGATAGGCCACCGTACGTGCCCGCGCAACCTCCGCGCCGACGGGATCGTCGTCCTTGAGGCCGAACAGCAGGATCAGCGGCCGCAGCGTCAGGCCCTGGATCACCAGCGAGCCAAGCACCACAGCAAAGGCAATGAAGACGATGAAGTCGCGATAGGGAAAATTCTCCGGCAGGGCGAAGGCGGTCGCGAGCGTGACGAGGCCGCGCATGCCGCACCAGGAGATGATGAGGCCGCCTTTCGCCGAGGGCACCGTCTTGGGGTCGCTAGGACAGTAGATGTCATTGGCGACCAGCGCGCGCAGCGTCGCGCCGTAGAACATCACCCAGGCCAGCCGTACCAGCACGACGGTGAGCAGGACGGCGCCTGCGGCGAGGCAATACTCCCAGCGCACATCCGGCGACAGCCGCGTCCAGATCGGCCGCATCTGCATGCCGATCAACATGAAGGCGAGCACGTTGAGCACGAACACCGTCGTGTCCCACACCGCATAGGACGGCACCCGCAGCCGCGCCGACATGCGCGCGGGTGCAGTGCGTGCGATGGTAATGGCGTAGACGACGATGGTGAGGATGCCGGACAGGCCGAGATGCTCCGCCGCGATCCAGACCAGGAAGGTCGTGGCGAACTGCACGATGATCGCGCTCGGCGCCTCCGTCATCCGTTCCAGGAACACCGGAAGGATGCGTCCGGCGGCAAGGCCCGCGACGACGCTGCCGACCAGCGCCAGCACGATCATCGGCCCGATCTGGCTCCAGGCGAGATGCTCCACGGCGACGGCGCCGACGGCGATGCGATAGATGAGGAGCGCGCTGGCGTCGTTGAGCAGGCTTTCGCCTTCCAGAATCTTGACCATTCGATAGGGAAGGCGGACCTGGCTCAGGATCGCGACCGCGGCCGCGGCATCCGGCGGCGCCACGATCGCGCCGAGCGCGATGGCCGCAGCCCAGGGGATGCCGGGCATCAGCCAATGCGCCACCAGCGCGACGCCGACCGTGGTCAGGCCGACCGCAACCAGGACCAGCAACGAGACGGGAACCCAGTTCTTGCGGAGATCGCGCAGCGAAGTGTCGAAGGCGGCGTCCAGCAGGACTGGTGCGACAAAAAGGGCCAGAGCGAGGTCCGGCTCGAGGGTCCAGGACGGGCTCGACGGCACGAAGGCGACCAGCGCGCCGCCGATGGCAAGGAACGTCGGGTAAGGAATCTTGATCCGCCGCGCCAGCGCGGATAAGGCAACGGCGCCAAGCAAGAGAGCGATGATCCATTCGAACGTCGACACGAAATTCCTCGAGATCTTTGGCAAAGCGGTTTCGTAAGGTAGCATCCATCCACGGCGTGAACCATGACGCCACTTGCAAGAATGCCCGACCGATCATGCGTCCGTCCGTCCTGATTCACGTTTTTGCCGCCGCCGTGCTTGTGTGCGTGTCGTCCATTCACGCGAGCCATGCCGCCACGGGCAGCGATCCCGTCGCAGTCGAGCCGGTCGATATCGCACCGTGCCTGGCCGCGACCGCGGCCGATGATATGGAGAAGGCCTTTTCCGCCTGCACTCCCGTGATCGACAACGAGAAGACGGCCAAGCCCGATCGCGTCAAGGCGCTGATCGCGCGCGGCGCGCTGGCGGCGCGTCACGACCAGCTCAACCAGGCCATCTCGGATTACGGCCGCGCGCTGCAGCTCGATCCGTCACTTGCCGATATCTTCAATGCGCGCGGCGAGCTCTGGCTGAAGCAGGGCAACCGGCCGCGAGCCGTGCAGGACTTCGGCGCGGCATTGAAACTCAATCCCAATCACGAGAAGGCCAAGGCCAATCACAAGGCGATGGCGCGGGAGCTCGAGCGCATCGGCGCGCAGATGGCGGTCGCCGGCAAGCCGAGTTTCAGTTGTGCACGCGCCAGGCGCGCGGTGGAGAAGGCGATCTGCGGCGACCGCGAGCTCGCCGATCTCGACCGCGAGATTATCGGATCTCACGAGCGCGCCATCCGCGAGGCGAAGAGCATGAAGAACCCCAATCCCGATGCACGCGCCCTGCAGCGCGAGCAGGACGAATTCATCGCGCGCCGCAACGCCGAATTCGGCCGGCCCGGCTATGATCTGAAGAAGGCGATGAAGGACCGGCTGCAGCGCATCAACGGCGTGGACGGGTATTAGGTCTTCCCCGTGGCCATCCTTCGAGACGCCCGCTTTGCGGGCTCCTCAGGATGAGGACTGGTTTCTCGGCAAGATGTTTGACCCTCATGGTGAGGAGCCCGCCGACGGCGGGCGTCTCGAACCATGCAGGCCCGGCTAGCCCTACCTCCGTCTTTTGAACCCCAACCCTGCTCATCGCGACAACGGGAAAAGCCGTTGTCCCGGAGCCATTCGCCATGTTCGGCATCCATCGCTTTGCGCAATCCTCGTCCCTGACCAGATCTGCACTCCTCGGCATCAGCTTGGCGCTGGCCTTTGCGGCGAGCCCCGCCGCGGCCGGCGGCACGTCGGTCGACTGCGTGCCGGGCAGCAAAGAGCCACCGGCGCAACTGATTGCCTCTTGCTCCGCCATCATCGATCAAGCCACGAATTCGGCCGCCGACCGCTCCGCTGCGCTGGTGGTCCGTGCCGACGCCCACGGGCGGACGTCCGGCGGGCTGTCCGACGCGCTCAGCGATATCGACCGCGCGATCTCACTCGATGGCAAGAATGCGCGCGCCTGGCGGCTGCGCGGCGACCTCATGCGCGAGGCCGGCGGCGACCTCAATCGGGCGACCTCCGATCTCAGCAAGGCGATCGAGCTCGATCCTCAGGATGCGGAAGCCTACGAGCTGCGCGGCGTCGCCTACACCAATCAGCGCCGGTTCGATCGTGCCATCGCCGATTACGATCAGGCGATCAAGCTGAAGCCGGATTACGCCCAGGCCTGGTCCGACCGCGGCGCGACCTTCTACCTGCGCGGCGATTACGAGAAGGCGATCGCCGATCTTAGCGAGGCGCTGCGGCTCAAGCCCGACCGGGCGCGCAGCTACACCAACCGCGGCGCGGCCTACAAGAAGCTCGGCCAGCTCGACAAGGCCATCGCCGACGACAGCGAGGCGATCCGGCTCGATCCGAAGATGCCGGAATATTTCGACAATCGCGGGCTCACCTATGCCGCCATGAAGGAATACGACAAGGCGATCGCAGATTACGACCAGGCGATCAGGCTGGCGCAGCGGGCGAACTTTCTGACCAACCGCGGTGATTCCTATCAGTTCAAGGGCGAGCTCGGCACTGCGCTTGCCGACTACGATGCCGCGATAAAGCTCAATCCGAATTTTCCGCTGGCCTATAACAACCGCGCGGTGCTCTACAAGAAGATGGGCGAGCGCAAGAAGGCGCTGGCGGATTACGAGGCCGCGTTGCGGCTCGATCCCGCCAACGAGAATGCCGTCAACGGTCGTCGCGTCATGATCGCCGAGATCGCAAAGTTCGGCGCCGAACCGCCGCGCGTGCTGAACGCCACCCCGAGCGAGCCGTCCTTCAATTGCGCGACCGCCAAGCGCGAGGTCGAGAAGGTGATCTGCGCCGATCCGCAGCTCGGCGTGCTCGATCGCCAGATCGCCGACACCTATGCCCGCGTGCTGAAAGGCGCGAGCGGACGTTCCGCCAACGATCTGCGCCGCTCCCAGCGCGAATTCCTCTCCGCCCGTAACGCAAGCTTTGGCAGGCCCGGCTATGATCTGAAGAAGATCATGCAGGAGCGGCTGCAGCGCCTGAACGCAATCGAGGGGTAGTCTCTTCGCCTCTCCCCGCGGCGGGGAGAGGCCGGTATTTGCGGAGCAAATTCCGGGTGAGGGGGACTCTCCGCGAGTCCAACTATCGCCGTCCCCGGAGCGACTCCCCCTCACCCAACCCTCTCCCCGCAAGCGGGAGAGGGGGCGCACTGCCGTCGCCTCAGCCGCGAGTGCTCCTCCAAAAGGCCCACCCTTTTCAGCTTGAATCGCGCCCCGTTCCCGCGACAATACGCAAAACGATCGCTGGGATTTGACCCTGATCATGGCGGGACGGCGTTGCCGTGGTCAGGTCACCCCAAGCGGACAAGGGGACATGGGAGCGCGGCAATGAATGTTCAGGGCAAGAGCAGCTATCACGATATCCATGCGCGCTCGCTCGCCGATCCCGAGGGCTTTTGGGCCGAGGCCGCCAGGGAGATCGACTGGATCGAGCAGGCCAAGAAGGTGTTCGACCCGACCCAAGGCGTTTACGGCCGCTGGTTCGCAGGCGCCGTCGTCAACACCTGCTACAATGCGCTCGACCGTCATGTCGAACGCGGCCGCGCCGACCAGGTCGCGCTGATCCACGATTCCCCGCTGACCAACAGCGTCACGAAGTTCACCTATGCCGAGTTGCTGCGTGAGGTGCAGGCGCTCGCCGCCATCATGCAGGATTTTGGCGTGGTCAAGGGTGACCGCGTCATCCTCTACATGCCGATGGTGCCGGAGGCGGTCGTCGCCATGCTCGCCTGTGCGCGCATCGGCGCAGTGCACTCCGTGGTGTTCGGCGGCTTTGCGGCGAAGGAGCTCGCCACCCGCATCGACGACGCGCAGCCAAAGCTGATCATGTCGGCGAGCTGCGGCATCGAGCCCGGCCGCATCGTACATTACAAGCCGCTGCTCGACGAGGCGATCAATCTTGCGGGCAGCAAGCCGAAGGCCTGCATCGTGCTGCAGCGTCCGCAACATATTTGCGCGCTGACGCCGAGCCGCGACTATGACTGGGCGAGCCTGCGCCGCAAGGCGATGAACGACGGCAAGAGCGCGGCTTGCGTCCCGGTCGCGGCCACTGACCCGCTCTACATCCTCTACACGTCGGGCACGACGGGAATCCCCAAGGGCGTGGTGCGCGACAATGGCGGGCATCTGGTCGCGGTGAAATGGTCGATGTTCAACCTCTATGGCGTCAAGCCTGGCGAGGTCTGGTGGTGCGGCTCCGACATCGGCTGGGTGGTCGGTCACAGCTACATCATCTACGGCCCGCTGCTGCACGGCGCGACGTCGATCATGTATGAGGGCAAGCCGATCGGCACGCCCGACGCCGGCGCGTTCTGGCGCGTGATAAGCGAGCACAAGGCGGTGGCCTTCTTCACCGCGCCGACCGCGTTCCGCGCGATCCGGAAAGAAGATCCGGAAGGAAAATTCATCCGGCAATACGACCTCTCGACATTCCGCACGCTGTTCCTCGCAGGCGAGCGCGCCGATCCGCCGACGGTGGAATGGGCGGAGCAGCAGCTGAAGGTGCCCGTCATCGACCATTGGTGGCAGACCGAAACCGGCTGGTGCATCGCCGGCAATCCGATCGGCCTCGGCATGCTGCCGGTGAAGCACGGCTCGCCTACGGTGCCGATGCCGGGATATCAGGTCGACGTGGTCGATGAGGCGGCCAAGCCGGTAGGTCCCAACACCATGGGCTCGATCGTCATC
>JAEWBW010000325.1 GCA_023390955.1 Pseudomonadota bacterium
CCCGTCAGAATGCGCAATGTGGTTCGCGTCGACGACGTCGTCGAACTTGCAAAGGTCAGCGGCAGCGACTTCAGGGTGGTGACACCCGGCGTCGAGGCGGGCGACGCCTTGCTGACGGGAGAATTCCGACAGGTGCGCCTGCGCTCGGGGCTGATGCTGCATGCCACCGATACGCGGGAGATCCACGATCTCCGCACCGAGGCGACACAATGCGCCGGCCTGACGGTGTCCCTCTTTCTGGAGGGCAATGTCAGGGCCTGGTTCGGCGATCGTCCGTTCGAGATGGGCAATCGCGCGATCGGCCCTGCACGCCAGGTCGAAGCCGTCGCCGTGGCACGAACGCGACCCGATCGTTTTGCGCGGCAATCGACCAAGGGCATGCATGTCCGCAAGGTGAACGTCACGGTGACGCCCGAATGGTTGGAGAATGGCGGGTTGGCGCCGCTGTCCGGTCACTCCGTCGCAACGCGCTTCAGCAGGAATCATCTTGCCTCCATTCGCTGGAAAGCGTCGCCCCGCCTGACGCTGCTGGCGCAGCAACTTTTGAAGCCGCCGCCGCTGGCGCCGCAACTGCAGAACCTTTATTGCGAGTCGCGCGCGATCGACATGATCTGCGCCGCGCTGCTGACGATGACCGACACACCCGCCGACGAGGTGCCGCAAAGCATCCACCCGGTGCATCTGCGCCGCGTCCGAGATGCCTGCGAATTCATCGAGCAGCATCTCAACGAGGATCTGACGCTGCAGAGCATCTCACAGGCTGCTGGCCTTAATCCCAACAGCCTGCAGCGCGTATTCCGCGCCGTGCAGGGCGTCACGATCTTCGAATATGTCAGGAGCTGCAAGCTCGACCGCGCCCGCGAAGCGCTCGAGCGCGACAGCATCTCCGTCGGCAAGGCCGCGTTCCTCGCGGGCTACAGCAGCTCGGCCAATTTCGCGACCGCCTTCCGGCGGCGCTTTGGCGTTTCGCCGAAGCAGATCCGCGATCGTTACTGAGCGGCGGCTCGCAGTCCGCATCGGCCGGCAGGGCACAGGAGCAAGCCGGCAAGGTTTAGTCCGACCTATACTGACGGATTAGGGAACGATCCACCGGTACGATAGGCCGGCCGGTCGCCTCCGGCACATAGTGGCACATCCAACGAGAAGGGATGGGAGCCGCAAATGCTGCAGGTGCAACCCGACGGGCAATTCATGGGTGCTGCCGGACGCGCCCTCGGTTTCAAGGCAGGCGCCGTTTCACGGACCAGTGCTCCCCATCTCTCGGATGAGGATCTCATCACGGCCGTTGCACGGCGCGATCCCGTCGCGATGCACATGCTGTATCTGCGCCACCATGTCCGCATTTTCAGATTCGCACGAAGATTGGTGCGGAGCCGCGAAGCTGCCGAGGACGTGGTCAGCCAGGTCTTTCTCGACGTCTGGCGTTCCGCTGACGCCTTCGAGCACCGCTCGCGAGTGTCGACCTGGTTGCTGTCGATCGCGCGCTTCAAGGCCTTTGCCTATGCACGCAAGGTGCGAAACGAGCGGATCGACGACGTCGAGTTGCCCGAGTTCGTCGATGACGCCCACTCTCCCGAGACCGCAGCCAGCCAGACGCAGGCGAGTTCCATGCTGCGATCGTGCATCGACAAACTGCCTGCGGCCCAGCGCGTCGTCATCGACCTCGTCTATTACCATGAACGGACGGTCGCCGAGGCCGCCGAAGTCCTCGGCATCCCCTGCGGCACCGTGAAGACGCGCATGTTCCACGCCCGCAGGCAATTGGCGGCGCTGCTGCATGACGCCGGCATCGACTCGGTCCCGGTCAATTTCGCTGAAGCCGGCGTGTCGCCCGCCATGCAATCCGCAGATGACTGACACCATGCGTCAACGAGCAACTTTGGCCGACGACGTTGCGGCGATAGGGAGGCCCAGCATGCCTTGTCCGGCCTGCAGTAGTCCGATGGTGCAACTCGCGCGCCGGCACTTCGTCTGCACGCCGTGCCGGCAATCGATCCAGACGTTCGACGTGGCGGCGCATCAATATCTGCCCGGCGCGCGCCACGCCGCCTCAGCTGTGCGTGTCCATCTGAACGCCGGAGCCGGATGACGTCACCTGACGCGCCGCATAGGCGGCCGTCGCGCGCGTGTACGGCGAATATGTCGCGAAGGCATCAGCGAGCTCACCGGCGGCATCGGTGAGCTGCTTCATGATCGCGGCGCTATTCGTCGGCTGACCGCCAGAGAAGTGACGGACCTCGAACGAGATGCCGTTCGGGAGATCGACGTGAATCTTGTCGAGGCCGACCGGGCCGGAGGTGTCGTCTGCGCCGGACGACTCATCCGCCGGCCTCGCGGCACCGGACGTCTCGTGGCTCGCGAGCCTCTGCACAAAATCCTCGATGGTCTTGAGCGTCGCGCTGTCGAGGCCGAGGCCGCCAAAGCTGACCACGCCGATCGACATGCCGTTCGGCAAATCGACCTTGATGGCATCGTGAGGCGAATCGGCGCTCATCCCGGGCGACAACGTCGAGCCGCCTGATAATGCTGCGGCCTCTGCCGGGGATTTTGTCTGACGGGAGGAAGGTTGCCAGACCGATGCACTTCCACTGATGCTGCTGATGCTCACGCGCGTACTCCATTGACAATGCGAACGAGAAATCAGCAAGCAATGGACATGCCATTGCGCATCGTCATTGCAATCAATGGCTTGTCGCAAATCGCACGAGGAATGCCGCGCTCCTCGGCAAACATGTCCCGGCAAATGCTGCCGCGCATATCACAAGCGCTAAAGCAGAATCAGACAAACACGATTGGATTGTGAAAAACTACGCGGCGCCATACGTGCTCGCGCGATCAAGCCTTGTTGCCTTGATCGCCATATGTATCGCGCCGCCACGCGCGCGGGCTGGCGCCGACGATCGCGGAGAACACGCGCGTAAAATGGCTCTGGTTGGCGAACCCCGACGATATCGCGATGTCCGACAGCGATCGCTCGTGGACACTCATCAATTGCTGGGCCGCCCTGACACGCTGATGCAGTAGCCATTGATGCGGCGGCAATCCGGTGGAGATGCGAAACGCACGTGAGAAGTGACTGACGGACAGGCCAAGCTCGCTAGCTACCGCCTGCAGCGAGATCTTGCCGCCGAGCTCGCTTTCCAGCTTCTCGCATGCCCGCGTCACCTGCCACGGAGCAAGTCCTCCGCGGCTGCGCTCGACGTCATCGCGATAATCGCCATAGGTCTGGGCAACGTGCGCAGTCAGCGCGAGCATCATGTGATCGATGAAGAGCTGGTTGGTCTCGTCGGGCCGACGCAGCCCCTCGCGCATGGAAGCCCCGATATGTCGCACGATCGCGTCGTCATGGGCCTCATACTCGGAATTGAGCTGGTCGATGCGCCGCGCGGCCGAATGCTCGGTCAGGCTGTCGAGCGCCGAACGCGGCACATAGAAATGGAGCCCGTGAAACGGCTTGTCGATCACATAGCGCGGCTCGCATTTGAGATCGTAGAGCCAGGTCGAACCGGCGTGGACGTCCACCTTCTGAATGCAGCGCCCGCCCATCCAGTTCTCGCAAGCCGGGTAGTCCTGCAGCTTCAGGCTGACGAGGTAGGCGTCCTCGATGGCAAGCGAGCCCGAGAGGCCCGGGACGGGGTTGTCGTTGCGGGTCTCGGTAACGGAGATCTCGGTGCTGCGCAGCGAGCGGGTGACCAGCGTCGGGGGCGTTTCCTCGAGCCGAAGGAATTCGCCGACGCGGCGTCCGAAGGCACCAAGCTGAGCCATGAAGTCGTCTCTTTCGAAGTCCGGGTCTGCTGAGTTCGGTCGCAGGCCACAGCGTCCCGAAACTCGTGATTCCATTATCGGACATCGGCGAATTTCTGTCCACGTTTGCACCTGCAGAAGGCGTTGCGTCGATCGACACCCGCTTCAACTTTAGTAGCAATTTCAACGCGTCCTGATGCTATCGAGGCGCCAACGGGCTCACGGCCTATCACAAACGCACGATCACATGCGGCCCGGCGCCGCATTCCCCGGCCTCACAGCAGGATTGGACAAGGCATGGCCGTTTCAGGAAAGACGCGGAAATCGGGGCGGGCCTACAAGTGCGCATCCGCAGAAATACCGGGTGATCCGGATTTTGAGACATCCGGTGACGAAAGCTACGACCGACCGCACGGCAGGAGACGACACGATGTTGGGGACAGTCGAAACGGGGGGATCATTTGCGCCGTCGCACTTGTCTCGCTCCTCCACCAGCCTCCCCGCCGACAAGGCGGATCGTCCGCTCGTCCTCATCGTGGACGATGACGAGGGAATCCGGTCGGCCATCTATGAGCTGTTGCTGTCGGTCGGAATCGACGCGCAGACCTTCGGCTCGACGCAGGCGCTTTTGCAGGCGGAGCTGCCGGATCGTCCGGGCTGCCTGATCCTCGATGTCCGCATGCCCGGCGCAAGCGGACTGGATCTCCAGCAGCATCTCGCCTCGCACGGCAACACGAGGCCGGTGATCTTCCTGACCGGTCACGGCGACATCGCCATGACCGTTCAAGCGATGAAGGCGGGAGCCATCGACTTCCTGACCAAGCCGGTGCGTGACCAAACGCTGCTGGATGCGGTCTCGGCCGGAATCGAAAAGGACGTTTCGCAGCGGGCTGCGGCCCAGCTCACCCGGAAATACAGCGATCGCTACGCAAGGCTGACGCCGCGCGAGCGCGAGGTACTGCGCGAGGTCGCGAAGGGCCGGCTCAACAAGCAGATCGCATTCGACCTCGGCATCAGCGAGATCACCGTCAAGCTGCATCGCGGCAACCTGACCCGGAAACTCCAGGCGACGTCCATCGGGCAACTGATCCGGATATGGGAATCGTTGCCCGAGGACATCCGGCGAGAACAGCCGCTCTACACCAAAGGATAGGTACAAGCGCCGCAGCAATGGGCAGATGGTCGTCGGACCATGCCAGCGAAAGACGTCTTTTTGTCCAATAAACCCCTGGTCGCCATCGTGGATGACGACGACGCTGTGCGTGAAGCGCTCTCCGATCTCCTTTTTGTCATGGACGTTGCGTATCGCGCGTTTGATCGGGCGGAGGCTTTCATGGCCGAGTTTGAACCGGACCGCTTCGACTGCCTGATCACGGATGTGAGCATGCCGGGACGAAGCGGACTCGAGTTGCAGGAGCGGTTGCGCCAGTTGGGCTCGTCCCTGCCGGTGATCTTCATCACGGCGGACGCCAGTCCGGCGACGGAGGCGCGCGCGCTCAGGGGCGGCGCGTATGGCTTCCTCACCAAGCCGGTCAATCACGAGGTGCTGTTCCACCTGCTGCAAAGCGCAACGAACCACGCCGGCCGCTCGCGTCGCAACGAGCGAGGGGATCGGCCGGCTGATGACTAACCTCGTCCGACAGGCATCGCCGAGCAGTCATGCGAAGCCGGCTGCCGGTCTGCCCGGCACGGAGCTGGCCGACCTCGCGTCCGAAAGCGTCATCGTCACCGACCCGCACGGCGTCGTTCAATACTGGAACGCCGCATCGGAACGCCTCTATGGCTGGCCATCGATGGCGATGATCGGACGGCACATTGCGGAGATCGGCCATCCACCCGCCTTCGACCACGTCCACGCCCTGCTGCAGGAAGGCCGATGGGAGGGCGTGGTCCATCGGCGCAATTTGTCCGGGCTGGAGGTCGTCGCCATCGTCAGGCAGGTCGTCCGGCACGACGCCGCCGGCGCCGTTCGCGACATCGTCGAGTTCGGCCGAAGCGCGGAGCCTGTCACCGAGGCGGCCCATTTGCGAATGGATGCCGAGTTGCAGGGCGCACTCGCGGCCGCCTGGGAGCTCGACGTCTCACCGGCTCAATCCCTACTCGACAGGATCGCCGAATTCAGACGCAGCGGAGCGGATGTCGATCTCGCGCACCATCCGGACTGGGTCGACCAACTTCTCGCCGCGGCCAGGATTCTGGCGGTGAATGATCGTGCTGCCCGCCTGTTCGGCGCACACGCGGGCCAGGAGCAGATGATCGGTCGGCCGGTCGGCACGTTCTGGCCGGCCGAAAGCCGCGCGATCCTCGCCGGGCTGATCGCAACCGTTGCCACGGACCGGTCCCGGCTCGAGACCCGCCGCATGGTGTTGGGCGGCGCGATCCGCAATCCGATCATCAGGGCCTGGCATTCCGCCGCGCCCAAGCCGCCGGGCACCGTGCTCGTGACGATCCATGGCGCAATTGACGACGAGCGCACGTCATGGGAGCTGCAGGCGAGCGAGGACCGGTATCGCAATCTCATCCAGCATCTGCCGACCGCACTCTGGCAGGTCGACTCACGGCGCGCCGGCGAAGCCTTCGACGAGTTGAAGGCGAAGGGCGTGCGCGACATTGCCGCTTACCTGAAGCGTAATCCGGACCTCGTCGAGCATGCCAAGGACGTCGTGCTCATCACCGACGTCAATCTGGATGCCGTCTCGTTGTTTCGCGCCGACACGGCCGCGGACCTGATCAAGCCAGTGCGCTATCTCTTCGCGGCTGCGCCGGGCCTCGCCGAACGCGTCATGGTCGCCCATTTCGAAGGCCGGCGTAACCTGATCGAGGAGACCCGGATCCGCGCATTCGACGGCTCGATCATCGACGTGCTGTTCACAGTCACCTATCCCGTGCACCCCGAACAGCTCGACAACACCTTCATCACCATCCAGGACGTCACCGAACGGCTCGATACCGAGCGCCAGCTTCGCAAATTGCAGGCGGACTTCTCGCATGCCGGCCGCATCGCCACGCTCGGCGAACTCGCCACCTCGATCGCGCATGAGATCAACCAGCCCCTCGCGGCCATCGTCACCAATGGCGAGACCAGCCTGAGGTGGCTGGCGCGCGAGGACCCGAACATCGAGAAGGTCAACCAGCTCACCTCCCGCATCGTGGCGAACGCGCACCGCGCCAGCGAGATCATTCAGCGCATCCGGGGCATGGCGGCCAAGCACGAGCCGGAGAAGCGCCCGATCGACCTCAACGAGGTGGCAAAGCAGGCCTTGCTGTTCATCCGCCACGACCTCGATTCGAAATCGATTTCCCTGTCGACAACCTTCGCACCGGACCTTCCCCGCGTGCTCGGCGACCGGATTCAGTTACAGCAGGTCATCATCAACCTGCTCATCAACAGCGTTCAGTCGATCGTCCAGTCCGGGCAGCCGACGCGGCAGATCGACGTCCAGACATCGGTCGATGGCGACGGTCTCGTCAGGTTTTCGGTCTTCGACAACGGTCCGGGAATTGACGCTGCGCACCTTGCACAGATCTTCGACAGCTTCTTCAGCACCAAGGATGCCGGGCTCGGCATTGGTCTGGCGATCTGCCAATCGATCATTGCCGCCCACGGCGGCATTATCTCGGGCGCGAACCGTCCGAATGGCGGCGCGCATTTCCAGTTCAGGCTTCCTGCACACTATCCCTAGGTACAGGTCGCACTATCCGCTGCGCCAACCCGACCAGACCCGCCGCACGATACCGGCGCGTGGCGCTCCCCGGCATGTTCTGCGCCGAGACCCAAGCAGTGGAAATGAAGACATGCCCCGGAATAGCTCCATCAATCGGCTCGCCCATCTCTCGCGCCGAAAAATGCTCGCGACCATGCTTCTCTACGCGGCTTCGCTGACCGTCCGTCCAACCTCGGCGGCGGGCCGGGAAGCAATGGAGCCCGGCACGGCCACGATCGCGGGCAGCGATGGTGCACGCATCTTCTACAAGGACTGGGGACCGAAATCCGCACAGCCGATCGTGTTTCATCACGGCTGGCCGCTGTCGTCGGACGACTGGGACACCCAGATGCTCACCTTCCTCGGCAAGGGGTTTCGCGTCATCGCGCATGACCGCCGTGGCCACGGCCGGTCGAGCCAGGTGAGCGACGGCCATGACATGGACCACTACGCGGCCGACGTCGCCGCGCTGGCCGAGCACCTCGATCTCCGCAACGCGGTTCACATTGGTCATTCCACCGGCGGTGGCGAAGCGACGCGCTACGTCGCCCGCCACGGCAGGGACCGCGTCGCCAAGCTCGTGCTGATTGGCGCCGTGCCGCCCTTGATGCTGAAGACGGAGGCCAATCCCGGCGGCCTCCCGATCGAGATCTTCGATGGTCTGCGCAAGCAGCTCGCCGCCAACAGGGCGCAGTTCTATTTCGATTTCGCCAGCGGTCCCTTCTACGGCTACAACCGGCCGGGCGCAGAACCGTCGCAGGCCGTGATCTGGAACTGGTGGCGCCAGGGCATGATGGGCAGTGCGAAAGCGCATCACGACGGCATCAAGGCCTTCTCCGAGACCGACTTCAGCGACGATCTCAAGGCCATCACGGTGCCGACGCTGATCCTGCATGGCAGCGACGACCAGATCGTCCCCGTCGCGGACTCCGCGCCGCTGTCGGCCAAGCTCCTCAAGCGCAGCACGCTGAAGATCTACGATTTGCTGCCGCACGGCGTCTGCACGACGCATCCCGACATCGTCAACGCCGACATCTTCAAATTCATCACCTCATAACCCCTTCTTCTCGAGGAGAATATCATGCGCATCGTCATCATCGGCGCCGGCTTCGCCGGCATGTACGCCGCCCTTTCCGCCGCGCGCCTACGCGATCTCCAGGGTGTTTCGCCCGAGAAGCTCGCGATCGTGCTGGTCGCACCCGAGCCGACGCTCGTGGTTCGCCCGCGGCTCTATGAGCCGAAGCCCGAGACGCTGACGGCGCCGCTGCTCGACGTCCTCAAGGCAATCGACGTCGATTACCTTCAAGGCAGCGCCGAGGCGATCGACACCAAGGCCAAGGTGATCGACGTCGTCGCGCCCAAAGGCGCAAAGACGCGACTGTCCTATGACCGGCTGGTGGTGGCGACCGGCAGCCGTCTGTTCCGCCCCAACATCCCCGGCCTTGCCGAGCACGGTTTCAGCGTCGACCAACTCGACGACGCGATCGCGCTCGACCGGCACCTGCACGGCCTCGCCAAGCAGCCGGCGTCCAAGGCACGCGACACCGTCGTCGTCGCAGGCGGCGGGTTCACGGGCATCGAGGCGGCCACCGAGATCCCGTCGCGTTGGCCGGAGATCTTTGGCAAGGACAGTAAGCCGCGCGTCGTCATCGTGGAGCGCAACGCGGCGATCGCGCCGGACATGGGCGCAGCCGCCCGTCCGGTCATCGAGGACG
>JAEWBW010000023.1 GCA_023390955.1 Pseudomonadota bacterium
AGATCGTCTTCTCCGGCGTTGGCAAGACCGAAACGGAGCTCCGCGCCGCGCTCGCCGCCGACATCCTCTGTCTCAACGTCGAATCCGAGCCCGAGCTCGAGCTGCTGTCGCGCGTTGCGACCGAGATGGGCAAGACCGCGCGCATCTCGATCCGCGTCAATCCGGACGTCGACGCCGGCACGCACGCAAAGATCTCGACCGGCAAGTCCGAGAACAAGTTCGGCATCCCGATCGCGCATGCCCGCGAGGTCTATGCGCGCGCGGCAAAGCTGCCGGGCATCGAGGTCACCGGCACCGACGTGCATATCGGCAGCCAGATCACCGATCTCTCCAAGATGGAGACGGCGTTCCGCATCCTCTCCGAGTTCGTGCAGACGCTGCGCGCCGACGGCCACAACATCAGCCACGTCGATTTCGGCGGCGGTCTCGGCATTCCCTATTACATGGACCGCGAAGCGCCGCCGGCGCCCGACGCCTATGCCGCCATGGTCAAGCGCGTCAGCCACAATCTCGGCTGCACGCTGATGTTCGAGCCGGGCCGCATGATCGTCGGCAATGCCGGCATCCTCGTCGCCAAGGTGATCTATGTGAAGCACGGTGACGGCAAGAACTTCGTCATCATCGATGCCGCGATGAACGATTTGATCCGCCCGACGCTGTATGAAGCGCACCACGAGATCCTGCCGGTGACGCAGCCGCAGGCGGGGGTAGCGACGATGATGGCCGACGTCGTCGGCCCCGTCTGCGAGACCGGCGACTATCTCGCGCTCGACCGCGCCCTGCCGACGCCGAAGCCCGGCGATCTCTTGGCGATCATGACCGCCGGCGCCTATGGCGCGGTGCAGGCCGGCACCTACAACACGCGGGCACTGGTGCCCGAAGTGCTGGTGAAGGGCGACCAATACGCCGTGATCCGCCCGCGCATCGAGGTCGAGCAACTGATCGCGATGGATACGCCGGCGCCGTGGCTGTGACGCCGTGACCGGCGTTACTTCTTTCCGCCGACCACAACGCCCGCCTTCTTCTCGATCGGCTTGATCGCCGCGGTGAAATCGGAGTCGGCGCCTTCCGCGCTGATCACGGTTTCCCAGAGCCGTCCGACCGCGTCCGCGACCTCCATCGACAGGCCGAGTTGCTTCATCTCCTCCAGCGCGAGGCGGACGTCCTTCACCATCAGGCCGGTGGCGAAGCCGAAGTCGAAACTGCGCGGCAGCACCGAGCGCGGAAACTTGTCGCGGCTCGCCGTGTTCATACCGGAGCCGGCGTTGATGACGTCGATCATCACGGCCGGATCGAGCCCAGCCTTCACACCCATCACGACAGCTTCCGACGTTGCGACAATGGCGGTCGCCGACAGGAAATTGTTGGCGAGCTTCATGGTCTGCGCCGAGCCCGGCTTCTCGCCGATGAAGAAGACCTTTCCGATCACGCCGAGCGCGTCCTTGAGCGTGTCGAAATCAGCCTTCGGTCCCGACACCATTACGGCCAGCGTGCCCTTCTCGGCGCCGGCGACGCCGCCGGAGACGGGGCTGTCGATCTGCACGATGTTGCGTTTCGCGAGCAGGCCGTGGATCTGCGTGGCCATCTGCGAGCCGACGGTCGACAGGTCGACGAAGCGCTTGACGCGCTTGCCCTCGATCACGCCGTTCGCTCCCGTCGCGACTTCAAGCGAGGCCTTGAGCGACGGCAGGCTCGCCATCACCGTTTCGACCTGGTCGGCGACGTCCTTCGGCGAGGTCGCCGCCCTGGCGCCGCGCGCGACGAGCTTGTCCATGACCTCCTTGCGGGTGTCGAACACGACGAGCGCGTGCCCCGCCTCGATCAGCCGCCGCGCCATCGGGAACCCCATGTTCCCGAGGCCGATGAATCCGATATCCATGGTGTTTCCTTTTATTCGTTGTCGGCGAAAGACGCGCCCCAACCTCTGCTGTCGTCCTGGCGTAGGCCAGGACCCATCACCCCAGGGCGAAGTTGTGGCGTGTTGTGGTCACTCCGAGTCCTCGTAACCACGTCCGCCGTGGTTATGGGTCCTGGCTTTCGCCAGGACGACGATGGTGAGGGACGCTGCGTTCCCTCACTCTCATCGTCACTCACGCCTTCCCGTCGATCTCCGCGAACACCTCGCGTGCGATGCGGAAGCTGTCGACCGCGGCGGGCATGCCGCCATAGATCGCGACCTGCATCAGGATCTCGCGGATTTCGTCGCGGGTGACGCCGTTGGTCAATGCGCCCTTCAGGTGCGCGCGAAACTCGTGCTGGCGGTTGAGGATGGCGATCATTGCGATGTTGAGCATGCTGCGGGTCTTGCGCGGCAGCTCCTCGCGACCCCAGACCGTGCCCCAGCAATATTCGTTCAGCATTTCCTGGAACGGACGGTTGAAGTCGTCGACGTTCTTCAGGGCGTTGTTGACATAGGCTTCGCCCAGCACCGCTTTGCGGACTTCCAGCCCCTTGTCATGCATCTTCTTGTCCATGGCGTTTCCCTTTGCTCTTCAGGTTTCTGTTGGCAGGTTCGTGCGCGGAAACTACGGGGTCGGCGCGGGGCAGTCACGTCCTCGTGTTATGCACCGAAGGGGTGTGGGGTCCCGTATCGGAACGGGTGCCTCAGTGCTGCCGTTGTGCTAGGTTGTCGTACCGGGCAACTTGGAGAGCTGATTGAACGGCGCCACCCCTGATCCGTCAGATCCGAGCCGCAACGGCGATGCGCTGTCGCGGCTGAAGCTGACGCAGGCCCTCGACCGGGCCACTTATGCGATCGCCTGGGAACGCGGCTGGCCGCATCTGGCGCGGTTTCTGACCGTCGTCGGATTGTTTCTGGTGGTATCCTGGGCTGGCCTCTGGCTGGCGCTGCCCTCCGTCGCCCGCGCGATTGCGCTTGGCCTGTTTGCCGTCGCGACGCTTGCCGCCCTCGTGCCGATGGTTCGTTTCCGCTGGCCGACCCGCGAGCAGGCGCTGAGCCGGCTCGATACCGGCTCCGGTTTTCGTCACCGCCCGGCCACCACCCTTACCGACACGCTGAGTTCGACGGATCCGATCGCGCAGGCGCTCTGGCAGGCCCAGCGCGAGCGCACGCTGGCCTCGCTCAAGCGCATCCGCGCCGGATTGCCGCACCCCCGGCTCGCCATCCACGATCCCTGGGCGCTGCGCGCGCTGGTCATGGTCATGCTGGTCGCCACCTTCTTCGCTGCCGGTGACGAGCGCGGCACACGGCTTGGTGCCGCCTTCGACTGGAACGGCGTGCTTGCCCCCACCAATATCCGTGTCGACGCCTGGGTCACTCCGCCGCTCTACACCGGCAAGCCGCCGGTGATCCTGTCGGCGGCCAACAAGGAGGCCGCGGTGCTGCCCGCCAGCGGCCCGCTCCAGGTTCCCGGCGGCTCGACGCTGATCGTGCGCTCCTCCGGCGGCAACCTCGATGTCGTCGTCACCGGCGGCGTCAAGGAGGTTGCGCCGACCGAGCAGGCGCCCAAGGGCACCAACGAGAAGCATTTTGCCATCACCGGCGACGGCACCGCGCATGTCCGTGCGCCGTCCGGCCAGCCGCAATGGGCGTTTTCGGCGACCGGCGATCGTCCGCCGACGATCGCGCTCGCCAAGGATCCGGAACGCCAGGCCCGCGGCTCACTGCAATTGTCCTACAAGATCGAGGATGATTTCGGCGTCACCGGCGCCGAAGCGCGCTTTGCCCCGCGCACATCGGAGGCGCCGAAGGGTGACGAGAAGGCCGCCCGCCCGCTGTTCCAGCCGCCGCAATTTCCCCTGGTGCTGCCGAACGCGCGCACCCGCAACGGCGTCGGCCAGACCGTCAAGGACCTCAGCGAAGATCCCTATGCCGGCGCCGACGTCACGCTGACGCTGACCGCGAAGGACGAGGCCAACAACGAGGGCAAGAGCGAGCCCTTCAACATGCGCCTGCCGGAGCGCCTGTTCACCAAGCCGCTCGCCCGCGCGCTGATCGAGCAGCGTCGCATCCTGGCGCTCGACGGCAACAGGAATTCGGACGTCTACACCGCCCTCGACGCGATGATGATCGCGCCCGAACTGTTCACGCCGCAGACCGGCCAATATCTCGGACTGCACAGCGTCGCACGCCAGCTCGAGGCCGCGCGCACCGACGACGCTTTGCGCGAGGTCGTGGCGAGCCTGTGGGCGCTCGCCGTGACAATCGAGGACGGCAACATCTCCGACGTCGACAAGGCGCTGCGCGCGGCGCAGGACGCGCTCAAGCAGGCGCTCGATCGCAACGCCAGCGATGAAGAGATCAAGAAGCTGACGCAGGATCTGCGGCAGGCCATGGAAAACTTCATGCGCCAGCTCGCCGAGCAGCAGCGCAACAATCCGCAGCAACTGGCCCGGCCGCTCGATCCGAATACCAAGATGCTGCGCCAGCAGGATCTGCAGAACATGATCGACCGCATGGAGCGCCTGTCGCGCTCCGGCGACAAGGATGCCGCCAAGCAGCTGCTCGAGCAGCTCCAGCAGATGCTGGAGGGCCTGCAGATGGCGCAGCCGGGACAGAGCGGCGAGAGCGACATGGAGCAGGCGCTCAACGAGCTCGGCGACATGATCCGCAAGCAGCAGCAATTGCGCGACAAGACCTTCAAGCAGGGCCAGGATTCCCGGCGCGACCGCCAGCGTGGCAAGCAGGGCCAGCAGGGTGACCAGCAGATGGGCGACCTGCAGCAGGACCAGCAGGCGCTGCGCGACCGGCTGAAGAAGCTCCAGGACGATCTCGCCAAGCGCGGTCTCTCCCAGAACGGCCAAAAAGGGCAGAAGGGCCAGAAGGGTCAAAAAGGTCCGCAGGGCGAGCAGGGTCAGCAAGGCCAGCAGGGTGGCGATCAGGACGGCGACGGCGACGATGATGGCGGGCTCGATGCCGCCGACGGCGCCATGGGCGATGCCGGCAGCAAGCTCGGCGAAGGCAATGCCGACGGCGCCGTGGACTCCCAGGGCAAGGCGCTCGAAGCCTTGCGCAAAGGCGCGCAGAAGATGGCCGAGGCGATGCAGCAGGGCGATGGCGACGGCCAGGGCGATGGCCCCGGTCAGCGCGCCGGCCGTCAGCAGAGCGGCGGCAACCAGACCGATCCGCTGGGACGTCCGCTGCATGGCCGCGAATATGGCGACGATTACACGGTGAAGATCCCCGGCGAGATCGACGTCCAGCGCGTGCGCCGCATCCTCGAAGAGCTCCGCCGTCGTCTCGGCGACTCCGCGCGGCCGCAGATCGAGCTCGACTATATCGAGCGGCTGCTGAAGGACTTCTGAGCGCTACTTCCTCGTCATTGCGAGCGCAGCGAAGCAATCCAGAATCCCCCCGCGGAAAGACTCTGGATTGCTTCGCTGCGCTCGCAATGACGATGTAGAGACAGCTACGCCTTCTTCGCCGCAAGCGCGTCCGCCACCGCCGTGCGAATATCGGCCACCGAGAACGGCTTCGTCACGACGTCATGCACCAGCGCACTCAGATTCGAGGCGCGCTCGCGCTGGTCGGCAAATCCCGTCATCAGCAAGATCGTCAGGTCGGGAAAATCGCGCGCGGCCGAAAGCGCGAGCGCAATGCCGTCCATGACCGGCATCTGGATGTCGGTGAGCAGAAGGTCGAACGCGCCGTCGGCGTTGGTCAGGATCTCCAGCGCCTCGGCGCCGTCATGGGCGGTGACGGTCTCGTGGCCGTCCATCGCGATGGCGCGTGCGACCAGCGTGCGCATCGAGTCTTCGTCGTCGGCGATCAGCACCCTGGACATGGAATCCGTTCCCGCCTGCTCAAAAGCCTGCCGCTCCGATTATACGCTGCCGCCGGCGATGTCGCGCCGGTTGAAGAAGCGAATGTCGATGTTGCGCCCCTCCGCCGGCGGCGAGGCCAGGCGCGACTTGAAGACGGCGCGCTCGCCGGGCTGCAGCACGGTCTGCTCCAGCACCGCGTTCCACGCGTAGATTTCCGCGCCTTGCGCGTCGCGGACCGCGAAGCGCAGCCGCGGAATGTCCATCGCCTTCCGGGTCTGCCCGATGATCGTGCCTTCGATCACCAGCACCTGCTTGCCGTCCACGGTCTCGGAGGTGACCTTGACGTCCCTGAAGGCCAGCCCGCGCAGGTTCACCTCGAACCCGACCAGCTTGTAGAAGGCGGCGGTCTGCGGCAGCAGCCGCACCATTTCGGCGCGCCAGATCACCAGCGCGAGGACGAGGGCGCCCATGGCCGCACAGGCGGTCGGCAGGCCGACATAGGATTTCTTCGCCGCAGGGCGCTCGACCACCGGCTGGGCGACGCGAGCGCCGCGGCGGCTGAACAGGCCGCGGAACCAGGATTGGTGATGCGGCTTCTCGGCGACTTCGGCCTCCGCCGTGGACCATTCGTCATCGGCCTTGGCCTCCTGGGCCTCGTCGGCAGGCCAGTCGCTGGCGATCGACGGGCTCTCGACCACGGGCGTGTCGGCGGCAGCCTCTTCGTTGGCGTAGGAGTTCCACTGGGCGGCGAGATCGGCCTGATCGTCGGTCTGGCCGGCTGCGGCCATGGCCGGCGCCGGAACCTGCACGTCCTCAATGGCGTCCTCGGGGTGCGCCACCCAGGTTTCCTTGCAGCGCGAGCAGCGCACCGTCCGCCCGTTCGCCCCCAGGCTCGCAAGCTTGATGGCATAGGATGTCGTACAATGGGGGCAGACGATATGCATGGACGAGCCTCGACAAGACCCGGTCACGCGAGACCGGGCGCCCTTGGATGCTACAAGGCGACCGTTAACGAACCGGAAACCATAACGGCCGCAAAACCCCTTTGATTGCGCGTGGCGGAGCGTTCCGGCGCGGCCCGCGCCCCCTCTCGAACGGAGCTGAGCTTTGGTTCGGTTCGAAAATGTCGGATTGCGCTACGGCCTGGGGCCGGAGGTCCTGCGCGACCTGAATTTCCAGATCCCGGCGCATTCGTTCCAGTTCCTGACCGGCCCCTCCGGCGCTGGCAAGACGTCGCTGCTGCGCCTGCTGTTCCTGTCGCACCGGCCGACGCGGGGCCTCGTCAATCTGTTCGGTCACGACATCTCGTTGCTCGGCAAGGACGAGATCGCGGATTTGCGCAAGCGCATTGGTATCGTGCTGCAGGATTTCCGCCTGCTCGACCACATGACGACCTATGAGAACGTCGCGCTGCCGTTCCGCGTGATGGGCCGCAGCGAGTCGAGCTACCGCAAGGAGGTGATCGACCTCCTGAAATGGGTCGGGCTCGGCGAGCGCATGGATGCGCTGCCGCCGATCCTGTCGGGCGGTGAGAAGCAGCGGGCGGCGATCGCGCGCGCGGTGATCTCGCGGCCGCAGCTCCTGCTCGCTGACGAGCCGACCGGCAGCGCCGATCCGACACTCGGCCGCCGGCTGCTGCGGCTCTTCATTGAGCTCAACAAATCCGGCACTGCGGTGATCATTGCCACCCACGATATCGCGCTGATGGATCAGTACGAGGCGCGCCGCTTCGTGCTGCATCAGGGACGGCTGCACGTCTATGAGCAGGACCGACGAGCGCGGCGTGCTTGTTGACCTCGGGCAGGAGCGTCCGCCGCTCCCGGCCAAGGCGCGCAACATGTCGCCGATCGTGCCGCGCGCCTCGATCCACGGCCGCGCGCTGGTCGCCGTCGTGGCCATCATGACCTTCCTGGCGTCGATGACCACGGGCACGGTGCTGCTGGTCAGTGCGTCCGCGGCCGAATGGCAGTCCGACGTCGCGAGCGAGATCACCATCCAGGTCCGCCCCCAGAGCGGACGCGACATCGACCGCGATACCGTCGCGGTGACGGAAGCGATGCGCGCGCAGCCGGGCATCGTCGAGGTCAAGCCGTTCACCAAGGATGAGTCGGGCAAGCTGCTCGAGCCCTGGCTCGGCACCGGCCTGTCGATGGACGATTTGCCGGTGCCGCGCATGATCATCGCTCGCGTGCAGCCGGGCACGGCGCTCGATCTCACTGTGTTACGCAACCGCGTGCTGCAGGTCGCGCCGGGCGCCAGCGTCGACGATCACCGCGCCTGGATCGAGCGGATGCGCTCGATGACCAACGCCACCGTGCTCGCGGGCCTCGGCATTCTCGGCCTCGTCATCATCGCCACCATCATCTCGGTCTCCTTCGCCACCCGCGGCGCGATGGCGGCGAACCGTCCGATCGTCGAGGTCCTGCACTTCGTCGGGGCGGGCGACCGCTACATCGCCAACCGCTTCCTGCGGCATTTCCTCAGGCTGGGCCTCGAAGGCGGGCTGATCGGCGGCGGTCTTGCCATGCTGGTGTTCGGCTTCTCCGAGTCGATCGCCGGCTGGTTCTCCGGCACGCCGGTCGGCGACCAGTTCGCCGCGCTGCTCGGGACCTTCTCGCTGCGGCCCTCGGGCTACATCGTGCTCGCAGTGCAGGCCGTCCTGATCGGCGCCATCACCGCGGTGGCGGCGCGCCAGACATTGTTTGCGACGCTGAACGACATCGACTAGAGCAGCTCTCTAAACCGGACTCCACTTCACCTTAAAACGTCCTAAAATCGACTGGGGAAGGGACCACTTACCGCGCATGACCTCGAGGACCGACGATCGATCGCCGAAATTGCCGCGCGGCTGGCTCCGCGCGACGATCGTGTCGGCGTTTGCGCTCGCCTTCGTCGGTGCGGCTGCGGGCTTCGTCGCGTTCCTGACCCAATTGCGCGGTGCGGAAACCGTGCCGGATCGCAAGGCCGACGGCATCGTGGTCCTGACGGGGGGCTCGTCGCGGGTGTCGGATGCAATGGAATTGCTCGCTTCCGGCTACGGACAGCGGCTGCTGATTTCCGGCGTGCATCCGACCAGCACGGTCAACGACATCTCGCGCACGCTGCCGGAGAACCAGTCCTTCATGCATTGCTGCGTCGATCTCGACCGCTCGGCGGTTTCCACCCGCGGCAATGCGGCGGAGACGCGGCGCTGGGCGCAGGAGCGGCGCTTCAAGTCGCTGATCGTGGTGACATCGAACTACCACATGCCGCGCGCGCTGGTGGAGTTCTCGCACGCGATGCCCAACACCACGCTGGTCCCGTTCGCCGTGGTCGGCGACAAATGGCGCGAGGAGCCGTGGTGGATGTCACCCTCCACGATGCGGCTCCTGCTGTCGGAATATGTCAAATACGTCGCCGCCGAATTGCGCGTGCGGCTGGAGGATTTCGGCATTGACCTTTTCCCGGAATTGTCGGAGCAGCCTTCCGGCCCGCAGCCCAAGCGCCCCGCCACGGCGCAGGCCAATTGATCGGATGGCTTGATGCTCTTCCTGCGTTCGCTGCTGTTCAACGTGCTGTTCTACGCCGTGCTGGTGTGCCTGGCGATCGTGGCGCTGCCGACATTCCTGATGCCGCCGCGCGTCATGCTGACCGTGGCGAAATGGTGGGCCGGCGCCACGATTTTCCTGATGCGCGTGATCTGCAACATCAGGGTGGAATTTCGCGGCGTCGAGAAGATCCCGGCAGGGCCGCTGGTGATCGTGGCTAAGCACCAGTCGTTCTGGGAAACGTTCGTGCTGCCGGGCTTCTTCGATCGCCCGATCTTCATCCTGAAGCGGCAGCTGATGCAGATCCCGGTGTTCGGGCAGTTCCTGGTCAAGACCGGGATGATCGCGATCGACCGCAAGGCCGGCGTGAAGGCGCTGCTGGACATGACGCGGCGCGCGCGCGAGGCGGTGCGCAGTGGCTGTCAGCTCGTGATCTTCCCCGAGGGCACGCGCCGTGCGCCGGGTGCGCCGCCGGACTACAAGACCGGCTTTGCCCAGATCTATTCGTCCTGCGGCGTGCCGTGTCTGCCGATCGCGCTCAACTCCGGCCTGTTCTGGCCACGCCGTACCTTCATGCGCTACCCCGGCACGCTGGTGGTCGAATTCCTCGATCCGCTGCCGGCAGGCCTGCCGAAGGATGAATTCCTCTCCCGCGTCGAAACGGGGATCGAGGACGCGACCGGCCGTCTCGTCGAGGCGGGGCGGCAGGAGCAGGAGCGATTGATCGGCTCCTCGCCGAGCTACAAGGCGTCCGACGACTAGCGGTTTTCCTCGGTCGGTGCCGGCGCATGCAGCGAATGCGCATCATTGTGCAAGAGCAGTGCGAGCTGATGCAATTGGGTGTCGCGAAATCCCTCGGCCTCGATCGCCTTCACGGTCGACGTGACGTAGTCGCGATTCGGGCCGGACTGGCCATGACCTTGCAGCACGTGACGATGCTGATCGGCAAGCGACAGGCGTCCGGCGTATTGCACATGACCGCGGTCGACGACATAGGCGAGCGCGGACACGCGCTGGCGCGCATCGTTCTCCAGCCACACCGAGCGCATCACCTCGCGATAGACCGAGGTGACCTGCTCGCGCGCCCGCAAATACGCGACCACATCGGCGCGGTTCTTCTCGGCGACGCGGAACGCGATGCCGCGGCAGGCGCCGCCGCGATCGAGCCCGAGCACGAGGCCCGGCCGTTCCGGCGTGCCGCGATGCACGAACGAATAGACGCAGAGCGCGCGATGCTCGCCGACGAGTCGCGCCGGCACACGCTCCAGGAACTCGAAGCCCGGTCGCCACATCAGCGAGCCATAGCCGAACACCCAGAGGTCGCCTTTGGCAGTGGTGACGGAGGGGAGGATGATTTCCGACATGGTGGGCACGGCTACCAGTTCCGCAAGCCCAAGCGAAGCAAATTCTCCTCCTTTCGTCGTAGCTTATCCTCGCTTACATTTGACAAAATCTGGGGTCAAAGGGTCGCCGCATGTCCGATATGACCGTTGCCGCAGGCCGTCGCCCCCGTTGGGGCCTTTTCATTGCTCCCGTCTTTGTGCTGATCCTGGCCATCGCCTGGAGCGGCTTCTGGTTCTACGCCGCATCCCAGGCCGAGACCGCGACCGACGCCTGGCGCGCGCAGGAAGCGAAGGCGGGGCGCGTCTATGATTGCGCCAAGCGCTCGATCGCGGGTTTCCCGTTCCGCTTCGAAGTGCAGTGCTCCGGCGCCAGCGTCTCGCTGGTCTCGCAGACCGCGAGCAAGACGCCGTTCACGGCGAAGCTCGATAACATCCTGGTGCTCGCCCAGGTCTATGATCCCAAGCGCGTCATCGCCGAATTCACCGCGCCCGCGACGCTGACCGATGGCGTCACCAACACCACCTTCGTGGTGAACTGGAGCAAGGCTCGCAGCAGCGTGTTCGGTCTGCCGTCGATTCCCGAGCGCGCCTCCCTCGTGTTCGACGACCCCACTATTAATCGGGTCGACAGCAGCGTGCAGGTGCCGCTTGCGCGCGCCAAGGCCGTCGAGCTGCACGGGCGCCTCGCCGAGGGCTCGACCTCCGACAATCCGATCATCGAAACCGTGCTGCAGATCGCGCAGGGCAGCATCCAGGGTGTACATCCGCTGCTGGCCGAGCCGTTCCAGGCCGATATCCGCGCCAAGGTCACGGGCCTGAAGGATTTGACGCCAAAGCCCTGGCCGCAGCGTTTCCGCGAGATCCAGGCGGCCGGCGGCCACATCGAGATCCTGCAGTCGCGCGTTCAGCAGGGCGAGATGATCTCCGTCGCTGCGGGCACGCTCGGCCTGTCGCCGAATGGCCGGCTCGACGGCGAATTGCAGATGACGGTCGCGGGCCTCGAGCGCGTGATCCCGGCGCTCGGCATCGAGAAGATGCTGGAGGAGGGCGTGCCGCAGGCAACGCTCGATCGCGTCGCGCCCGGCGTGAAGTCGCAGGACCTCAACAATCTCTTCGGCGCACTCGACCGCGCCATTCCGGGTCTCGGCAAGGTGGTCAAGCAGAACGCCAATGCGGGCCTTGCCGCCGGCATCAACGCGATCGGCACCGAGAGCACGCTGGAAGGCAAGAAGGCTCGCAGCTTCCCGCTGAAGTTCGCCGACGGCGCCGTGATGTTCGGCCCCGTGAAGGTGGGTCAGATTCCGCCGTTGTATTGAGGGCCGTAGCCCGAAAGAGCTCTGCTGAATGCTCCTCACCCTGAGGAGCCGCGTAGCGGCGTCTCGAAGGGCGAGGCCACCAGCGGGGCCATTCATCCTTCGAGACGCGCGCGAAGAGGCGCGCTCCTCAGGATGAGGAGCGGACGCCGTGCGCGTCGTGACAAACCAATTACTGCTTCGTCAGCTTCGGATGCTGCCGGCCGAAATCCGGCGCGGCCGAGTCCTGGCCGGTCTCGACGATGCCGCGCCGGATGGCGCGGGTGCGGGTGAAGTGATCGAATAGCGCCTCGCCGTCGCCGCGGCGGATCGCCCGCGTCAGCTTGGAGAGATCCTCGTTGAAGGTGCCGAGCATCTCGAGCACGGCCTCCTTGTTGGCGAGGAACACGTCGCGCCACATGGTCGGATCGGACGCCGCGATGCGGGTGAAATCGCGGAAGCCGCCCGCGGAGAACTTGATCACCTCGGATTCCGTCACCTGCGCCAGCTCGTCGGCGGTGCCGACGATGGTGTAGGCAATCAGATGCGGCAGATGGCTGGTGATCGCGAGCACCAGATCATGATGGTCCGGCGTCATGATCTCGACCTTGGCACCGAGCGCCGCCCAGAAGCCGCGCAGCCGCTCGACCGCTGCGGTATCCGTGCCCTCGGGGGGCGTGAGGATGCACCAGCGGTTGATGAAGAGTTCAGGGAAACCGGAGTCGGGGCCGGAGTGCTCGGTACCGGCGACCGGATGGGCCGGGACGAAATGGACGCCCTGCGGCAGGTGCGGGGCCATGTCCCTGACGATCGCGCCCTTGACCGAGCCGACGTCGGAGATGATCGCGCCGGGCTTCAGATGCTGTGCGATTTCCTGCGCCACCGGGCCGCAGGCGCCGACGGGAATGCAGAGGATGACGAGGTCGGCATCCCTGACCGCTTCCGCATTGGTCGCGACCACGTGGTCGACGATGCCGAGCTCTGCGACACGCGCGCGGGTCTGCTCGGACCGCGCGGTGGTGACGATCTCGCCCGCGAGAGACTGGAGCTTCGCGGCCCGCGCGATCGAGCCGCCGATCAGGCCGAAGCCGATCAGCGCGACGCGCTGGAAGTGCGGTGCGACGCTCATTTGCCGGCCATGAAGTCGCGCAGGCCGTCGACCACGAGGCGGTTGGCCTCCTCGGTGCCGATGGTCATGCGCAGATGCTGGTGCAGGCCGTAATTCTTCAGCGCGCGCAGCACCAAGCCACGCTTGGTGAGATAGGCATCGGCCTCGTCCGATGTCTTGCCCTTATCGGTCGGGAAGTGGATCAGCACGAAATTGGCAACGCTCGGCGTCACCTTCAGCCCGAGCTTGGTGATCTCCTCGGTCAGCCAGTTGCGCCAGGTCTCGGTGAACTGCTTCGACGTCTGCTGATGCGCGGTGTCCTCGATCGCGGCAACCGCGGCATACATCGCCGGCGTCGACACGTTGAAGGGGCCGCGGATGCGGTTGACCGCGTCGATGATGTGCTCGGGCCCGAACATCCAGCCGATGCGCAGCGCCGCAAGGCCGTGGATCTTCGAGAAGGTGTGCACCACCACCGTGTTCTCGGTGGTCGCGACCAGCTCGATCCCCATCTCGTAATCGTTGCGCGAGACGTAGTCGCAATAGGCGGCGTCCAGCACCAGCAGGACATGCGAGGGCAGGCCGGCGCGCAGCCGCTTGACCTCGTCGAACGGGATGTAAGTGCCGGTCGGGTTGTTGGGGTTGGCGAGCCAGACCAGCTTGGTCTTCGGCGTCACCGCCTTGAGGATGGCGTCGACGTCACAGGTGAGGTTCGTTTCCGCCACGACGACGTTCCTGGCGCCGACCGCCATCGTGGCGATCGGGTAGACCAGAAAGCCGT
>JAEWBW010000058.1 GCA_023390955.1 Pseudomonadota bacterium
CCGCAGGCGAGGGCCGTATCGTCACCTTCGGCGTCAAGCCGGAACGGCCGGCGACGGAATATGGCTACATCAATCCGGGCGATGCGATCACCGGCGAGGTGCGTGCGGTCGCAAAGTTCGTCGAGAAGCCGGATGCGGTGAAGGCTGCCGACTACGTCAACTCCGGCTATCTCTGGAACAGCGGCAACTTCATGTTCCCGGCCGCCGTCCTGCTCGACGAATATCGCAAGGTCGATGCGGAGAGCGTGCAGAATGTGTCCGACGCGGTTGCGAATGCCGGGCGCGATCTCGGCTTCGTCATGCTCGAGCCCAAAGCTTTTGCGGCGGCCAAGGCGATCTCGATCGACTATGCCGTGATGGAGAAGACCGCGCGCGCCGCCGTCGTGCCGGTCTCGTGCGGCTGGTCGGATGTCGGCTCCTGGCGCGCGGTGTGGGAATTGTCCGACAAGGACGCGCAAGGAAACTCGGCGCATGGCGCTGCCGTGTTCGAGGACTCCCGCAACTGCAACGTCACCACGGACAAGGCGCTGGTCGCGCTCGAGGGCGTCGACGACCTCGTCGTGGTGGCGACCGCCGATGCCGTGCTGGTCTCGCGCCAGCAGGATGCCAATGGCCTCAAGCGCCTGGTGGCCAAGCTCAAGAGCGTGGCTCCGCAAGTCACCGAAGACCATCTCAAGGTGCATCGTCCCTGGGGCAGCTATCAGTCGGTCGACAATGGCGACCGTCACCAGGTCAAGCGCATCGTGGTGAAGCCGGGCGGACGGCTGTCGCTGCAGAAGCATCATCATCGCGCCGAGCACTGGATCGTGGTGCGCGGCACGGCGCGGGTCACCGTCGACGAGATGGTGAAGAACGTGCACGAGAACGAGTCGATCTACATCCCGATGGGCGCCGTCCATCGGATGGAGAACCCCGGCAAGATCCAGCTGGAGCTGATCGAGGTCCAGACTGGAAGTTATCTCGGCGAGGACGACATAATCCGGATTGAAGACGACTATCAAAGGTCGTAACCAGCACCCCGAATCACGCGATTCGGGCCTCGGCCGGCGGGTTCCCTCCGCCGGCTAAGGTCCCGTGAATGTGTAACTTTTTGAATCAAAACGTGTCCGGGTAGGTATCTGCGCATTCGCCACATTTGGGGCGGCGTGCTAGGACTGCGCCCGGGGATTTGCGTTGAATCGGGGTTTCGATCAGATGAGTTCCAAGGGATCAGTGTCGGCCAGGGCCGCTTTGCGCGTCGGCGTCATCGGCGCGGGCGTCATGGGCAGCAACCATGCGCGCGTGCTCTCCGGCCTGCCCGGCGTCAGCCTCGTCGGCGTCGTCGATCCCTCGCCCGCGCACCGCGCGCGCGCGACCGAGCTTGCCAATTGCGTGTGCTTCGAGACGCTCGATCAGCTCTTCGCCGAAGGCGTCGATGCCGTCACCATTGCGGCTCCCACCCATCTGCATCACGAGATTTCGCTCGCCTGTCTCGCAAAGAAAATTCACGTGCTGGTCGAGAAGCCGATCGCCTCCACGGTCGAGGAGGGGCGCGAGATCGTCGCCGCCGCGCAGTCCGCCGGCGTGACGTTGATGGTCGGCCATGTCGAGCGCTTCAATCCGGCGGTTGCCGCCGTCAAGCAGGCGATCGCGGGCGAAGACATCCTCTCGATCGCGATCACTCGCGTCGGGCCGTTCCCGCCGCGCATGTCCAATGTCGGCGTCGTCATCGACCTCGCCGTGCATGACATCGATCTGATCCGCTGGTTCACCGAATCCGACATCGTCGAGGTGCAGCCGCAATTGTCGAGCGCTGTCGCTGAGCGTGAGGACATCGCGCTGTTGCAATTCCGCACCGCCAACGGCGTGCTCGCCCACATCAACACCAACTGGCTGACGCCGTTCAAGGCGCGCAGCGTCACGGTCGCGACCCGCGGCAAATATGTGATGGGCGATCTGCTGACGCGCCAGGTCACCGAATGCTTCGGCTTCAAGCCGGATGGCAGTTATTCGATGCGGCATCTGCCGGTCGGCCATGACGAGCCGCTGCGCGCCGAGCTGATCTCCTTCCTCAATGCGGTGCGCAGTGGCGAGACGCCGGCCGTCACCGGCGACGAGGGCGTTGCCAGCCTCGAGATCGCGACGCAGTGCCTGGAAACACCGTCCAAGCCCGCGGCCACCTCGTCGGCCCGCAAGGGGCCGCGCCGCGTTGCCGGCTGATCCCTTCAATGTCGACCACTCAAAATTCGCAAGCGAACCAGCAAGGCGCCATGAACCAGCATCTGCGTTCCGATCCCATTCCGTTCATCGATCTCGTCGCGCAGCGCCAGCGGCTCGGCTCGTCGATCGATGAGGCCGTCGGCCGCGTTCTCACTCATTGCCAGTTCGTCAATGGTCCCGAGGTTGCGGCATTCGAGGCGCAACTTGCGGCCTATTGCGGCGCCAAGCATGTGATCGGCTGCGCCAGTGGTACCGACGCGCTGCTGATGATCCTGATGGCGAAGAACGTCGGGCCGGGCGATGCCGTGCTGTGTCCGTCCTTCACCTTCATCGCGACCGCGTCGCCGGCCGCGCGCACCGGCGCGACGCCGATCTATGTCGACGTCGATGAGGCGACCTTCAACATGAGCCCGGAGTCGCTGAAGCGCGGCATCGCGACCGCGCGGAAGGCCGGCCTGAAGCCGGTGGCGATCATTCCGGTCGACCTGTTCGGCCAGCCCGCCGATCACGATGCCATCGCCGAGATCGCCAAGGCCGAAGGCCTGTGGGTGCTCGACGACGCCGCGCAGGGCTTTGGCGCGAGCTACAAGGGCCGCAAGCTCGGCACCTTCGGGCTCGCCACCGCGACCAGCTTCTTCCCCGCAAAGCCGCTCGGCTGCTTCGGCGACGGCGGCGCGATCTTGACCGATGACGACGAGCTTGCCGCGACCCTGCGCAGCATCCGCGTGCACGGGCAGGGCGTCGACAAGTACGACAACGTCCGCCTCGGCCTCACCGGCCGGCTTGACACCATGCAGGCCGCGATCCTGATCGAGAAGCTCAAGATCTTTGACGACGAGATCGCCGCCCGCAACCGGATTGCCGAACGCTACGCGCGGGGGCTGAGTAATGTGGTGACCGTGCCGCGTCTGGCGCCGGGCAACACCTCGGTCTGGGCGCAGTACACGATCCGCCTGCCCAAGGGCACCGATCGCGACGGCTTCGCCGCCGCGCTGAAGGCCCAGGGCGTGCCGACTGCGATCTATTACGGCAAGTCCATGCACCAGCAGACCGCCTACAAGCAGTATCCGGTCGCCGAGGGCGGCCTGCCGGGCTGCGAGAGCCTGTCGCAGGACGTCATCAGCCTGCCGATGCACGCCTACCTGACCGAAGCCGATCAAGAGCGAATCATCGCGGCCGTGCGCGGCGCGATTTCGGGCTGAATTTTCCTGATTTTGCAGCAGGCCGTCTCTTCCTCTAGAAGAGACGGATGCTCGGACGCATCTTCACGGTTGGTGGTTACACGCTGCTGTCGCGGCTGACGGGGTTTGCCCGCGACATCATGCTCGCGGCGATCCTCGGCGCCGGACCGGTCGCCGACGCCTTCTTCGTGGCATTGCGGCTTCCCAACCATTTTCGCGCGATTTTTGCCGAGGGCGCCTTCAACGCCGCCTGGGTGCCCGCCTATGCGCATGTCCATGGCGAGAAGGGCGAGGCCTCGGCAAAGCTGTTCGCCGACCGCATCTTCACGCTGCTGTTTGCCTCGCAGGTCGTGCTGCTGATCGTCGCCTGGCTGTTCATGCCGCAGGCCTTGAAGATCCTCGCGCCGGGTTTTGGTGACGATGCCGAGCAGCGCAAGCTGGCGATCGAGCTCACGCGCATCACCTTTCCCTATTTGCTGCTGATCACGCTGGTGACGCTCTATGGCGGCATGCTCAACGTGATGCAGCGCTTTGCCAGCGCGGCTGCGGCATCGATCTTCCTCAATGTCGCGATGATGATGACGCTGGCGCTCGCCGCATGGTTTCCCAGTGCGGGCCATGCCGCCGCCTGGGGCGTCCTGATCTCGGGCTTCCTGCAATATGCCCTGCTGGCTGGCGATCTGTCGCGGCATGGCGGGCTGCCGCGCTTTGCCCCGCTCAGGCTCGATGAGGATGTCCGCGCCTTCTTCAAGGCGCTTGGACCGGCGACGCTGGGATCGATGGGCACCCAGGTCGCGCTGTTCGCCGATACCATCATCGCGACCTTCCTGCCTGCCGGCGCGCTGTCGGCGCTGTATTACGCCGACCGTCTCAACCAGTTGCCGATCGGCGTGATCGGCATTGCCATCGGCACCGTGCTGCTGCCCGAGATGTCGCGGCGGATCACGGCCAACGACCACGACGGCGCCATGAAGGCGCAGCGCCGCGCCTTCGACTTCACGCTGCTGTTCTCGGTGCCCTTCGTCGCGGCCTTCCTCACCGTGCCCGACGAAATCATGCGCGCTCTGTTCGCCCGCGGTGCGTTCTCCAAGGCCGACGCGGTTGCGGCTGGTGCGACACTCTCGGCCTATGCTATCGGCCTTATCCCGTTCGTGCTGATCCGCAGTGCGGTCGCGACCTTCTACGCGCGCAAGGACACGGCGACACCGGTCCGCGCCTCATTGTCGGGCATTGCCGTTAACGTCGCGCTGAAATTCGCGTTGATGGGCACGTTCGCCCAGATCGGCCTCGCGCTCGCGACGGCCGTCGGTGTCTGGACCAATCTGCTGCTGGTGCTGTTCTTCGCCGTGCGACGCGGCTTTCTCGTGCTCGATCGCGCCTGGCTGCTGTCGCTCGCCAAGTTCCTGCTGACCGGAATCATCCTCGCCGCTGCGTTCTGGCTGATTGCCCGGTTCGGCGGCGCTGCGCTGGGCGCGATGCACTTCCGGGACGAGGTGATGCTGATCCTGCTCGCGGTTGGGGGCACCGCCGTCTACGCGCTCGCGGTCCTCGTGTTGTTCGGTCGCCGCTGGCTGGTCTCTCTGGTGCGCGGCTAGCTCGCCCCCAGGGTGCAGTAGGTCAGGGTACATCCCTTGATTTTGTGCGGTCATGGTGCTATTGGCGCCGCATGATCAAATCGTGGCTCAACCTCTTCTGCATGCATTCGACCCGCTTCGGCCGGGCCGTGGGAGGAGTCGCGCGCTAGGATTTTGACGACGACATCTTTTTCACCAGGCCCCGCCGGCATCGGACGGGGCCTTTTGTTTGGTCACGCTCCTCGCCGGCACAACAGCAGGAGCAAGTGATGTCACCACAGACAAGCATCATACCCATTACCGGGAGCAATGCCGCTCGGCCGGCACCCGCGCCGCAGCGGAGCGTCCTGGATGCGGTAAGGCGGATTTGGGCGGCGTTTCAGCAGCGCCGCCAGAGCGAGAGTTTGCGAACCAGCTTGCAGGCTCTGAGCGACAGGGAGCTGATCGACATCGGCTTGACGCGCGCTGAGATCGATTACGTCACTGCCGAACCGGCCATCGACGGTTCTCAAGCGGACACGACGTATCCATGGGGCCGAGATGTGGGGTAACCGTCATCTCGGCCTGCGCTATCCTGATCAGGGATGAAGAGGTGACTGTCATGACGTCGCATATCGCCGTGGATCCGGCGGACGCGGAAATCCGATCATTGAGCGTCGACGATCTTGAGCTCTTTTGCGAGATCCGCGGTGAGGCGCTTCGAACGCACCCTCAAGCGTTTGGCAGTCCTGAAGAGGACGAGGGCGGCGAGCCGATGCTGGCGGCTTATCGGCGTTGGCTTGACAGTACGGTGCTTGGCAGCACCGTCCTCGGCGCGTTCCGCTCCGGAGGCTTGATTGGTCTGGCGGGCTTCTATGTCTCTCACGACAAGCGAGCCCGGCACCGCGGCCACATCTACTCCGTCTACGTAAGGGAAAGCGACCGAGGTCGAGGCATCGGCGATCGGCTCATCAAGCAGCTTCTTGCCCACGCTGAGCCGCAGGTCGAACAGGTGCATCTTGCAGTGCTCGTGCAGGCAACCCCCGCAATCAGGACCTATGAGCGCAACGGGTTCGAGATCTATGCAAGGGATCGCGGCGCCGTTCGCATCGGCGACACCACGTATGACAAGTACCTCATGGCGAAGGAGTTCACCCGCTAGAATTGGCCTTGCGCGGCTGATCCTGCCGAGTTGCGCCCGAAGCCGGGCGTCCCAAGGCTACCGAATCATCGGCCTCACGGGAAGCGGGCGCCCTGAGGCCGTTCGGCGCAATTCCGCCATAACACCCGCGCGGTGCATTTTCCGGCCCTGCGGCCAATCAGCATGGCTAAAGCCGTTTGCGCTACCACTTTTTCCGCGCCAATATGCCGGCAAAACAACCATAGGACGGGAAGAGAAAAAATGGCAGCTCCCATCAAGTTCGGCGTGGGCCAGAGCGTTCTGCGCAAGGAGGACGACGCGCTGATCCGCGGCAAGGGCCGCTACACCGACGATTATGCGCCCCAGTCCGCCCTGCGCTGCCTGATGCTGCGCTCGCCGCATGCCCATGCAAAATTCACCATCGATGTGAGCCGTGCCCGCACGCTGCCCGGCGTGGCGCTGATCCTGACCGCCGCCGAGGTCGCCGATCTCGGTGACCTGCCGTGCCTGTTCAATTTCGAGACCGACCCGTTCAAGGGGCCTCCCTATCCGATCCTCGCCAAGGACGAGGTACGCCATGTGGGCGATTGCGTCGCCTTCGTCGTCGCCGAGACCATCGACCAGGCGCGTGACGCAATCGAAGCGATCGACGTCAAGTGGACCTCGCTCCCGGCGGTGACCGGCGTCGTCAACGCCGTCAAGAAGGGCGCGCCGCAGGTCTGGCCCGACAAGGCCGGCAACGTGCTGTTCGACGTCGGGATCGGCGACAAGGCCGCCACCGACGCCGCCTTCGCCAAGGCGCACGCTGTCGCCGAAATCTCCATCGTCAATCCGCGCGTGGTCGCGAACTTCATGGAGACGCGCGCCGCCGTCTGCGAATACGACTCCAAGAAGGACCATCTGACGCTGACGGTCGGCAGCCAGGGCAGCCATCGCCTGCGCGACATCATCTGCCAGAACGTCCTGAAGATCCCGACCGACAAGATGCGGGTGATCTGTCCCGACGTCGGTGGCGGCTTCGGCACAAAACTGTTCCCGTATCGCGAATACGCGCTGATGGCGGTTGCCGCGCAAAAGCTCAAGAAGGCCGTGAAGTGGGCGGCGGATCGCTCCGAGCATTTCATGGGCGACGCGCAGGGCCGCGACAACGTCACCACCGCGAAGATGGCGCTGGCTGAGGATGGCAAATTCCTGGCGATGGATTGCGATTTGATGGGCGACATGGGCGCCTATCTGTCGACCTTCGGACCCTACATCCCGCATGGCGGCGCCGGCATGCTGCCGGGCCTCTACGACATCCAGGCCTTCCATTGCCGCGTGCGCACGGTCTTCACGCACAGCGTGCCGGTCGATGCCTATCGCGGCGCCGGCCGGCCCGAGGCAGCCTATGTGATCGAGCGCCTGGTCGACGCCTGCGCACGCAAACTCGACATGACGCCCGATGCGGTCCGCCGCAAGAACTTCATCCAGCCGAAGGCGCTGCCGTACAAGACGGCCACCGGCAAGGTCTACGATTCCGGCGATTTCGCCGCGCATCTCAAGCGCGCGATGGAGATCGGCAACTGGAAGGAGTTTTCCAAGCGCGCCAAGGCGGCGAAGAAAGACGGCCTGATCCGTGGCATCGGCCTTGCGAGCTATGTCGAGGTCTGCGGCACCATGGGCGATGAGACCGCCAATGTGCGGCTCGATCCCAATGGCGATGTCACCATCCTGATCGGCACGCAGTCGAGCGGCCAGGGCCACCAGACCGCCTATGCGCAGCTGGTCGCCGAGCAGTTCGGCCTGCCGCCGGAGCGCGTGCACATTCACCAGGGCGACACTGCCGAGATCGCCAACGGTCTCGGCACCGGCGGCTCGGCCTCGATCCCGACCGGTGGCGTCAGCGTCGAGCGCGCCACGCGCGAGCTCGGCCAGAAGCTGAAGGAGCTTGCAGCGCAGGCGCTGGAAGCAAGCGCCGGCGACATCGAGATCACCGATGGCGTCTTGCGGATCGCCGGCACCGACCGCTCGATCTCGTTCGCCGATCTCGCCAAGCGGCCCGGTGCGGACCCGCAGAAGATGAACGCCAGCGCCACCTTCAACAGCGCCGACGGCACCTATCCGAACGGCACGCACCTCGCCGAGGTCGAGATCGATCCCGCCACCGGTGTGATCAAGATCGTCAACTACGTGATCGTCGACGATTTCGGCAAGACGCTCAATCCGCTGCTGCTGGAGGGCCAGGTGCATGGCGGCGCCATGCAGGGCATCGGCCAGGCGCTGATGGAGCAGGTGGTCTATGGCGCGGGCGATGGCCAGCTCGTCACCGCCACCTTTATGGACTACGCGCTGCCGCGCGCGGCCGACGGACCAGCCTTCGTGTTCGAGACCGCCAACGTTCCCTGCAAGACCAATCCGCTGGGCGTGAAGGGGGCGGGCGAGGCCGGCGCGATCGGCTCCTGTCCGGCCGTCGTCAACGCCATCGTCGATGGTCTCTGGCGCGAGTACAAGATCGACCACATGGACATGCCGGCAACCCCTGAGCGGGTGTGGATCGCCATCAACGAGCACCACCGCCGCCACAGCCTGTGATTTTCACCCGAAACAAGGCGCGATGATCATTGATCATCGCGTTTTGTTTTGGAATGAATCCAATCTGGCGGTGTTGGCCCAGTGAGGGGTCGGCTCGATCCCCTGACAGGGAAGGGATTCTACAAATGAAGCGGGTATTGATTGTTGGAGCCGCGCTGCTGCTTGGGGTCGGCGCCGTTTGGGCGCAGGACGCAGCCAAGGAGGCCCAGACCATTATGAAGAGCAACGGCAAGAATGCCGGCGCAGTGGCAGCGATTGTCAAGGGCGAGAAGCCCTACGATCAGGCCACGGTTGACGCGGCGCTGGCGCACTTCGAGGACACGGCCAAGAAGTTGCCGACCATGTTTCCGGCCAGCCTGAAGAGCGTGAAGCTCGAGGGCGATTACCAAATCTCGCCAAAGGTTTGGGAGGACAAGGCTGGCTTCGACGCCAAGATCGCGAGCTTCGCTAAGATCGTCGGTGAGGCCAAGGGCAAGATCAAGGACCTCGACTCGCTCAAGGCGAACTTCCCTGCCATCGGCAAGGAATGCGGCAGCTGCCACGAGACGTTCCGCGTGAAGAACAGCTGAGGCTGGATACAATTGGGAAAGGGCGGCTCGCGAAAGCGGCCGCCCTTTTTCATGCGCACAAATTGTCGCACCAGGCCTCGTGTTACTTGGTAACTTGTCCGCGGATCTCGCCGCCCGGGTTCGCGGCGGTGTGGATGTTGATGTAGAGCTTGCCGGCGAGCAGATCGGCGGCCTGCGCGTCGGTCAGCGTCGCGCTGCCATCGACCGGGCTCGGGGCCGCACTCGGGATCGCGACCGCGACACCTGCGTTCTTGCCGGCCTCGGCGGGCCCGTGGAAATGCGCGGCGGTGGCGGGACCGGTAAGACCCGAATAGGTCAGCTTCCACGAAAGTTTCTTGCTGCCCGGATCGTAGTCCAGATCGGCGGTTCCCGTTGCGGTGCTTGTGGTTGCCGGCACCTCGGACTTGCCGTCGAGCGTCGCTTTCAGCTTCTCGGCGTTGGCCGGACCCGCAAAGGCAATTGCGGCCAGCGCGAACATGGCAATGGCGGTCTTGTGCATGACATTGTCTCCCTTGGTGACCTTGCCAAAACTTCCAACAGCCCCCGTTGCAGTTTATTCCCGATATGCGCAGGACCGGGCTAAATTCTTCGTGGCTGGAACCGCGACGATGGCGGTCATAGTCTGTCGTGACGCGTGGATGGACCTTGCATGCTGAAACGAACGATCTTTGTGGCGCTGATCGCGGGCATCGCCGCGGCCGGCGTCTACTGGTGGCTCAGCGCGCCGGTGGTGGCCGCCGTCGGCACCGGGCCGGCGCCCGCACCGAACCTTGCCAATGGCGAGACGATGTTCAACGCCGGCGGTTGCGCCTCATGTCATGCCGTGCCGAACCAGCCCGACCGCCTCAAGCTTGGCGGCGGCGTCGCGATCAAGTCGCCGTTCGGAACGTTCTACGCACCGAACATCTCGCCCGATCCGAATGACGGCATCGGCAAATGGAGCGCGGCGGACTTCGTCAATGCGGTGATGAACGGCGTTTCGCCAACCGGGCAGCACTTTTTCCCGGCTTTCCCCTACACGTCCTACCAGCATGCCAAACGCGAGGACGTGCTCGATCTCTTTGCCTATCTGAAGACGCTGCCGCCGGTCGCGGGCAAGGTGCGCGACCATGACGTGCCGTTTCCCTTCGATATCCGCCGCAACATCGGAATCTGGAAATTCCTGTTCATGGACGGCAAGCCGTTCGTCGCCGATGCGTCCAAATCACCGCAATGGAATCGCGGTGCTTATCTGGTGAACAGTTTCGGCCATTGCGCCGAATGCCATAGCCCGCGCAATGCGCTCGGCGGCATCATCAGTGAACAGCGGTTTGCCGGCGGGCCCAATCCGGAAGGCGAGGGCTGGGTCCCCAACATCACGCAGAAGCGCCTCGGCGACTGGAGTGCGAAGGACATCGCCTATTTTCTCAAGACTGGAGAGCTGCCCGACGGCGACAGCGTCGGTGGCTCGATGGTGCGGGTGATCAAGAACACCTCGCAATTGTCGGACGAGGACCTCGCCGCGATGGCCGACTACATCAAGTCGCTGCCGCCGGTAGACGGGCCCGCGCGGCCGAAGCGAAAGGACTCATGATCCGGAAAAGTGTGAAGCGGTTTTCCCTCGCGACAAGCGCGGGACGCGCTTGCGCGGAGATCATGAGCAACAAATAAGCTAGCTTGCGCCGAATGCCTTGAAGGTGATGATGGTGAGGGTGTCCTGGATGCCCGGCAGCACCTGCACCTTCTCGTTGACGAAGTGGCCGATGTCGGTGTCCTTGTCGACGTAGAACTTCACCAGCAGGTCGTAATGGCCGGCCGTGGAGTAGATCTCCGAGGCGATCTCGGCTTCCGCAAGCGCGTTGGCGACCGTGTAGGACTGGCCGAGCTTGCACTTGATCTGGATGAAGAAAGGAACCATCGCGGTTGCTCCGAAGGCATTGATTTGGCGGCTAATAGGCCAAAATCGGCCGGGCTTGGCAAGCGAACTTGCTGCTTTTCCGCATGCGCGCTAGGAGGGACTGTCGGCCCCTAAACCTGCCCCGAAACAGCGGAAATCGCACCATGACCACTCCCGTGGCGCTCACCATCGCCGGCTCCGATTCCAGCGGCGGCGCCGGCATCCAGGCCGACCTGAAGACCTTTGCCGCGCTCGGCGTCTACGGTGCGTCTGCGATCACGGCGCTGACGGCGCAGAACACCCGCGGTGTGACCGGAATTCATGCCGTGCCGGCCGACTTCGTCACCGCGCAGATCGACGCTGTCTTCTCCGACCTCGCTGTCGGCGCGGTCAAGATCGGCATGGTGGCGCAGGCCGGCAGCATCGAGGCGATCGCCGCTGCGCTCGCGCGCTGGTCGCCCAGGCATATCGTTCTCGATCCCGTGATGGTCGCGACCTCCGGTGACCGCCTGCTGGAGCCCGACGCGGTCGAGGCGCTGCGCAAAAGACTCATCCCGATGGCCTCGGTGATCACGCCGAACCTGCCGGAGGCTGCGGCTCTGCTGGACGAGCCCATCGCTGCCACTGAAGCCGCCATCGAAAGCCAGGGCAAGCGCCTGCTTGCGCTTGGATGCAGCGCCGTGCTGATCAAGGGCGGTCACGGCGAGGGTGCCGAGAGCACCGACTATCTCGTCAGCGCGGAAGGCTCGATCGCACTCGCCGCGCCGCGTGTTGCGACCAGGAACACCCATGGCACCGGCTGCTCGCTGTCGTCGGCGGTCGCAGCGGGCCTCGCCAAGGGCGAGAGTTTTGAGCAGGCCGTGCGCAACGCCAAGGCCTGGATCAGCGCGGCGATCGCGTCTGCCGATCGTTTCAGCGTCGGCCACGGCCACGGGCCGGTCCATCATTTCCACAAATTCTACTGACGGCCCCACCCGGAATTCGCCGGGGCTGGCGGCGCGACCGGACGCCGCGCCATGTCGCCAGATTGTCGCACGCGGCTGGTATCCGCTGATTGTGCGAGGCGAAATATGATTCGTATTTGTACCGGCCCCGCACGTTCAAGATCGTCATCCCCCTGTCACGGGACATGGTTACAGGCTTGATCGATGGGAAGTTACGATATGAGTGACGAGAGTCCCGAGCGACGTTTTCGGACCTTGTTCATCTCCGACGTTCATCTCGGCGCTCGCGGCTCGCAAGCCGATCTTTTGCTGGATTTCCTCCGCTATCACGATGCCGACACCATCTATCTCGTCGGCGATATCGTCGACGGATGGGCGCTGAAATCGGGCTGGTACTGGCCGCAATCGCACAACGACCTCGTGCAGAAGCTGCTGCGCAAGGCGCGCAAGGGCGCCAAGGTCATCTACATCCCCGGCAATCACGACGAGTTCTTGCGCAACTATTACGGGACGCATTTCGGCGGCATCGACGTGGTCGAGAACACCGTGCACACCGGCGTCGACGGCAAGCGCTATCTCGTCATTCACGGCGACATTTTCGATCTCGTGGTGCAGAACGCGCGCTGGCTCGCCCATCTCGGCGACAAGGCCTACGACTTCGCCATCCAGATGAACCGCTTCGTCAACTTCTTCCGTCGCATGTTCGGCGTGCCTTATTGGTCGCTGTCGCAATGGGCGAAGCTGAAGGTCAAGAACGCCGTCAACTATATCGGCGCGTTCGAGCAGGCGCTCGCCGCCGAAGCGCGCCGCCACGACGCCGACGGCGTGATCTGCGGCCACATCCACTACGCCGTGATCCGCGACGAAGGCAGTATCCGCTACATGAATTGCGGCGACTGGGTCGAGAGCTGTACGGCGCTGGTCGAGCAC
>JAEWBW010000347.1 GCA_023390955.1 Pseudomonadota bacterium
TTGCAACATGATGCGGCAGCCCAGGAGAGCTCCGAACAGCTCTTCATAATCCTTCGTTGCGAAGTGATCGCCCATGCTCTGGAGCAGTTTGCTCGGCAGGTTCGTTCGCTTGATCTTGTCGGAATAAGCTTCAATCGTATTGCCGGCCCAGTCGAAGCTGGTCGCCGGATTGGTGACGGGCAACCTGAAGTCCAGTTGATCACGCCACGACTGGACGAGAGCCTGATCGATCGGCAGGGTCGTGCAGCCGTCGACGAAAAAGGCCTCGGCAGCGCGCGCGAACGCCGGATTATTGATCTTGAAATCCGGGCGTGCGTTATGATTGCAGGAGCCGGATGTGGGCGCGTTAGGTGCATCCTTCGGCCTGAATCGCTCCTCGGGGGGAAGCGTGATCACCGTCTGGCGATTGCCGCCGAGAACTTCCGCATTCAAGCGCCTGAGAAGCTGCCGCTTAACCTCCTGGCGCAGCATGATGTATCCCTCGCGCGGACGCCGGGCCATGCCGGCGAGCTTTCGGAGCCTTTGCCGGGTGATCAACCTCGACAGCGGAGAGGGCGATGCCTGCGGAGCCGGCGTGACCGCGCTGGCTTGCTCGCTGACAACCGGTTCAGCAGGTTCAGCAGAAGCGGCTGGCGCCGGCGCAGGCACTGCGGGCAGCGTTTTCTGGAAATTGGCAGCGGCGATGTCGTACAGCAGACGGTAGCGCGGGAAGTTCAGGTCATAATATCCGTCCATCTCCCGGCGCAGGATGCGCTGGACCGAGAAGGTTGCGGCTTCGGTTCCGAGATGGACGCCGTCCAGTTCGAATTCCTGACGCCGGAATCCATTTTCGTCGGTGACCAGATCCCAATTATCGATGAAATCGATGACATGCGCGGCGCAGATTTCCCGAAGGATCTTATTGAACAAAAACACCACGTTGTAGTGCACGTTCTGATGGACGACGAACCCGTGCATCTTGTCGAACAGTGCGCGATCGCAGCTCGGCGGCACGACACTATGAACGAAAACACGCGGGAAGCCGATTCGCCGCAGTTCGAGCGCCGCGTGAAGAATAGGGCGGGCCATGGCATCGAGACGGGCCGCGACGGCATCGAAGGGCAGTGTGGTCCCCTTGGGCAGGCCCTCATTGTACGGAGATCCCGGAACGCGAACGATGCTGTTGTCCGCCAGCTTCGGCAAGATCTCGCTGCGGATCGCGATGTCTCCGCACGACAGGATCACGACCGGAGGAATCGCCGGTTGGCCGGAGATCTTGGCCTCGGCGATCATCGAGGGACTGCGCGAATAGTGTTTGACCTCGCCGTTGAAGAAGAGTCCCTCGTTCCGCAGGAACCCCAGGATTCGCGGATCGATGCCGGACGAGGTGTGAATGTTGTCCGGGACACACGCCGGGCTGGCCATATAGCGGTGCTTGACGAAGAAGCTCTGGCCGGTGTGCTGCTCGAAGATAATCTGGTTCTTGAAGAACATCGCATGACTGTCCCCGATCGCGTAGATCATCCGGGGTTTCAGGGTGCGGTCGACGGCGCCGATTTCGTCGAGATTTACCTGCGAACCGTCGCCCGTTGCACCAACATAGTCGTTCCGGGGCGAAGAGCTACCTGCATCGGCCTTCGCAACTGCCTGATTGGGCTTGAAGCGAGCCTCTAATGCGGTTTTTTCCATTGCGACCTGCATAGCCATCCCCCTGCAGTATTCTAGGATCGTTTACGGTTCAAAGGCACAAGAACCACGCGGATCAGCCTGGTCCCGCCCCCGCGACAATCCGCCGACGTCACTCACAGCTTGGTGGCAAGTGCCATGTAGATTTCTTCTTCATCGCAAACGGTTTCGGAAGCGGTCCGAGATCCGATTGCGGCGGTTGAGGCCGCTGGCTGTGAAACTTGCGGCAACTCAGCTTGAGGAGCACTTGCGGTTGCTATCGCGGCCTGGACCTTTGGTGCGGCTGGAAGAGTCCCGCTGACAACAGCATCGCCTTCCGAGACGAAGAAATATTCGAAATTTCTAAACACGACTTCCAGGCTGGAGCTCGAAGGATTCCGCCCACTTTCATCCCAGATAGGCTCGCCGCAGTACTGAGTCACGATCTCATACGATGGAAAATAGTAGAATTGCTCGAAGAGCGGCAGGCATTCCTCGACGGCCACGCGGAGCAGGCTCTTCGAGTGGACGCTCGCTTGGACGATATTCATGTTCCGATGAGTCGACAGCAGCGGAACCGGCGATACAGTGACGATGACTTTGAGGTCGGGGTTGATTTCCCGAATCATCTTCATCACCGCGGTGGTGGAGCGGACGATATCGGAAACGCTCATCAGTCCGGCCTTGTGGCGTGAGGCGTCGAACCTCCCGTAGCCGCAGCCAGGGGCAGTCGGGAACACGGTTCCATTAGTCTCGTCGTACCAGTATTCGACGAGGCCATAGGTAAATACAAAGACCGTTGAGGTGCGGAACATTTTCAGCACCGCGTCCAGGTGCTCTTTTGTATCTACCTCGGCGATCTCCCTCGTATCAAAACCGTACCGGTTTATCCTCGGACGCAGAAGATCAAACCACTTCCCGTCCTCGCTTTGCCAGAATTGATCGGCAACGGCCCGTCGGCCCAAAGCTCTTTCCAACAGTTGTTCGAGCTGGAGGACAGTATAAATGTTTCCGAACCGACAGGAAAACTGGCCATAACCCCAGTCTGCCGCCTGTTCTTTGCCGAAGAACATCGGCCCTGCTTCGCAAACGTTGTAGTTGAAGCGTCGGCTTGACAGGTAGCGAGCGATGTTCTGCGCGAAGCAGCTGCCTGCCGATGCTATGACATCCTTCTTGCTCAGGATGCCGGCCCGCATCGGCTGCGGCATCAAGCCGCTGGTTTGGCTTGGAGATTGCCAAAAGCGGTAGGGCTCAATGCCGTTGTAGGGGCAAGTCTCGAAATTTGGTTTAGCCATTGCACTGCTCAGGGAGGGAAGTGTCCAACTCTCCGATACCGTCGATAACCGTTGCAGCCAATTCCAGCAAAGATTGCAACCCCCGGTTCATTCGATATGCAGGAAAAAGCCCTGACCGTGCCAATTATACCGGACAAATCGCGAAACGGAAAAATTCTTGTTGCGTTGCAGCAAATCCGTCAAGGCGCGACGCTCGCCCAGGCTCGGATCCGCCCTGGACGTATTGTAGTCGTCGAACATGAGGACCATGCCGTTTTGCAGCAGGTTGCGCTCATTGAGCATGTCCAGAACCTCGATGGTCGATTGGTACAGGTCGCAGTCGATGTGAATCATGGCAACCGGTTGTTCGAGCGTCGTCTGCGGCAAGGTCTCCGAGAAGAAGCCCTTGGCGATTTCGAACTGGTACGGCTGCATGAATGTCTGCAGATCCTCCGCAATGAGCTTGTCCGTATCGGTCGGCATGGCCATCGCGCCCTTGAACCAGACCTTTTGCTCTCGGACCTCGGGACTGCGCAGGTCGATCTCGGAGTCGATCTCCGGCAGTCCCTCGAACGAATCGAACAGGTGCAGTTTGCCGGGGTAATTGCGCTCCGCCATCGTCTCGGCCAGGCACCGCGAGGTGAAGCCCGACCGCGAACCGAATTCAAGCACCGGTCCCAGAATCTGATTGCTTATGAGATAGTCGACCGCGACGTAAAACGCTTCCTTGTAAACGTACCGCGCGCGCATCGCGGAGTGATGCCCCAATGGCACCTGGCACGTGGTGCTCTCGGGGTCACAGTTCTCGAGCCAGCGGTATGAAGCGAACACCTCGCTCAGGAAGCGCTGTGTCATCTGGAGCGCGGCAGCCGGCGGCAGTTCGGACATTTTCGAATTGATCGTGCCGATCCGCTCGTCGTTGAGGCGCATGATCGACTGGATTCCAGATTCCAGTGAGACGATACGCTCAAAGTTGCTCCTGGTCGCTCGTTCGAGTGCGAGGAGCCTCCGCTCCAGCTCAGACAGCCGCCCGATCGCTCCGTTGTCGGTCGTCGCCACATCGACGCTCAGGTTTTTCATTGCACCCTCGAGCTGCGCGAGCCTTGTGTTGAACGCCGCCTGCAACTGGTCTTGATTGGTCGAGAAACTGTCGAACTGGGAAGCCATATTCTGGAGGGTCGTCTCCAGGCGCCTCAATGATGGAAGCAGCAAGCGAATTCCACCACGATAGCCGCGGTGAAGATAAGGAATGCGCGCGATGTGATTTCGCGCCCGAACGAGCAATGAAAAAAACCGCCCCAGCGGTGACTGAGGGGCGGACGGGGCGGAGGTGATTGCGCCGCTCATGTAATCCATCTTGGTCTTGATCGTCGCCGCGGCTTTCGCCTGCGCTGCGCCCCACGCGCCAGGCGGAAGGTCCTCACCTGTGAGAAACAAATCGTGGGCGCCGTACCAGAAGTGGTAGTCGTTGCAGAAGGCTGAGAAGATGCCTTTCTCTTGTTCGAGCGTGTATCCTTTCTCGATCATGATGTCATTTGAGAAATGATCATCGGTCGATATTGAGACGACCGCGAGCTTCTCGGAGTCGTGACCGACATAGATGCTCTCGGCCTTGGTGATCGCGGCCCGCATGTAGCCTTGATCCAGCGCGGCGCTCGCTGCATTGGATCCGATTGCCGGCCAGACGACCCGCGTTGAAGTTGCATCCGGCCAGACCATGAGGGGATGCATCATCATGTTGCGTGCGAGGGTGCTGTATTCGCCGACCCTCCAGTAATAGTGCATTGGGCACTTGTTCCGGCCATTTTCCATGACCTGATAGCCTTCGGTAAGCGCCAAAGGCTTTTCCCACATCGCACGCATCAGATCACGGCCAGTGGCGACTAGAACCCCTTCGGCGTTGCGCAGGCGCTCGACCGCCTCCTCCCGAACGCGCGGACCAGGTACCACCGCCGCGCGGTATCCCTCATCAAGCAGCGACTGGAGAAACGAAAACGTGTTCTTTGCCAGGACGATATCTGCGGTCAAGAAAATGAACACGCTCTCTGGCGCTTCGTACAGGCCAAGAGCGTGGTCATAGCAATGCGACATTGCGAAGTACGACATCTCCTCGAAAATGGAATCATCGAGTCCGTCGAACCGCGCATTGCACAATCGGCTGATCGGCTGCCATTCGGGACAACCCGTGATCAGCCGCTCCTCGGACTGCTTTCCGATGACATGCAGATTGATGGAGGTGTCGCTACCGAGATTTCCGGGCGCCAACAGGGAGCTGAAAAGAAATTTTCGCGCCTGTTCGATATAGGGTGCGCCCCATAGTGGAACTAACACGTGTAACCGGTACTGCTTACCGTCGAGCATCAGGCGTTCTTCACATTGATCTCAAGCAAGGCTGCTCATATCGAGCCGCCAGCGCGGCGGTCGCGGCATCCAGCCTTGTTCGAATTTTCCGCACATGCCCGACGCGCGCGCCGGAATTCTTTATGTTTCGCAAGAGCTTGCGCGTCACACTTAACACCGATGATAGTCTGCGGTCTTGATATTAGTCAAGCGCTTGGCCCGCATCGCCAATCCACATCAATCGGCAACTAGCCGCGCCTCGAGGAAGGCTATAATCGTTTCGCTGTGGATCACGGTGAGAATCGAGGAGAGCCATGCTCTGCGAGAGTTCTTTTGTTTTTCGAGACGACAATGATGGTCGGGACAAATGAGATTGCTTTGTAATTCGATCCCGAAGAGCGGAACCTATTTGCTGTCTGCGATTGCCGACTATTGCGGCCTCAAGGACGAAAATCTCCGGTTCGTCGAAGGCGGAGTGAATGTCGTCGATGACAGGAATAACCTTGTTCGGTTCGACGCTGATGCGTCGCCGAACAGGTTGGGCAGGATGTCCGATGGCACCTATGCGCCTTGCCATCTTGCCCATTCCGATGCGTTGGCTTCGTTCCTGCGATCGAACAATATCAAGCATCTCTTCATCTACAGGCATCCTGCCGACGTCATTTACAGCTACGTGCGGTTCGTTGCCTACTCCAGGTCGTTCCGTGATCAGAGCGCGGACAATGAACAATTTCAAAATCGACTGCTGAATGATTTTCAATCCGATGAAGATCGATTCAACTATGTTTTCCGTCAGTACCGGTCTGCGTTCAATTTCGAGACCAGCACCGCGTGGCTGAACAGCGATGCCGCTTATGCGATCAGATTCGAAGAGCTCTATGAGGAAATCCTGATGCTGGAGCAGGGCCAAATTGGCCGCGTCACGTCCGGCATGTTTCGCTATCTGGGAATTTCGTCGTCATCGAATCCCCGCGCAACGTTTTCGGCCATCTACGGCGTCGGTCCTACCTTCATGGATGGCAAGAACAAGGTCGGCCAATATCGCCAGCTCGACGCGGAGAAGATTGCGCCGTCGATCAACGATCCGACCTTCGTCACCTGGCTGAAGCTCTACGGTTACAGCATGTGAAGCTGGTACCGTCGCATGCGGCGAGGGAACTCTCGCGCGGCATCCCGGCGCCGTACGGGAAAGCTGGTCGTGGTCCGAGTTCCGTTGTCCTCAAGCGCATGTCCGCCACGATCATCGCGGCCGGCGAGGCGGCCATGAGGCGTTGCTGGCGCCGCCGGGTCGGCTGACGCCGCGCGAGCTTTTTCGGCTTGAAGAGGACCAGATACTTCATCGATCTCAGCCATCGGCGCCGCACGCCCTGCGTTCGATTGTCGCGGCGCGTTCTCCTGAGGCGAGGAGACGCGTCACGAAATCGTGAACAGCAGGAGAACAAGCGAGAAATCTTCAATCGCACGTTGAACATTGCGAGTTGTTTGACCGACCAACGCAGAAGAAACGTGGTCGGCAAGGCCAGATCCCTCCGACCTGAAGAAGCTGAGGAGACCCAAGGGACCTCGCACGTTTTCGATTCGGGTGCATGGCGAAGAACAGCACTTGCGAACCGACTTCTTGAAAAGTGCGAAAAATCCTCCCTTGATGGTTTAGATCACACGTCAGGTATTCTTACCGTGTTAAGCGTGTTCGCGCGTCCGAAGCCGGCAGGCTTTTAATTCCCCCTTTATTTTGGCGTTTTTGAACAGGAGATGCTCATGTCGAAGATGTTTGCGTGGTTTTTCGCTTTGTGTATTGCGATTCTGGTCGGGCTTCCGACTGGCGCATACGCCCAGGCGACGCGCACCTGGGTTTCAGGCGTCGGCGATGACGTCAATCCGTGCAGCCGCACCGCCCCGTGCAAGACGTTTGCCGGCGCGATCTCGAAGACCGCCGCGGGTGGCGAGATCAATGTGCTCGATCCCGGTGGCTTCGGCACCGTGACCATCACCAAGTCGATCACGATCGACGGCCAGGGAACCGAGGCGTCGATCCTTGCATCGGCAACCAATGGCATCAACGTGAACGCCGGCGTGAATGACACCGTGATTCTACGTAACCTGAGCATCAACGGCGCCGGCACGACCCTCGGCCTCAACGGGGTCAATTACCTTGCCGGCAAGAAGCTGGTGGTTGAGAACTGCGTCATCTTCAATTTCTCGCAGAACGCGGTTTCCATCGCGCCGTCGACTTCCGGTGCGAAGGCGATCATCGTGAACTCAACGCTCATGTCGAATGCGTTCGGCGTTGCTATTTCGACCGCCAACGCGGCCGGCGCGATCAGCGCTGACGTGACGGACACACGCATCGTTCAAAACAACAACGCGGGCGTCTCCGCCCTGGTACCGGGTGGAAAGCCTTCGTTGACCCTTTTCCTCGACCGCGTGGTCTCCAGCTTCAATAACAGTGGCGTCGTTTCGAACGGGGCCGGCTCCAGTGTCACGCTGACGAATTCCACCATCCAGGGCAATGGAACCGGTGTGTTCCAGACCGGCGGCGGTACCCTCTCGTCGTTCAAGAATAACTCGATTAGCGGCAACGGCAGCGACGGCACGCCGATCGGGACCATCCTGCAGCTGAATTGATGTTAATCGCGCCGAAGTCCCGCCGTGACGGCGAAACTTCGAGCGGCACGAAGAGTTCTAGCCCGGTTCTCCCCCAGAGAGCTGGGCTAATCTTTTTCCTGACACTGCACGCGTGGAGCAGGCGCTGCTTCAAGGCATTAGGCGAGGCCAAAGAGCCACGGACGCCTGACGCGCGAACCGCTTTCGTCACGGCCGCGCGTGAATGATGTCGCGGAATAGAACCGGACGTCTCCTGGGAACGATGGCCGTCGGCGCTGGTTCGCGTCAATTCCGTCGGGGTGGACCTGAAGGGTGGCGATCAGCAATGACCGTCCAGCGGATTGCCGCACGGTCCGCAACACGGGGAGCCGGCAGCCTCGACTTCGAGGCGGGTCGCCATGCTCATTGCGCGCTCCGGGAAGGCTGAGTGTCGGCGCGGGCCATGATCTGCCGTCCTGCATCGTCCATCCGGCCGACCCAGTCGGCAATGCGCCGCCGGTTACGCATGAAAGTGACCTTGTTGCGCAGCGAGTGCGCCAACAGGAGCAAAAGCGAGAACGGCCTCAGGCGAAGGGTCAGCCAGATGACGGCGAGGGCCCGACCCACAGCTCCGAACCCAATGGTCTCGCGAATCGTGGTCAGCGCCTTTGCGTCACTGTCGGTCCCGCTTGCAACCCTGACGATAATATCGGGGTCGGCGTTCGGTCCATTCCAGACCAGCTGCCGGCGGGCGGCGCTGAACTGCATCCGTCGGGCGAACAAGTCAGCATAACCCGGAGCAAGGCGGCCGACGATCGAACTCGAAAGCCGCTCCCGCGCAATCGCCAATTGGCGGACGTTTTCGTCTTGATCGAGCAGCGTCGAACCGGACAAGGTGCTGGCGGCCACGCGAAACACGGCCCGAATGCCCGGCACATAGACGAAGCCGTGCTCGAACGCGAGAATCCTTTCGACGATGACGTCGCTGAACACGGCGAGCGACATGTCGAACCCGCCGGCGGCGCGCAGACGATCGGCCCGGAACACCGCGGTGGTGCTGGTGATCCAGTGATCAGAGCTCTCGATGCGGCGGCAAATCGTCGGCGGATCGAGGTAAACGGCGCCAAACGCAGGCGGCGTGAGTGGCCTGATTCCGAGCAAGGAGCCGTCGTCGCCGACAATCGCGATTTGACTGCAGCTGAGCGCTGCCGCCGGGTTCTCCTCGAGCGCGTGCACCAGCGCGACATAGCACTCGGGCATGACGAAATCGTCGGCACCGAGAAATGTCACATAGCGTCCGCGCGCAGCCGCGAGGCCAACGTTGAGGACCGTTACGACACCCTCGTTGATCTGTCGGCGAATGACGGTCACGCATGGGTCTGCCGCCTCGAGGGCGCGCAGCACGGGTTCGGCGTCGTTGGTCGAGCCATCATCCACGATGATGATCTCGATGCCGCTTGTGTCGCCGCTGAGCACGCTCGCCACGGCGCGCGGGAGAAACTGCGCCTGATTGAAATGGGGAATGACGATCGTGAGGTGCGTTTGCGGACGCGACAGTTCATCGCGCTCCGCAGCGCCACCGTCCGACATCGATTTCCCCGCCTTCGGCATGCCCGGTTGTCACTCGAAAAAGATGAACTCGTGATCGCCGGTATAACCGGAACGGCTGAATTCGAATTCCCACTCCTCGGGGGTGTGGAAGATGCGGCAGGTGAGCTGCCAGTACATCAGGTTAACCTTCTCCCGCTCGTTGCGATATGCCTCGACGCAGAGATATTTGGCGCCGCGGCTGACACGCTCGATCTCCCGCAGGGCGGCGGCGAGGTCGTAGGTGTAGAGGTTGTGCAGGGTGTTGATCGAGATCACGAGATCGAAGTGATTGTCGGGCCAGGGCAGCTTGGCCGCTGAGCCCACCTGGCACAACGACTTCACGCTCTCCATCGTATGTTCGATGCCGTAGGCGGAGATGTCGATGCCGGCGACCTCGAGATCGGGCACGGCCTCGCGGAAATCGTGCAGCAGGAAGCCCTTGCCCGAGCCCACGTCCAGCACCCGCATCCCCGGCTTGATGCCGTAGGCGGCGATCATCGCGTCGGCCACCTTGCGCCAGCGGCCGTCATATTTGTAGCCGCCATAACCGGTCTCGCGGCTGCCGTCCCAATAATCGTAGTCGTACTTGATCGCGGCTTCGGCGACGTCGGCCTTGTCGCGTTGGGTGACGCGCGCCAGATAATCGCGCTTGGTCGATTTGTGAACGAGGCTGACAAACTCGCGATAGGCCATCCAGTTTCTCCAGGGTCAATCGATGTTGGTGCCGAGCGCTGCAAGCTTTGCAGCAGCCTTGGCAAGCTGGTCGGCGCAGCGCGCGTCCCAGGCACCGGCGTCGGCGAATGCCCGTCGGGCGGCGCCGACCGGCAGGAAATCATTGAGAATGATGCAGGTCCATTTGACCTGGTAGGCATCGAGCAGCAGGCGGCAACGGGCAATTGCGGCCTCATTGAGAGCCAGCCCCGTCGTCATGCGGTCGATGAAGTGGGCGTGATGGGAGACCGGCACCGGGATCTCGGGTTGGCAGAAGAAGTCCGAGACCAGCTTGGCCGGATCGTCGCGGCCGGCATATTCGAAATCCAGGAACGTCACCTTGCCTGCGTCGTCGACGAGGGCATTGTGAAAGCCGAAATCCGAGGGCGACAGGCAGCAATCGTCCGGCCCGAGCATCTGCTCGATCGACAGTCCGGCAGCGCGAGCGCCCGATACGAGGCGCGACTTCACGGTGTTCCAGGCGGGCAGCAACCGGCCCGACACGAACGACGTCGCTTCCCTGACATGCGGCACATCAGGGTCGAGGATCGCAAGGCGGGCGATCCGGCGCTCGATGGTTGCGACATGTTCTGATAGCACGAAGCAGGCTTCCGATCCCGGCGCCAGCGTCGCGCGGGGGCTCGCATTGAGCGCAAGCACGAAGTCGATGGCGGCATCGATATGCGCGGGCACGAGTTCGGACGCGCGCAGCTTCCGCCCTTCGACGAAATCATAGAGTGCGGCGTGCGCGGTGGCATCTGCCGCCAGCGGCGCAGGAACCGAGCGAATGCCGCGCGACCAGGCGTAGGTCAGGAAGTCCCATTCGGCGCGGAGCCGGTCCCGCGTGTCGCGCGGATCGGTAAAATAACGCTTCAGGAGGAGGGAGCCGGCGGCGCTCTCGACCCGATAGACCTGATTATTCTTGCCGCCCGCGAGCCGCGACACGGCGCGTGCGGGACCTCGGCCGGCGCTGTCCGCGAGCCGGTCCGCCAGCGCGAGCAAGCTTGCTTCGGTCTGCGGGTCAACGGTGTTCACGGGCCATATCCGCCGAGATCGCGGCCCAGGATGAGCGGCGGTCGAGCTCGCCAGCATGGCCCGACAACCTGTCGTCCGGGTCGAACAGGATTTTCCGCATGCCCTCGGGAAACCCGGGCATGGCGAGGATTTCCGGGAGGTCGTCGATGAACAGGTCGCAGCGAATGCTGGCGGCGCGCGCCACCTTTTCTTCCTTGGTCAGCTCGAAGAACACGCGATCGGGCGCGATCTGGCCGGCGCCCGGTCCCATCAGGCCGCGGTCGGTCAGGAAGCCGCGCGCGGCGGCATGCATGTCGTGCTTCGGCCCCAGGATCGGATGCTTCGTCTTGTGGCTGACGATGAACAGGTCATGGCCGGCCTCGCGGGCGGCCGTGACGAACGCGGCGAATCCGGAATAGGGCGACACCAGGTCCATGCGGGCGCCGTAGACATAGCCCTGCAACTCGGTGAAATCGTCCTTGCGTCCGGATCCGTTGAGATGATCGCGGACGCTGCTCTTGTCGCGGCCGAGATCGGCCGGGATCAGACCGCGCTCCAGTGCCGCCGCATGAAACACGCCGTCATAGCATGCGATCGTGTTGTCGAAATCGATCCCGATACGCATCGTAAGACCCAGAACGTCAGCGCAGCGACATGTCGATCAAGGGACGCCCGACCTTGCCGGCCGCGAGATCCTGCAATGCCTGATCGGCCTGGGCAAGGCTGTAGGGCTTGGAGAGCAGGTCGCGCACCGGAAAGCGACCGGAGCTCAAAAGCCGCCCGTAGCGGCCGTAATCGCGATCCGGCACGCTATCGCCGCCCCAGGTGCCGAGCAGGCTCTTGCCCTGGTTGAAGACGCCGGGATCGAGCGGCAGCACCGCGCCGTGTTTGGCATTGCCGATGACGACGGCGCGGCCGCCCTGCTGGCGGGTGGCGTTGATGGCCTGCTCCATCACGGCCGGAATGCCGGAGGATTCAACCGCGAGATCGACGCCCTGCGGCACGATCTTCTTGATTTCGGCCAGCACATCCCCGGCCGCGTCGATCACGTGGGTGGCGCCGTAGAGCTTGGCCAGCGCGCGGCGGGTCGGGTTCGGATCGATCCTGATCACCGGCATGGCGCCGGCAAGCGCCGCGGCCATCAGCGCGTTGAGGCCGATGCCGCCAGTCCCGAACACGGCCACCGCATCGCCCGGCTGGGCCTTGAGCACGTTGTAGACCGCGCCCATGCCGGTCGGCGCGGCGCAGCCGAGCAGCACCGCGACATCCATCGGCATGTCAGGCGGCAACAGGGTCAGGCGGTTCTCGCTGACCACCGCATGGCGCTGGAAGGTGGTGACGCCACCGGCGTTGACCTTCTTGCCGTCCCAATCATAGACGGCGCCGCCGGCCTCGATGCCGGTGCCCTTGATCCAGGACAGCACGACCTTGTCGCCCACCTTCACCTTGGTGACCGCGCTGCCGGCCACAACCACGGTGCCGGTGCCCTCATGGCCGAGGCAATGCGGCACCCATTTGTCTTCGCCCTTGTCGCCACGCCATTCCATCACCTGCGTGCCGCAGGCGCCGGAATAGGCGACCTCGACCAGCACCTGTCCGGGCTTCGGGGCCGGCGTCTCGATGTCGGCGAGAACGAGGGGCTGGCCGGTCTGGACCAGGAGGGCGGCTTGGGTTTTCATGAACTTGCGTCTCGTTGCGATGTGTCAGGTCAGCGTGTGGGCGATCTTGTCCGCGATCTGGTGGCCGGTGAGCCCTAGCATCTCGCGGGCATATTCCTGTTCGCCGGATTTCTTGAAGAAGGCGTCGGGCGTGCCGAAGCGCAGGAACTTCTTCGTCTGCGTCTCGGTGTCGACCAGCCATTCGGACACCGCGGCGCCGAAGCCGCCGATCAGCGAATGCTCCTCGATGGTGGCGACCAGCTTGAACTTGGCGAAGGCCTGCTTCAGCTTCGCTTCATCCAACGGCTTCACGGTGTGGAAGCTGACGACTTCGGCGGAGATGCCCTTGTCCTTCAGCTTGTGCGCGGCCTCGATCGCTTCGGGCAGCATGTTGCCGGTTGAGAGCAGGCAGACGTCGCTGCCTTCGGAGATCGTGATCGCCTTGCCGATCTGGAAATCGGCGATCGGCCCCTTGTGCACGACCGGCTCGCCCTTCTTGCCCATGCGGATATAGACCGGGCGATCCTGCTGCATGGCGGCGCGCAGCGCACCGCGCACCTCGAAGGCGTCGCCCGGGCAGATCACGACCATGTTCGGGATCGAGCGCAGGAACGAGATGTCCTCGCAGGCATGGTGGGTCGGACCGAGGCCGGAATAGGCAAGGCCCGCGCCGACCGCGACGATGGTCACCGGCGCCTCGTGATAGCATACGTCGGTGCGGATCTGCTCCAGGCAGCGCGTCGTCACGAAGGGGGTGATGGTGTAGGCGACCGGACGCAGGCCGTTCATCGCCATGCCGGCGGCGACGCCCATCATATTGGCTTCGGCCACGCCGCAGTTGAAGAAGCGCGTGGGGTGCTTGTCCTTGAACTTGTCGAACAGGCGGTTGCCGATGTCGCCCGAGAGCATGACGACGCGCGGATCGTCATTGCCGAGCTTGGTCAGTTCGTCGGCGAATGCGTTTCTCATGACAGGCCGAGCTCCTTGAACGCCTTCGTCACTTCGTCCGCCGTCGGCGCGCGATAGTGCCAGTTGTTGTCGTCCTCCATGAAGGACACGCCCTTGCCCTTGACGGTGTGGGCGATCAGCGCCACCGGCTTGCCGGAGCCGTTCGGGATGTTCTGCATCGCCTCGGCCAGAGCATCGACGTCGTGGCCGTCGATCTCATGCGCGTCCCAGCCGAACGCGGCCCATTTGTCGCGCAGCGGCGCCAGCATCAGGGTTTCGTTGGAGCGGGCGGTAGCCTGCCATTTGTTGTAGTCGACGATCACGCAGACATTTTCGAGCTTCTGGGCGGCGGCGAACATCGCGGCTTCCCACACCGAGCCCTCGTTGTTCTCGCCGTCCGACAGCAGCGCAAAGACGCGGAAGCTCTCGCCCTTGATCCGTCCCGACAGCGCCATGCCGCAGGCCAGCGGAAGCCCGTGGCCGAGCGAACCGGTGGCTGCTTCGACGCCGGGCAGCAGATTGGCCGGAGGATGTTCGGCCAGGCGGCCACCGTCCTGGCAATAGGTGTCGAGCTCCTCGATCGGGAAGTAGCCCTTCATCGCCAGCGTCGCGAACAGCGCGGCGGCGGCATGGCCCTTGGACAGGATGAAGCGGTCACGCAGCGGATCGGTGGGCTTGCCGGGATCGATGTTGAGCACGTGCCAATAGGCGGCGCTGAGCACATCGGCGCAGGACAGCGACGAGGCCAGATGCGCGGCCTGCGCCTTGTGCGACATCTCGATGATCTTGCCGCGCAGCCTGGCGGCTTGCGCCTTCAAGGCGGCGGCATCGGGGGCACCTGCTGTGCTCCGGACTGCGATGTTCATCGTGCTCTCCAGTCGCGCTTCCGGATTGGAATCGCAGGGATCGTCAATTAAGGGGCGTCAGGGTTTGTGGTCGTATTTGGTCGGCAGCCTGGCCATGTCGCTTTCGAAGCGCCGCGCCCAGGCGATGACGTCGTCGATGCCTTGCTCGAGCGAGTAGGTGTCACGCCAGCCGAGCTCCGTGCGCAGCTTGAAACTGTCGAGGGTATAGGCGGTGTCCTTGCCCGGCCGCTCGGGGCCGATCTCGACGCAATCCTCGAATTTCTTGCCGAGCCGGGCCAGGATCATCTCGACCAGCGTGCGGATCGAGACCAGCTCATAGCCGGAGATGTGATAGGTGTCGCCGAGCACGCCCTTGCGCCCGATCCTCACCGTCGCATCCGACACGTCGGTCATGTGGATGAACACGCGCACCGACTTGCCGCCGCCATCGAGGCGCAGCTTCTGCCCGGTCATCGCCGCGACGATCGTGCGCGGCACGATCCGGTAGAGCTGTTGGCCCGGGCCGTAGACATTGGCCGCGCGGGTGAATACGACCGGGAACTGGTAGTTCGCAAAATAGGTGCGCAGGCTCATGTCGCCGGCCGCGCGCGAGACCGCATAGGGCGTCGACGGATTGAACGGCGCGTCCTCGCGAACCCAGCCCTCGGTCGAACCGTAGGCCTCGGGTGTGGTGACGTGGATGTAGCGCTCCAGGCAGTCATAGTTGCGCAGCAGATCGTGCAGCCGCACCGCGGAGACGACGTTGGTCATCATCCAATGGTCCGGATAGAGCCAGCTCTCGCCGACCATGCTTTGCGCAGCGAAATTCACAACATGGGTCGGACGCTCAGCGGCGAGCAGCGCCTTCAACGCTTCCAGATCGTGGTTGAGATCGATGCGCTGGAAACGGACCTTGCCCGGGCGCTTCTGCCATTTGTAGGGCAGAAAGGCATCATGCGGCTCGTCCGACCGGCTGGTCGCGATCACGTCGTGACCGGCCGCGGCGAGAAAATCCGCGAAGGTTGCGCCCGAGAACGAGTTCGAGCCGAGGATCAAATATTTTTCGTCGCCCGCCATGCTTGCTTCCGTTAGATCTCGCGGGTCGTAATGATGTCGCCGCGCTGGGCGTAGAGCCACTGCATGATCATATGCCCGATCACCATCTGCGCGTCCTCGGCGATCTGCATGTCGTCGACGGCGAAATGGATCGGCACGTCAGCGAGCGCCTTGGCCTTGCCGCCGGAAAAGCCGAGCACGGCATAGCTAGTCATGCCGACCCTCTTTGCCTCCTCGAGCGCCTTCACGATGTTCGGCGAGTTGCCCGAGCCGGAGAAGGTGATCAGCACGTCGCCCTTGCGCGCGAGCACCGCGAGCTGCAGCGAGAACACCTGGTCATAGCCTTCGTCATTGGCGAGGCAGGTGATCACGGACGGATTCGACGACAGCGAATGCACGCGCAGTCCCGAGCCCGGCGTCTTCGACAGTGCATAGAGGAAGTCGTTGGCGAGATGATTGGCATTGCCGCCGCTGCCGCCGTTGCCGGCGAAGAAGACCTGGCGTCCGGTCTTCCAGCAATCGCGTAGATCATAGGCAAGCTTTTCGACCGGCGACCAGTCGAAGCCCTTCAGGACGTCGCTGAAGCGATTGGTGTAGTCGGAGAACAGCGCGCCGGGGGTCTGGAAGGCAGGAGCGTTCATTTCACGACCTCCCTTTCCATCCACTTCAGGTTGTACCAGCGGTCCTCGTTCTTGAGGGCGCCTTGCGAGTACATGCCGATGATTTCCTTGATCGCGTCTTCCACCGTCTTCTTCGGACGGAAGCCGGTCGCGAGCAGGCGGTCGGAGTTGACGCGATAGCTGCGCGGATCGTTCGACGGCGTCACGATCACCTCGGCCTTGACGTGCTTGGTGACCATGTTGGCGATGTCGAGGATCGAGATGTTCTCGAAGCCCGCATTGAAGATGCCGGTGTGCTCGGGATGATCGAGCAGGAACAGATAGAGGTCGGTGATGTCGTCGATATGAATGTTGGGGCGGGTCTGGTCGCCGCCGAACACGGTGATGCGGCCGTTCATCAGCGCCTGCATGGTCAGCATATTGACGGAGACGTCGAGGCGCTGCCGCGGTGAGAAGCCGCAAACAGTCGCGGGCCGCACGATCTGCACCACCATGTCGTCCTTGTAGGACAGCACGATGCGTTCGCCGCACATCTTGGTCTTGTTGTACTCGGAGATCGGCAGCAGCTCGAGATCCTCGGTGACCTGCTCCTCTTCCTTCACGCCATAGACGCTGCCCGACGAGGCATAGATGAATCGCTTGATGCCGTGCCGATAGGCGCGGTCGGCAAGCTGCATGGTCGCGAGGCAGGAGATTTCCCAGGTCAGCTTCGGATCGAGATCGCCGCAGGGATCGTTGGCGACGCTGGACAGGTGAATGATCGCATCGACGCCGGTCAGATCGATCGCATCGGGATTGCGCACGTCGCCCTGGACGACCGTCAGGTCCGGGTGCGGCTCGAGAAAATTGCCGAACCACATGATATCGAACGCAACGACCTGATGTCCTGCCTTGAGCAGCTTCGGGACAAGAACGCTGCCCTTGTAGCCGCACGCGCCGGTCAGAAAAATCTTCATGTTCGATGCTCGTTACCTAAGGCGTTGGACTGATGTTGCCGAATGCGGCGGCATTTTTAATTGCGACCATCGTCGACGGCCGCGCGGGTGCGCCTCTCTCGGGCGAATTCGGCGCGGGCCTGGCTCAGGCTCTGCGGCGTTCCGATATCGCGGTGATAGCGATCCGTTTCTACACATAAAATACGTCCGACGAAATGCGGAATGATTTCGGTGGACAGATCGACGATCGGGCGTCCGACGCGGGCGATCGCGTCGACGACCTCCGGGTCGAACACGTAGACTGCGCCGTTGGCTAGGTTCCCGGGCGGATTGCTGACTTTCTCGTGGAAGGCGATCACGGAACCGCGGCCATCGAGCTCGAGGATGCCGCATGATTGGGGATTATCGGTCCGAAAACCGAGCATCGTGACCGGATGGTCGAAAGACCGCGCGGTGTGGGCTGCGATCAATCCGGCCACGTCGAAATCGGTCAGATTATCGGCATGCGCCAACAGGAACGGCTGGCCTTGAAACCATTCCCTGTTGGCGAGCACGGTTCCGCCCGTTCCCAACAATTCCTCTTCGTGCACGAGGTCGATTCTCGACGACCATCGCGACGCCTTGACCAGAGCCTGCACCTGCTCCGCCAGCCAGTGAGTGTTGATCAGGACGCGCTCGATCCCGGCTTCGAACAGCAGATCGAGCCAGTGGTACAGCAGCGGGTCGCCATCGATCTCCACCGCGCATTTCGGCGTCGTGGCCGTGATCGGTCGCAGGCGACTGCCGACGCCGGCCGCCAGAAGAAGCGCGCGCATCACGCCCCCGGCCAGTCGCGATCGAAGTCCGGTTCGTCGATTTCGGCGGTGAGTTCCGCAACCGTCAAGGCGGTGTTTCCGAGCCGCGAGATCTGCAGCGCCGCCGACAGGCCGCCCAGATACGAGCTTTGCCAGATATCCGCACCGGTCCGCAGCGCCATCGCCGAGCTCACGAAGAAGCTGTCACCGGCGCCGGAAACATCCTTGGGAGAGAGGTTGAATGCCGGCAAACGGTCCGTGCGAAACGCGTCGTCCTGCCAGGTGTTGATCAACATGCCTTCGGCACCGAGCGTAATGACGAGATTCTTCGTGCGGGCCTTCTGCATCAGCCGCTCGCCGACCGCCGACAGTCCGACCTCGAAGTCGTTCAATGCGAGCCGGGCCTCGCGTTCGGTCGGCGTGATCAGTGTCATGCCCTTGAACCGCGAGACGTCGCCAAGCTGGGACGACGCCTGGCTGTCGGCGCCCAGCATCACGCCGGCCGCGTGCGCCTTCTCCGCAATGGCATTGACGAGAGCCTGCGGGAGACAGCCGTAATTGAAGCAGGAAAACAGGATCAGGTCGGTGTTCGGCAAGGCCTGTTCGACCGTCGCCAGCATCTTGCTCTGGATCTCTGCGCTCGCGGCATGCTGGCGCAAATGATTGACGCGCAACAAGGTCTTGTCCAGCGCCCTGAAACGCTGCTTGCGGGTCGTCGGTCGGGTGTTGTCGGCAAAAAAATCGCAGTGAACGCCCTGTTGCTGCAGCGAATCCAGGGAGAATTGGGCGGCCTCGTCATGGCCGAGGATCGTGCAGTACCGAACGACGGCACCAAAGCCCCGCGCGTGCGCGGCGACGCCGCCGGCGCCTCCGACGAACGTCTTCGTGATGATCGGCGTCACGACGATGGTCGGATCTTCCTGCGACATCCCGATTGGGTCGCAGGTGATGTATTCATCGACGATCAAATCGCCGATCACCAGCACGCGCATGCCCGACATCTTCGCGAGCGTCGACTTGATCTGCGAAATCTCGAAGCCGTGGCGCTTCGGAAAGTCGACCGGCTTGGTGATGCCGGAAATCTGCGGGTCGGAATAGTCGCGCTCGAGCAGCGCGATCGATGCGAAGCGCAGTTCGCCCGAACTGAAAATGAGCTTCCCACCATAGGCGTCGACGACGGCCTGTTCAGAATTGGCGCGGGTAGCGAACTCCTTTCCCTTGACCACGACATCCGGCTTCAGCGCCGCAATGAATTCGTTGGCAGGCTCTTCAAGGCCGACTGCGAAATCGACCATGCTGATCGATCGCACGTTCTCGAGGCGCATGTCTTGCGGAACCGAGACGCCTGCTACCGTGTCTGAATTGACTCCGACCACGAGTACATCGGCTTGCTCGGCTGCGAATTTGAACAGCCTGAGGTGACCGGGATGCACGACGTTGAAGTTTCCCGAGACAAAAGCGATCGTTTTGCCGTCGCAGGCGAAGCGAAGCTTCTGACACTCCAAGTCTCGGGAGTTAATATCACGACAGTTCAAGGTTGCACTCTGGCCAAGAAGCCGATGGTCTGCGACCACTTATGGTGTAAGGTCAAGTGCTGGTCGTCAAATAGTTTGGGATTAATCAGGCTCTTCGAGAAACGTCGCGGCAAAGCCGAACTGGGAATTGGCGGGCGGATCGGGGAAACGGCAACTCGACACGCTTGGCCGGTCCACGAAGCGATATAGGGTTGCGGCTACCAGATCTTCCCAATTGGGAGCGAACCAAGAGACAAGGGGACGCCCCAGGGTTGCGAGTATGGTGACTTTCAGCTAAAAGGTTTCCGACCGATGATTAAGAAACGAGGGGAATCGGCGCCTAAAAGTTTAGATCATACGTCAGTTGTGCTTATTGCGAGGCGTGTTCGCGCGTGCAAGGCCGACAGGCTTTGTTTCCCTTGTTTTGGTGTTTTGAACGGGAGATGCTTATATGGAGGACGTTTGGCTGCTTTCCGGCCTTGCGTATTGCGGTTCTGGTCGCGCTTCCGGCCTGTGCATACGCCCAGGCGACGCGGACCTGGGTTTCGGGCGTTGGTGACGACGTCAATCCATGCAACCGCACGGCGCCATGCAAGACGTTTGCAGGCGCGATTTCGAAGACCGCCGCTGGTGGCGAGATCGACGTGCTCGATCCTGGTGGCTTCGGCACCGTCACGATCACCAAATCCATCACGATCGATGGCGGGGGGGACCATGGCGTCGATCCTGGCATCGGGAACCAACGGCATCAACGTGAACGCCGGCGCATCGGACGTTATCATTTTGCGAAACCTGAGCATCAACGGCGCTGGCACGACCCTCGACCTCAACGGGATCAATTTCCTTGCCGGCCGACGGCTCGTCATCGAGAATTGCACCATCGAGAATTTTTCGAGTCCGGAATAAGCTTGGCGCCCTCGACCGCAAGCGCGCAGACGTTCTTCTCGCACTTGACGATTAAGGCCAGCACGACCGGCATCCTGGCCTCGAGCGCTAATGCGGCCGGCGCAATTTCTGCCTTTGTGTCGGATACGAGCGTCACCCAGGCCGGTGGCGGCAGTGCTATTGGGATCTCCGCCGTGGTGCCCGGTGGAAAGCCCGGAGTCAGCGTTTTTCTCAACCGGATCAACGCGGCGTATAACAACACGGGGGTCGCTGCGAACGGTGCCGGGGCCTCGGTCCAGATGGGAAATTCGGTGGTTTTTGCCAACGGGAACGGCGTGAGCCAGATCGGTGGGGGCAGCGTCACGTCCTTCAAGAACAACGAGATCTCTAGCAACGGTGTCGACGGGACGCCGCTGACTCAGATCCCATTGAATTGATCTCGCCAGTCTACTGATGCGACAATGAGAGGCCCGCTGCATCCGGCGCAGGGGGCCTCGCATCGCGCTTGTTCCCACCCCTGCGACCGTTGGCAACGATTTCGGGCGACCAAGCGCAACGGGATGTGGCGCTGCGCCCGAGCCCCCTTGACGAATATTTGTTCGGGCAAACGCCGAGCGGGCATTCGGCCGTGCCGCGGCCGCACTATTCCTGTTCCGGCGTCAGAAAGTCGACGAGATCGGCGGAAACTTTCTGGCGACAATGCGAACTCGAAGTTGAGCTCGTCGACCGCGGTCTGGTCGACCTTGCACGCAGGCCGCATTTGCGACAAGAACCGGCCGCGGCTGCCGTGGCTCTGGCGCACGAACTCAATGTGATTCTCGTTGAGGTCGATGCCAGTGTAGTCCAGCTCTGGCAGATAGGCGAGGATGTTTGCCGACCCAGAGCCGACGCTCGATAGGGGCCAGAAGTCCGCTCTGCCACGCAGTAAAGATCTCCTGAAGGCGGGACTGTTTGTCGGTTGGCCGCGGACCTATTGAAGCTCGGGGTAGGCGAGGCCAGCCTGCGGCTGTGGATTTTTTGAGACTGGACGTCTAGTCTTGGAAGGATGAGCAGCCACCGAAACGACCGCTACTTCACCTTGCGCTCGGTCATGATCCGAGAAACATGGCTGCTGTTCGCCTCACTGCTTGTCCTCATTGCCGTGGCCGGTCCCCTGCACGCGCAATCCCTCGGGCAGGGTGTCGCGGCCTTCAAGCGGCAGGATTATGTCGCGGCCTCGCGGGTCTTCATTCCGCTAGCCGAACGCGGCAATGCAGCGGCGCAATCTCATCTGGGCTTCATGTTCGAAACCGGCCGCGGCGTGCCGCAGAATTATACTGAAGCTGCGATGTGGTACCGCCGGGCCGCGGAACAGGGCGACAGCCTCGCCCAATATTCGCTCGGGCTGCTCTACGATCGCGGGCAGGGGGTGCCCCGGGATATCGTCGAAGCCTCGAAATGGCTCAATCTCGCGACGTCGGCGGCACCGCCGCGGGCGCGTGAGGCGCGGGCCAGGATCCGCGATGCCGTCACCACCAAAATGACCCGCGCCGAGATCGCGGAGGCGCGCATGCGCGCCCTCGAATGGACGCCGAGCCGCGAGCATTAGAGTGCGATCCAGGGCCGTGCACGCACCCTAGGCTGGCCAGAGTGCCAGCCTAGACGCGAGCCCGTTGGCCGCCAAAACCTCCCCCAGCCAGCCCAGCCAGATCGCCGGCGCCAGGAACAGGCCAAACGGCAGGAAGGCGGTTGCGCTCAGCGGCCTTCTGCGCAATGCAGCATTGAGAGCGTAGGCGGCGATCGCCGCGAGCGCCGCCAGTTCGATCGCCACGGCGACCGTCGTCAGATCGAGCCAGGCCCCGGCAACCCCCGCCAGCTTGACGTCGCCGAGGCCAAGCCCGTCCCGGCCGCGCCAGCGCCGGTACAGCATCATCAGGGCGAGCAGCGGCAAGGCCACCACGAGGGCTCGCAGGGCTGTCCAGAGCAGGGCCTCGAGGCCGGCGTCCGGTCCCACCGCCCAGGCCCGGAGCAGGGCGAGGGCAAAGGCTGTGGCCGTGAACACGTTCGGGATCCGGTAGGTCCGGGCATCGGTCGCAGTGATGGCCAGCATCAGGGCGGCCAGGAGAGCGCCCAGCAGCCCCTCTGCGCCGGGGGCGGCGAGCAGGCTGGCGCCGACGCCGATGCAGAGAATGAAGCTCAGGACCGCCCCCGAGCCTTGAGGCCCGGAGTCCTGGGGCGGTGAGAGTTGGACAGGGGTGACCGGCTCGTCCGTCACACCGTCAGCGCGTCGCCTTGGGAACGACCACCACAGGGTTGCTGGTACCGACCAGGCGGCCGTTCATCTTGCTGCGCATCTCCTCGGCGATGACATGCGCGTCGACGCCGTCGCGCATGACGGTCGGACGGATGAACAGGATCAGCTCGGTGCGCGAGCGCCCGGTGCCCTGATGCGAAAAGGCGTCGCCGACGCCCGGAATGGAATCGAGGATCGGCAGTCCCTGGCGCTGCTTGTTCTCGGTCTCGCTGATCAGGCCGGCCAGCAGCACGGTCTGGCCGCTCGTCACGGCGATCGAGCTCTTGACCCGGCGCTGCGAGATCGTCGGCGTCAGCGAGCCGGCGCTGCCCGCGGCGACGCTGGAGATCTCCTGCTCGATGTCGAGCACGACGTTGCCGTTGGCGTTGGCGCGCGGCAGCACGCGCAGGATGATGCCGGTGTTCTTGTAGTCGATGGTGTTCACGACGGTGTTGTTGGCGGTCAGCACGGTCGCCGTGCCCGTCGAGAATGGCACCTGATCGCCGACCTGCAACGTCGCCGGCTGATTGTCGAGCACGACCAGTGACGGGTTCGACAGCACCTTGACGTTGGTGACGTTGTGAAGCGCATCGAGCACGACCCGCGGCGAGTTTTCCGCCCCGATCAGGAAATTGAAGCCGGGCAGCACCCGTCCGAGCAGCGCGCCGGCCGCGGCGTTCACGGCGTTGTCCTGCCCGTCAATGTTGCTGCCGACCGTCGACGAATTGCTGACCCCGGCGATGGTGTTGGAAATCGAGCCCTTCTTGCTGGCCAGGAAGAACTGCACGCCGTAATTCAGCTGGTCGTTCAGCGTGACCTCGGCGATGGTCGCCTCGATGGCGATCTGGCGCTGCGGCCGGTCGATCTGCCGGATCGTCTGCTCGATGACGCGCTGCGATTCCATGTTGGCATAGACCAGCACCGCGTTGTTGGTGACGTCGGCCGTGATCCGCACGTTTTGCAGAATGCCGTTGCCGCCGGATCTTGCACCGCTCGGCGTCCCGCTGAGCGTGTTGTCCTGACCGGGCGTCGTGCTCGTCGCGGGTGCGGCGCGGGTGTTCAACTGTGAGCCGGGCGGGCCGGTCACCGGCGTCGAGGCGCCGGCGCCTGCCGTCGGCAGCGCGCTCAGCGCGGCCACGGGATTGCTCCCTGAGCTGGTGGTCGACATGCCGGAGCCGGGTGCAAGCTGGCTCTGCGCGCTGTCGAGTGTCGATGAGCTGGTGCTGCTCTGGCTCAGCAGCATGTCCTGCAGCAGCGCCACGACCAGCTTGGAATTGCCGTAGCGCAGCGGATAGGATTTGAGGTTCACGCCTTCGGTGTCGGAGCGGTCGAGCCTGGCGATCCAGGTCTGTGCGCGCTTGAGATATTCCGGCTTCTGGCTGACCACGAGGATGGAGTTGAGCCGGCCGATCGGCTGGAACTTGATCATGCTCTGGCTCATGCCGCCTTCGCCCGAGTCCATGATCTTCTCGATCTCACCGATAATCGGCTCGGGCGAGGAGTTGCGCACCGGGAAGATGCCGACCGATTGCCCGCGCATCCAGTCGGCGTCGAATGACAGGATGGTGTCGATCGCAGCGGACCGGTCAGTGCCGCTGCCGGTGACGATCAGCGTGTTGCGCGCGCTGTCCGGGCGCATGGTCGCAGCCTTCACGCCGAACGCGTCGAGCAGCTTGAAGATGTTCTGTGCCGAGGTGTAGCGCAGCGGCACGACGCTGATGCCCTGGCCAGCCTCGGCAGTGGCGGAACGGTCGACGCCGCCGGGTCCGGCTTCGGGCGCGGGAACGAGGCGGTAGCCGTTGCCGCGGTCGCGGATCAGTGCCACGCCGGACATGCGCAGCGCGTTCTCAAGAACGTAAAGCGCGTCGGCCTTCGGAACCGGCCGCACAGAGGCCAGCGTCACCGTGCCCTGGACGCGTGGGTCGATGCTGTAGCCAAGATTCAATACGTCACCAAGGATGACCTTTGCCACCGTCGCAACGGGCGCGTTCTCGAAGTTGAGGTCATAGCCGCTGCCGCCGCTGCCCTCGCGCTCTCCGAGCGAAGCGCCCTGTGGGGTCGAACCGTCGGAAAGATAGATCGCAGGGCGGGACGATTTCGATTGTGCGATGCTGCCGGTCCCCGCATCGGCAGGTTGCCGCGGCTGCAGATCAAGAGACTGGATCCTCTCGGTAAGGTCCCTGGCGCGCGGGTCCTTTGCGTCCGCTTCGATGTTGCGGTCCGCCGTGACGATGCACGCGGTCAACAGGAAAGCACTCGACAACAGAAGGAGCGTGCCAGTCAACGCTGTGCGCAGGCGCGAAAGCGGCTGGACCACCCTGAACAAAATACGCCTGCCACCAGCAAGAGTGACTGAAATCTGCATCCGATCCCCTCATGGTACGGACGCGCAATAATTTGCGCCACGATTATGTTTTTGCTAATTTATATGTCAAGGGTAAAGGCCTTCCGTCACGCGCGGGAGCTGTGGCTTCCTAGTAACAAGGTAAGCGCTGTGAATGCGATGCGAGACCTTTCCGCAGATAGCTTCCGGCAGCATCTCCTGGAGAAATATTCCCTGCCGCCGCGGGCCCGCGCCCGGGTCGAGACGGCAACCAATCCGGCGCTGACGCGGCCATTGCGCGAATTCTGGGAGGCAACCGACCTCTCCGCAGCGGATTTTGCCGACGAAGTGGCCGATTATTTCGGCCTGACACGCCTCGGCCTTCCGCAACTGCTTGCAACCACGCCGTGTCTGGACGGCTTTTCGCGCCGGTTCCTGCGTGAATCCACCATCTTCCCGTTCCAGGCGCCGAATGGTGGCTACCGGTTGGCGATCGCCGACCCCTCCGACACGGCCGCGATCAGGGCGGCGGAGATTGTGTTCGGCACGACTATCGAGGTTGTCATCGCTTCATTCGAGGACATCACCACGGTTCTCGACCAGCGTGCGGACGCAAGCGGCACAGGCACGGACGATAGCGCCAAGGGCGATGCCAAGGGCTCGGTGCAGCAATCCGATGACGACATCGAAAGCCTGCGCGACCTGGCGAGCGGTGCGCCGGTGGTGCGCGCGCTCAATGACCTCCTCGAGCGCGCGGTCGAGCTCCGCGCCAGCGACATTCACGTCGAGCCGTTTCGCACCGGGCTGGTCGTGCGCATGCGCGTGGACGGCCTGCTGCGTGCGCTGCCGTCCCCGCATGGCATTCCACCGCAGGCGCTGATCTCGCGCGTCAAGATTCTCGCAGGGCTGAACATCGCCGAGCGCAGGCTCCCGCAGGACGGCGCCGCGCGCGTGCGCGTCGGTCGCTCCGAGCTCGACGTGCGCGTCGCGACCATGCCGACACAATATGGCGAGAGCGCCGTCATTCGTCTGCTGCCGCGCGACCGTGGCCTGCTGGACATGAGCAAGCTCGGTCTCGGCGCGCGCGATGAATCCGTGATGACGCGGCTGCTGGCGATGCCGCATGGCATGATCGTGGTGACCGGGCCGACCGGAAGCGGCAAGACCACGACGCTCGCCACCATGCTGTCGATCCTCAACGAGCCGACGCGAAAGATCCTGACCATCGAGGATCCCGTCGAGTACGAGATTCCAGGCATCAACCAGTCGCAGGTCAAGCCGTCGATCGGATTGACCTTTGCCTCGGCCATGCGCGCCTTCGTGCGCCAGGATCCGGACGTGATCATGGTCGGCGAGATCCGCGACGCCGAGACCGCGCATATCGCGATCCACGCGGCGTTGACCGGCCATCTGGTGCTGACCACGCTTCATACGGAAACCTCGGCCGCGGCTGTGCCGCGGCTGATTGATCTCGGCATCGAAGGCTTCCTGCTGAAGTCCACGCTTCGCGCAGTCGTCGCCCAGCGGCTGGTGCGCATGCTGTGCGATCGCTGCAAGGTGGCGCATACCCTCACCGCAGATGATGTCGCCCGGGATCCGCGCTTCGAGGTGATCGGCTTCAGGGCCGGAGAGATTGTGCACGAGGCTGGTGGGTGCGAGCGCTGCGGCGGCACCGGCTATCGCGGCCGCAACGGCGTGTTCGAGATCCTCGAAATGTCCGACGAAGTGCGCCGGCTGATCGGGCCACAGACGGATTCCCACAGTGTCGATGCCGCGGCGATGCAGGGTGGCATGACGACAATGCTGGAAGATGCGGTTGCCAAGTGCCGTGCCGGGCTGACGACCGTGCCGGAAGTCTTCCGCGTCACGACGGTCCGCTGATCCGATGCCGAATTTTCGCTATCGCGCGCTCAATGCCAACGGCGAACTGGTCTCCGGCGCCATTGCCGCGCCGGCAGCAAGCGACGTAGCGCCGAGGATCGAGCGGCTCGGCCTCGTGCTCGTCGACAACGTCACGCTCGAGGAGGGCGGGAGCGGCGGCGGCAGTCTCAGCTTGTTCAACAAGCCGAAGCCGGAAGACGTCACTATCTTCACCCGGGACCTCGCGCTGCTGCTCCGCGCGGGAGCTCGCATCAATGACGGGCTGGAGCTGCTCGCGGCCGATCGCGATTTTGGGCGCCTGCGGCCGGTGGTCGCCGACATCCGCTCGCGGGTGGTGTCCGGCGAAAGCTTTGCCGAGGCGCTGGCGCGGCACGAAGGCCTGTTCCCGCCGATGTATGTCGCGCTGGTCCGTGTCGGCGAAGCGTCGGGCTCGCTGGACCAGGTGTTGGAGGTGCTGGCCTCCGAGCGGGCGCGGACCGAAGCGCTCAAGCGCAAGCTGGGCGACGCCATCCGCTATCCGATTTTCGTGCTGGGGGCGGCCGGCTGCGTGCTGCTGTTCTTCCTTACTTTCGTCCTGCCGCAATTTGCCAGCGTGCTGCAGGATTTCGGCGCCAAGGTCGATCCGACGGTGCTGATGTTCTTGAACCTTTCGACGTTTCTGCGCGCCAACTCGGATGCGGTGCTTGCGATCCTTGCGGCGAGCATTGCACTTGGCTGGCTGCTGCTGCGGCAGGATCGCGTTCGCCGCGGCATTGCCAACGCGATCACGCGGCTGCCCGCGATCAGGAACATGATGACGTCCTATCGAACCGCTTTGTTTTGTCGGAATCTCGGCGTGCTGCTCGGCAGCGGCGTCAATTTGACGACCACGCTACGCATCCTCGTCGACATGATGGCGACCGCCGGACCGTCGGCGGTGTGGAGCGACGCCGCCGATCGCGTCCGCCACGGCACCAAGCTGTCGGATGCGCTGGCCGAGACCGAGGCGCTGCCGGCGATGGCGGTGCGGATGCTCCGGCTCGGCGACGAGACCGGGCAATTGCCGATGCTATCGGGGCGCGTCGCCGATTTCTACGAAGCCAAATTGCAGCGCACGCTCGATCGTGCGGTCGGGATCGCGGGGCCAGCCGCGATCATCGTCATTTCCATTGTCGTCGGCGGCTTGATCGTGTCGGTCATGACGGCGCTGATGTCGGTCAGCCAGATTGTCGGCTAGGCCGGAGACGGAGGTTTTGAAGTGAAGAAATTTGCCGCACCCGCACGACGACGGCGCCGCCGGCGCGAAAGCGAAGCAGGCTTTACGCTGGTGGAAATCCTCGTCGTCATCACCATCATCGGCTTGATCATGGCGCTGGTCGGTCCGCGGGTGCTGAACTATCTGGGCGAGTCCAAGGCGAAAGCCGCAAAAATCCAGATCGAGAGTTTCTCCAGCGCCCTCGACCTTTATTATCTCGACATCGGCCGTTATCCGACCAGCAATGAGGGCCTCGCCGCACTGACGCGCGGCAACAATCTGCCCGGCTGGAACGGTCCTTACCTGCGCGGCGGCATGGTGCCCAACGATCCCTGGGGCCATGGTTATGTCTATCGCTCGCCGGGCGAGCGGTCGCCGTACGACATCATCTCGCTGGGATCCGACGGACAGGAAGGCGGCAGTGGCACGGCAGCCGACATCGCCAGCGGCACGCGCTAGCGCGGGTCACGATAGCAGCGGCTTCGCGCTGATCGAGATCCTGTGCGTGCTCGCGATCATCGGCCTGCTCGCGGCAATCATCCTGCCGGCGATCCCGCGCTCGACGACACGCGCCAAGTTGGAAAGCTATGCCGTCGAGATCGCTGCTCTGCTGAAGGCGGATCGCAATGCCGCGTTGCGCCGGCAGGTCGCGGTCGCGACGTTGGTCGACGCAGACACGCGCGCGGTCCGTTCGGGCGTGACGGGACGGACCCTCCGGCTGCCGAACGACGTGACCGTGCAGGCCATGCTGGCCTCGCGCTGCGGCAACCGCGCCGCCGGACGTTCGATCGATTTCTTTCCGTCGGGCATGTCGTGCGGCGGCGTGATCGCGCTGGCGCGGCCCGGCATGGGCTACGAGGTGCGCGTTAACTGGCTGACTGGAGTGGTCGAGATTGTCCCGCAGAAGCTGCTCTAACGGTACGGCCGGCTTTACCTTGATCGAGGCGCTGGTGGCGCTTGCGATCATTGCCGCCGTGTTGGGCACGATCGGCACCGTGATCGCGTCCACGGTGAAGGGCACGCGCGTGATCGACCAGCGCCTGGCGCTGGCCGGCACCGCCGAGTCGCTGCTCGCGGAACTGCCGGCGCGCGGTCTGCTCAAGGTCGGCCGGCAGAGCGGCGAACTCGCCGGAAGCCGCTGGCGTCTCGACGTCACGCCGATGAAGGTGCCGGGCGGTGATCCCGCCACCGATCGGTTCGTGCCGATGGCGGTGAACCTGCGTCTTCAGCGCGCCGACGGCGCCTCACTGCAGGTCACAACGGTAAAGCTCGTGCCGAGGCCGCCACAATGACCAGGTCGCGCTGCTCGCTTGCCGACGATTCCGGCTTTACGCTGCTCGAGGTGATGCTGGCGACGCTGCTGATGACCGTCATCCTTGCGGCGCTCGCGACCGTCACCGCGCAATGGCTGCCGAACTGGAATCGCGGCATGGCGCGGGTGCAGCGGGCCGAGCGTCTTGCGACCGGCCTCGACCGCATCGTCGCCGATCTTGCGGTCGCCGAGCAGATCAGGATGAACGGCGATACCAAGGCTCCGCTGTTCGAGGGGGCGCAATTGGCGGTGACCTTCGTGCGTACCGCGCTTGGTCCAAGTACGCGCCCGGGGCTCGAGGTCGTGCGGCTGATCGAGAAGACCGATGCCCAGGGGCTGGCGCTGGTGCGCGAACGCGCCCCGTTCCAGCCGATGCCGACGGACGGACAGATACGTTTCGTCGATCAGGTCGTGCTGATCCGTGCGCCGTACCGCGTTTCCTTCTCCTATGCGGGTGCGGACCGGGCCTGGCAGCCGACTTGGCGTGGACAGACACAGTTGCCGGAGCGGATCCGTGTGACGGTGCGCGACGGTGCGACCGGACAGGTGCTGGCCGTCTCCGCCGCCGCGCTTCCACACATCACGGTACCGGCCGATTGCGCGCGCGCCAAGGATCCGGCCGGGTGCGTCACGGCGCGCACCAAGCCACAGGACCAGAAGGAGGAGCAGCTTTGACCGGCGCGCGCAGCATCGCCATGAGCAGGGACACGCGCGGCTTCATCGTCGTTGCGGTGCTTTGGATGCTGGCAGCACTTTCGGCGCTCGTACTTATTTACCTGAACTATGTCACCAACACCGCAGTCACCATCGCCGGCAACACCGACCGCGTCCAGACCGATGCGCTGGTCAATGCCGCCGTCGAGCTTGCGGCGTATCGGCTGACGGGGAAGGGCGACGAACGTCCGACCAGCGGAACATTCAGTGCGCGCATCGGCATGGGCCAAGTGGCCGTGACTTTCTGCTCGGAGGCAGCGCGTGTCGATCTCAACGCCGCACCGAAGGGGCTGTTGTCTGGACTGATGATCGCACTCGGCGTCGACGCGAACGAAGCCGCCGGCTATGCCGACCGCATTCTGGCATGGCGCGCATCGACTGAAGCCGGCCAGGCCGATCCTGAGGATTCGTATTACCGGAACATCGGGACGACCTACCTGCCGCGGCATGCGCCCTTTCCGCATGTGGAGGAGCTCCGGCTCGTGCGCGGTATTCCGCCCTTGGTGGTCGAACGGATGTTGCCCTTCGTCACCGTCTTCAGCAACATGCGGGCCGTGAACGTGATGGATGCCGCGCCGCAGGTCGTGGCGGCGATGCCGGGCATGACGCCGGGGACGGTTCAGCAATTACTAAAGGAGCGCACCGATCCGCGGATCAGTCCGCAATCCGTGATCGGACTTGCCGGCAGTGCCAATGCGACGCTCGAGAGCGCCAGGGCCTACCGGCTGACGGTGGCCGCGGAATCACCGACCCGCCGGCAGAGCTCGGCCGAAATCGTCATCCTGCTTCTCGACGGCACTGACGAGCCCTATCGTGTATTGTCGTGGCACAACGCCTTTGACGGCTCCGCCGGAAAGCCCCTGTGAGATGAGTTCGCTGCAATCCATTCGTGCGATCTTCGACGCCTGGACTGGCACGGTGGCCGCGACCGTCGTCGGCGGGGTGGAGCGGATGGTGTCGCCGCGGCTGGTTCGCCTGGTCGAGGACGACAAGGGCGGCTTTGCGCTGGAGAGCGCCAAGCCGGAGAACGTTCCGACCGCCCTCGCTTTCCGTGACGGGCAGTTTTCCGCAACCAACCTGGCGCAGGTGGTTCGTGGCGGCAGGGTCGAGATCGTGCTGCAGCCGACGCGCTTCCTGTTCAGGCCGCTGGAGCTGCCGTCCCGCGCTGCAGATTTCCTCGATGGTATCGTACGCGCGCAGATCGATCGCCTGACGCCATGGAGTGCTGGCGAAGCCGTGTTCGGCTGCAGTCCGCCGGTGACAAGCGGCCGCGACGGCATCACCACGATGATCGCGGCCGCGCCGCGCAAGCTCGCGATGGGCTATGTCGAGGCGATCTCCGGCTTCCATCCGTCCGCGATCGCGATCTGCACCGATGCCCCCGGCAACGGCCGCATCAAGGTGTTCGAGCAGCGTTCGCGCGGCGCGGTCGATCCCGTCAGGCTGAGCCGTACGCTGCAAGTGGTGCTCTGCGTCGCCGCCATCGCGTCGATCGTTGCGTCTTTATCCGCAACCTATCTGGCCGACAGCCTGGGTACGCAGGAGCGAGAGCTCGAACGCCAGATCGCCCAACGCCGTGCCGCGCTTCGTGCCGGCAGCGACGGCGGCGAGCGCTCACCGTTGGCGCTGCTCGAGCGACGCAAATTCGAAACGCCGGCGAGCGTGATCGTGCTCGAAAGCCTGAGCCGTGTGTTGCCGGATCACACCTATGTCACCGAGTTGCATCTCGTCTCGAGCAAGCTCCAGATCGCCGGCATCACCCGCGATGCGCCGTCGCTGATCCCGTTGATCGAGCAGTCCCAGCATTTCACCCGCGCGACCTTCTATGCGCCGACGACGCGCTCGTCGTCGGATCCGGGCGAGCGCTTTCACATCGAGGCGCAGATCGAGCCGAGGAACGTGCCATGAGCGTGCAGGACTCGATCACGCGCACTCTGTCGCACTCGCCGTTGATCGCGGTGACGCTCTATGTCGCGGTGACCGGTGGCCTCTTGCTGATGGCGGGGCTTTCGGTCGCCGACGTCGTCTCCCATCGCCAGGCGCTGGCGCAGACCACCGACCTGCTCGACCAGCTGCGCGGCCGCAAGGCTAGCGCCGGCGGTGCGGGGCTGTCGTCGGCGGAACATCCGGGCACGCCCTTCCTGGAAGGGCCGACGGTGACGGTTGCGGGCGCCAATCTCCTGCAGCGCGTCGCCGCCGCCGTCGGCAATGTCGGCGGCTCGATCCAGTCGTCGCAGGTCGACGTATCAGGCGCGCAGAGCAAGGACGGGTTCGTCGGTCTCGTGGTCAGTTGCGAGCTGGAGCAGCCGGCGCTGCAAAAGCTGCTCTACGATCTCGAGGCGGGCATGCCGTTCCTGTTCGTGGACCAGCTCGACGTCCAGGTGCCGCAGACCACGGCCCAGAATGAGGCAGCCACAGGCCGCGTCAGGGTGATCCTCGGCGTCTCCGGACAGTGGCAGGCGGGAAGTAGGTCCGCTCCGGGACATGGCCCGGAACCGTTGCCGGCACGATGGTGATCTGATGCAGGTTGATAGCCGGGGCCGCAGGACCTAGGCTGTCGTCCTGACGGTGGCGCTGTACGGGCGCCAGAGGACCCTTGATGGCCCGATGGTTGGCACTGATCGGATTGGCCGCGCTCTGGGGGCTCCCGGAGGCGATGGCTGCGACCTCGTCGTCCCGGATCGATATCTTGCCTGACGACGTCGCGCGCGCCCCGAGCGAAACGATCGATGTCGGCACGGTGAAGCCCATCGCCAGGTCGGCCCGGCCGGCAGCCAAGGTGATCCCACGCGGGAATCCGCTCTGGTCGGTGCCGCTCTCCGCTTTGACCGCGACCGAGGAGCGTCCGATCTTCTCGGCCTCGCGCCGTCCACCGCCCCGAGCAGTCGCCACGGGACCCGTTGAGGAGACGAGCGCGCCGCCGCCGCCCAAGGTGGTGGAGGCTGCGCCGCCCCTGGTGCTGGTGGGAGCCGTGGTCGGGGAGGGCGATGCCATCGCGATCCTGATCGACCAGACCGACCAGAAAGTGATCCGGCTGCGCCAGGGCGAATCTCGCTCCGGCTGGTCGCTGAGCGCGGTCCAGCCGCGCGAGGTGACCCTCAAGCAGGGCGACCGCAGCGAGGTGCTGGTGTTGCAGCGCTTGGACACGCCGCTTGCCCCGCCGCCGCCTCCCGGCGTGCCGGCGGCGGCTGGCGCTCCCGTCGAGAGCGGGAAGCTGGTGGCGCCGGCAACGGGCGATCTGTCATTCGCGCCCTTCGTGCCGCGCTCGACGCCGAAGAACGGCGAACCGGACGGGCTCTAGGATTACCGCCCGAGGATTGCCCCCAGCGTGTCGCAGATCCGCTCCTGCTGAGCCTGCTGCAGTCCCATCCACATCGGCAGCCGGATCAGACGCTCCGACAGCTCGGT
>JAEWBW010000077.1 GCA_023390955.1 Pseudomonadota bacterium
CGCCATCACCGGAAGTGCGGCAAGCAGCGCGCAGACGCCGACGATGCGGTCGAACAGCCATTTCATCACCAGATCCCAGTCGGTGATCGGCGCCTCGAACACGTCGAGCGTCGGCACCTCGCCGAGATAGGAATAGGAGCGGGGGCGGAAGCGCAGCTTGTTGGTGTGCGCGGAGAGGCGGATATCGACCGGCAGCACCCACAGCTTGCGCAGCATTTCAAGGATGCGGGTTTCGGCCGAGATCGGCAGCGCGAATAGCACGAGATCGATGCGGGTGCGGCGGGCGAACTCGACGATGTCGTCGACCTTGCCGAGCTTGGGCGCGCCGGCGCAGGTGGCGAGCGCCCGGCTGTCATTGCGGTCGTCGAACACGCCGAGCACGTGGATGTCGGAATCCTCCTGGCCCTTCAGAGCCTCGACCAGCTGCTCGCCATTGCTGTCGGAGCCGACGATGATGGTGCGGCGGTCGAGCCGGCCCTCGCGGGCCCAGGCGCGCACCAGCGAGCGCAGCGCCAGGCGCTGGCCGATCAGGGCGGCAAGGCCGAGGAAGAAGAATGCGGCGAGCCACAGCCGCGACACTTCGCTGCCGAGCTTGGCGAAGAACGAGGCGCCGATGAACAGCAGGAAAACGAACGCCCATGACGAGATCATCCGCGTCATCTGGCGCAGCTGGCCGCGGAAGATCTGCACCTGGTAGAGATCGGCGGCCTGGAAGCAGACCACGGCGGCAACCGCGACGGCGAGGATCGCGACGAGATATTCCCACTGGAATGCGCCGTGCGGCACGACGTAACCGAAATAGAGGCAGGCGCCGACCAGCGTGAGCATCACGAAATCGGCGACGCGGACGAAGCCCGCGATCACGATCGGCGAATAGGCGCGGGCGACTTTCTGGTTCACCACCTCGAGCGCGGCGGGCGTCAGCCTGCGGCGGCGTTCGACGAAGGGTTTGTCACCAGGTGCGGCCGCGGCGCTGGCCACGGCATCGATCATCGAGCGTGCGTTGAGCGGTTCCACGTGCGTCCGTCCATTCCTGCCGCGACGGCGCGCGTACGCCGAGGCAGCCGTCCCCCTGCGTTTGGCTTATCGGACAAATCGGAAGAAATTCTAAAGCGGGCTTAAGGATGGTTAATGATTAGCAAATGCGTCGCTATAGCCCGCGAGCACGCCGTCGACCATCGCCTGCTGGGAGAAATGCGCCTGGATCCGCTCGCGAAGTGCGACCGCACGCTGCGCGGTGACCTCCGGATTTTCCATCGCCGCGCCAATCGCGTCCGCCATGGCTTCCGGATTGCTCGGCGCGAACAGAGCAGGGCTGTCGGCGCCGAAGATTTCAGGGATGCCGCCGATCCGGGAGGCGATCATCGGGACGCCGGCCGCGCCGGCCTCGATCACGACATAGGGCATGGAATCGCCGCGCGAGGGCACGACCAGCAGCCGGCCCTTGGAGAAGCCGTAGCGCGCCTTGACGTGGCCGATGAAGCGGATGGCATCCTTGAGCCCGAGCCGCTCGACCTGGGCCTTCAACGAGGCCGTCTCCTCGCCGTCGCCGCCGAGCGTCAGCGTGACCTTGCGGCCCTTGGTATGGAGCGCTGCGACCGCGTCGACCAGCACGTCGGCACCCTTGATGTGTCTGAACTCGCCGACATAGCAGATGTCGGTGGCGTCCTCGGCCGGAACGACAGGTTCGAATTCTTCCGGTGTCACGCCGTTGAAGACGCAGCGCACCACGCCCCTGGGCGTGCCGACGATGCGCTGATAGGTGTCGCGGGCAAAGGCGCTTTCGAACAGGAACAGGTCGGTCGCATTCATCAGCGTCCGCTCGAGCCGCGCGTAGAACTCGCCCTTGAGCGTGTTGAGGGGGTAGTGCAGCGAGCCGCCATGCGGGGTGTAGATGCGGATGACGTCGTCCGCGCGCCGCCGCATGCGCACGAAGGCGCCGGCCTTGGCGCCATGGCCGTGCAGCACGTCGGGCCTGAGCTTGCTGATCAGGCGCCGCATCCGCAGCCACACCAGAAAATCGTCCGGCGACGGCTCGCGACGGATGGCGAGGCGATGGATGCCGAGCTTCATGCGCGGTGCGATCTCGGCCAGTGCAGCTGCGGCGCGTTCGCCGCCGGTGAGGCTGTCGGCGAGAATCCCAACGTGGTGTCCGCGTTCGGCCTGGCCGTTGGCGAGATCGAGGATGTGCCGGATGATGCCGCCGACGGGCGCGCGAACGGCGTGCAGGATGCGAAGCGGCTGGTCCGCAGAGGGGGGCATGATCTGAACCGGCGCTCGCGACGACTGAACAATCCAACAAAAATATCGAATCCGATTAAGGGGCGTCGTGGTTAACAAACGGTGTTCGCGCGAACGGCGCGTGCGATGCGCGTCTTGCCGCACGATTAACCCAGCGGCAACCTTAATGGAGTGTAATCGCGCCAGCGAGGTAGACTGTTTGCGTCCCCGCGGGAGTGAGCGATGCGTTTAGCGTTCTGGCGTGCTGGCAAGGACAAGGCTGTGGTCGAGCGGGCCGTCCCCAAGCGGGAGCCCAAAGCCGAGATCAAGGCCGCGCGTACCGTCAGGCAGGCGCCTTCGGAATCCGGCGACATCGATTTGCATGCGCTCGGCGCTGCGCTCAAGCGCAAGCGCGGCTGGATCATCGTGCCGACGGTGCTCGCGCTGGTGTGCGCGCTCGCCGGCGTCAATCTGGTGACGCCGCGCTACAAATCCGAAGCCCGCATCCTGATCGACGGGCGCGAGAACGTGTTCCTGCGCCCGAACAGCGACCGCACCGAGGAGCGGCAGGCGCTCGACGCCGAGGCCGTGACCAGCCAGGTGCAGCTCGTGCTGTCGCGCGATCTCGCCCGCGAGATCATCAAGAAGAACAAGCTCGCCGACCGGCCCGAATTCGATCCGGTGCTGCATGGCATTTCGCCGGTCAAGTCGCTGCTGGCGCTGTTCGGCATCGGCCGCGATCCCTTCGCGATGACGCCGGAAGAGCGGGTGCTGGACGCCTATTACGATCGCCTGACGGCTTACGCTGTCGACAAGTCGCGCGTCATCGTCGTCGAATTCCAGTCCGCCGATCCCGATCTTGCCGCGCGCGTCGCCAATTCGATCGCCGATGGCTATCTCGTGCTGCAGCAGAGCGCGCGCCAGGAGCAGGCCAAGAACGCCAGCCAGTGGCTGGCGGGCGAGATCGAGAATTTGCGCAAGAAGGTCTCGGAGGCCGAGGCCAAGGCCGAGGATTTCCGCTCGAAGTCATCGCTGTTCGTCGGTACCAACAACACCACGCTGTCGAACCAGCAGATGGGCGAGGTCAACACCCAGCTCAACAATGCGCGCGCGCTGAAGGCCGACGCTGAATCAAAGGCGCGCCTGATCCGCGAGATGATCCAGAGCGGCAAGCCGATCGAAGCATCGGAAGTGCTGAATTCCGAATTGGTGCGCCGGCTCTCCGAGCAGCGCGTGACCCTGCGCGCGCAGCTCGCCGAGCAGTCCTCGACATTGCTCGGCAACCATCCGCGCATCAAGGAATTGAAGGCGCAGCTCGGCGACCTCGACACCCAGATCCGCGACGAGGCCGCGAAAATCTCGCGCTCGCTGGAGAACGACAGCCGCATCGCCGGCGGCCGCGTCGAGAGCCTGACCGCCAGCCTCGAGCAGCTCAAGAAGCAGGCGACCTCGACCAACGGCCAGGACGTGCAGCTCCGCGCGCTGGAGCGCGAGGCCAAGGCGCAGCGCGACCTGCTCGAGACCTATCTGGCCAAATATCGCGAGGCCAACACCCGCGAAACCATCGACACCGCGCCGACCGATGGCCGCATCATCTCGCGCGCCATCGTGTCGAACACGCAGGCCTATCCGAAGAAGCTGCCGATCGTGCTGATCGTGACGTTGGCGACGCTACTGCTGTCGTCCGGCCTGGTCATCACCGGCGAGCTGCTGCGCATGACGGCGCCGCGCGCCATCGCAGCCTTCACGCCGGCCGAGCCGGCCGTGGAGCGCGCCGAGGCCGTCGTCGAACCGCGTCACACCGAGCCGCAATTCGCCGAGCCTCAACTTGCTGATCCCGTGCCGCTTCAGCCCGACCCCGAGCCGGTCGCCCCGGCCGGCGAGGCCGTCACGCTCACGGTGCTGACGCTGGCCCGGCATCTGGCGCGCGATGCGCGCGTCGTGGTGGTCGATCTCGCTGCGTCCTCGCCGACGATTGCCGCCGTGGCGGTCGATCCCTCCGCGCCCGGCATTGCCGAGCTGATGCAGGGCGAGGCCTCGTTCACGCAGGTCATCACCAAGGACAAGCTCTCGCGCCTGCATCTGGTCTCGGCGGGCCGTCCCGGCTTCGACCGCAGCCTGCTGCAGTCGCCGCGCGTGACGCTCGCGATCGACGCCTTGCTGCGGGTCTACGACCACGTGCTGCTGGATGCCGGCGGCGCCTCCGACCTCCCGGCCGAACTGCTGACGGCGCATGCCCGCGCCGTCGTGGTCCCTGATGCCGGCATGCCGTCGGAGGCGCGCACGCAGATGTGCGAGCAGCTCAAGGGCGTCGGCTTCAGCGATGTGACGATGCTGAGCAAGCCGGTCGCGGGCACCGATGCGGTGGAAGCGCCGAGCGTGGTTGCCGCGTAGGCGCTCTCTTTCCCTCTCCCCTTGTGGGAGAGGGTGCCGAGCGAAGCTCGGCGGGTGAGGGGTCTCTCTCCGCGAGTCGATCCGCTAGTTGAGTTTGCCGATACAACCCCTCATCCGGCGCCATAGCCGAAGCTTCGCTTCGGCGTCCTCTTGAGACGGCGGCCGAAGGCCGCCTATGCCACCTTCTCCCACAGGGGGAGAAGGGAGGGGCCTGCCTGGACGATAGTTACCCGAACGCCCGGCGCAGCTTGCGCGCGAGATCGAACAGCATCTGGTTCTGCTTCACCAAGCGCTTACCGCGGTTGAGGGACGACATCGCCATGTCGGCGAGCTTTCCGCGCGAGGTCAGCGGCACAAAGCTGTCGAAGATCGCCTCGTCGTCCTTGCAGAACATGCGCTTGTAATCGTCCGAGCCGATGCCGAGGTCGAGCGCGACGAACCCTTTGCCGGCATAGTGGTCGATGATGTTGCGCATCAGGATCAGGCCGGGGCTGTAGCGCGAATGTTCGGACATCGTGTAGGTGTTGAACATCATCGAGAAGCGCTGGCCGTCGGCGATGCCGGCAAAGATCGCGATCACTTCCTCGTCGCATTCGAGCGCATGGATGTCGATGACGCGGCTGTCGCCGCAAGGCGTCAGGCAGGCGCTGCGGATGAACGCCTCGACGCCGGGCTCGGCAAACACGTTGGGCAGCTTCTGCTCGGCCATCCGCACCGGCTTGACGCGGAAGAACCAGTCGAGCAGGCGCGTGATATCCGCATCTGATGCTGCGAGGTGATAGCGATAGCCGGGCAGCGGCTGAAGCTTCTTTTCCTTGCTCTTGCGGCGGCGGCGGAAGGAGTTGCTGATGCGCGAGGTCGGTTCGGCGCCGGGCGTCATCGCCAGCAGCGGGCAGCCATTGATGGAGTCCTGCCGCGGCAGCAGCGCAAAGGGATTTTGCTGGTCGCGCCAGCGCAGCGGCTGCTGCGTCAGCGCGAGCAGATCGACGTCGCCTCGTGCTCGCAACAAGGCCAGCAGGGCGTCGAGGTCGGAGGCGTCGATCGCGGCAGCGAAGCCGGCGTCCCACAATCCCATGTTGAAGGTGGTGTGCTTGCCGCCCATGAAGCTCGCGACGCGCACGCCGTGATGATGGTGCAGCGACAGCGGCAGCAGCATGAGCGGGCGGCGCTCGGCATCATAGGCGACGACGATGAACGGGCTCGCGCCCTCGTGCTCGCCGACCAGGCGCTGCCAGGGGCCGAGCAGGTCAAAGCGCTGATAGGGCGTGGAGAGCTGGCCGGTTGCTTCGAGTGCGCGCCAGACCGCTTCGGCCGCGGTGAGATCGCGCAGCACGTCGACGGCGGCAACGCGGCCGGCTTTCGACCGCGCCGGGGCGTCTGCCGTCCGGCCTTGCATCGCGGCAGCCATGGTCATTCGCGGAACCTGTCGAGAAACGAAAATTTGCGCAATTCGGCCTGTGGCCGACCTTTGCAAAGAAACATCAACAAAGGGTAAGGACAATCAGACAGGGGGAACCGGCCGCGCCGGGTCCGGATGGGGTGATCTTGGTGTCCGACAGCCGAGCGGATAATCGGACCTTGGAACGGCTGAACCTGGAGCTCGCCTGGTTCACCGGCAAGGCCTGGCTCGCCGGCCGCAGGACGACCGGCGCCGGCGCGATCCTGCGGTTTCAGCGCGTGCGGGAGCGGCCGGGCGGCGGCTTCGCGCCGCTGCGCGCCGACGAGATCACGTCGGCATTTCTCGACCGCACATTACGCGCGCTGAAGCGCTGGAAGCTCGACATCGTCGGCATGGATGAAGTCTGCCGCCGCGCGGTGGCGCCGCCAGAGCGGCGGCGTTTCGTGGCGCTCACCTTCGATGGTGCGCCCAAGGATTTCATCACCACGGCCTATCCGGTGCTGGCGCGCCATGGCGTACCCTTCACGGTCTATGTTCCGACCGCCTTTCCCGACGGCGTCGGGGAAGCCTGGTGGCTCGGGCTCGAACAGGTAATCGCGCGCGAGAGCCGCATCAGTCTCGTGATGGACGACCGGGAGCAGCGCTTCGTCGTCACCGAGCCTGACGAGAAGCAGGAGCTGTATTCCTTCCTCGCGGGCTGGCTGCGGACACTGGCGCCGGCCGAGCTGTCGGCTGCGATCAACGATCTCTGCAAGCGCTATTCGGTCGATCTCGCTGCGCTGTCGCGCGAGGCGTCGATGGATTGGGCTGATCTGGATCGGCTGGCGTCCGATCCGCTCGTCACGCTCGGCTGCGCCACCGTGAACCATGCCGCGCTCGCCACCATGAAAGATGCAGCCGCCTCGCGCGAGATAACGATGGGCAAGGCGGTTGCGGAAGCCGCGTTCCATCGCGACGTCAGGCATCTCGCATTTCCGTTCGGCGATCGCGCCTCGTTCCGCCGCAGCCATGTAGTGATGGCGGAGGAGGCCGGCTTTGCCAGCGCGGTCTCGGCGATCCCGGGCGTCGTGGAGGCGGAGGGGCGCACCAATCTGCGCGCGCTGCCGCGGATTTCCTGGGACGGACGGCGTAGCTCGCTGCGGATGATGCGGGTGCTGCTCTCGGGCGTCGCGTTTGCGCCGGTCAAGCCGACCAGCACATCGGCGCCTTAGGCGCGGTCGGGCCGCTGCATCCAGCTCACGATCGGCATCGCCGGCAGCACCCAGCCCATCCCGACCACGACGTAATAGATCGCCTGCCGCCAGCCGGACTCGGCGATCCACGGCATCTGCGCGAGCGCCATGCCGAGCAGAGCCCAGACGGTGGCGAGCACCAGAAGGGCGATCGCGCCGAAGAATTTTCGGGTGCGGATTGTCATGACGGGAACAATGCGGCCTTTGCGTAACTTGCGCTGCGAGAGCGCGGGACTATAAAGGGCGCGCCGCCCCGTTCAAGCCTCTTCAAGCACTGGTTTTTCGGCCGAAATGACCACGATTTCCGCTTCGTCCCAGCCGTACCGCGCCGTGCGCTGGTGGCTGATCTCGGTTGCCGCCCTGATCGCGCTGATGGTGATGGTCGGCGGCGCGACGCGGCTGACGGAATCCGGATTGTCGATCGTCGAGTGGAAGCCGGTCACCGGCAGCGTGCCGCCCATGTCGGAGGCGGCATGGACCGACGCGTTCGAGGCCTACAAGAAGATCCCGCAATATCGCGAGCTCAATTCCGGGATGACGCTCTCCGAGTTCAAGGAGATCTTCTGGTGGGAGTGGAGCCACCGGCTGCTCGGCCGGTTCATCGGCGTCGCTTTTCTGCTGCCGTTCCTGTTCTTCCTCTGGCGCGGCGGCCTGTCGTCCGAGTTGAAGCGGCGGCTGTGGCTCTTGTTCGCGCTCGGCGGACTGCAGGGCGCGGTCGGCTGGTGGATGGTGGCCTCGGGTCTCTCCGGGCGGGTCGAGGTCTCGCAATATCGCCTGGCGACGCATCTGGTGCTGGCGCTGGTGATCTTTGCCGGCATCGTCTGGACCGTGCGACGGCTCTCGCCGCGGCCGCGGGTCACGGCACCCGCGCGGTTGAGGCTGATGAGCAAGGTGCTTCTGGTCGCGACCTTCCTTCAGATCTATTTCGGCGCGCTGGTTGCGGGGTTGCGGGCGGGGCGGGTCTACAA
>JAEWBW010000120.1 GCA_023390955.1 Pseudomonadota bacterium
AGTTTCTTCCTCGTTCGCCGCCACCGGAAATAGCGTGCCATGCGGACCGAACGCCAACATCGTCTCGGCTGAGAGTGCGAATTCGTTTCTCTCGAATCCAGCAGGTCTGCTTGATCAGTTCAAGCAAGGCCAAGGCGGCCTTGCATCGCAGATTCGCGACTTTCTGACCTCGCGGCCGGAGACCGTCGAAGGCATCGTGTCGCTGGCACGGGCTAGCAGCGAGGAGCAGAGCCGCGCCATCGGTGCGGGTCTCGGGACTGCCGCTTCCGTTTGCGTGCTCTCGCAACCTGACGTGGCTCAGCGCATTCAGGAAGCGGTGCTGAAAACCGAGAACGCCCCCCTGATCGAGTCCTTCACCAGCATCACCGGCGACATCAAGACGGAGGCAACTAACGGCGCCGATCCCACAGGCGAAACGACGACCGGCGGAGGTGGCGCAAATACTGCCGCGGCCGAGCGCGGCAGTGGGGCGACAAATACCGATCCGACCGTGCTTAACTCAGGTGGACCTGGCGCTGCGTCACAAACGCAGACCTTGTTCACGGCCGCAGCGACTACGACGACGCTTACCTCGGTCAGCCCATCCCGATAGAGCCCAAGTTTAGAAGCATTAACCAAGCCCAGGTTCCGGGAACCCGTTCCGCGGGGCAGATAAAATTGTAATTGTCTGCAAAACTCAGATCTAATGGGTTCGTTGTATCCCCTTGAGCCAAGAAGAATGGCGAATAATGGGGATGACCATGAGCTGGATTTTCAGATCTTTCTTGGCGGCGGGAATCGCTTGTTCCGGCGTCGCGGCCAAAGCAGACACGATCGCAGAGAGCCCTGCCCCGCGGACTGCGGGCTCGTTCATCAGCGAATATGACAACGCGCTCGCACCTCTGCAGTTCGTGAAATTCTGCATGAATTATGGTGCTGAGTGTGAAGCCGACGCAACTGCGGACCAAGTGCTTCCTTCGGGCGAGCGAGCGCGGCAAATGCTGCGCGAGGTCAACCGTTCGGTGAACGATGCGATCACGCCGATGAAGAAGCCGACCAGCCCGATGCTGGCGCATTGGACTTTGTCGCCGGACGCCGGCGACTGCAACGACTACGCCGTCACCAAACGGCATCGCCTGATCGAAATGGGTTGGCCGAAGTCGGCGTTACGACTTGCGGTTGTCATCATCGGCGGCGGGCAAGGTCATCTGGTCCTCGTCGTCCGGCTGAACGACGGCGACATGGTGCTCGACAACCTCTCCTCGTCGGTCCGCCCATGGAACGACGTCGGTTATCAGTGGATTTCCATGCAGTCCGGCAACAATCCGCGCTTCTGGGTGGCAGTGAGCGAGCATGGAGAGCATCTGCGCGCAAGCCGCCAGGCTTCGCTGCGGGCGCCGCTTTAAAGCATTCTGGTTTCTTCAAGACGTTGATCGGTCCCGGGCCTCGCCGGGGCCGATCCGCGTTTGAGGTTACAGTAATGAACGGCGCGGAAAATGTTCGGGTGCAAGAGTCCTGTACCTGTCATCTTCATGCCCGCGAGATGGCGTAGATTCAAATGGTCTGCTAAGAGAGTGCCACTCGCTTCGCAACATGGCTAAGGGCCTGCAATAACGAGAAAAATAGCTTGGAAAAAACAACGCTTCCAGATATTTTGCACCGCACAAAAATTTGACATACTTTCTCTGCATCAAGCAGTTCTAATTGGATTCTTCCGGCGTAGCCGATCAACGTAAGCGAAGTGGAAGATAACTTGCCTCGATCGAAGCTGATTGTAGCCGGCCGCAAATGGATCGTTCGCATCGTCGCGTCGGCCGCGGCTCTCTGCTGCGCGACTGGCCTTGCGCATGCGCAATGCGTGGAGCGCTCGGAGCGTGTGGCCCAGATCGCGATCGATGCCTTTATCGCCGAGCCGTCCTCGCTCCTCAACCAGCTGCGCAACGAGAAGGAAAAGTTGTCCGGCCGACTGCAGGGTTATCTTCTTACCGACGTCTCGGTGCTCAAATCGGTGCAGAGCCTGACACGGGCCGCAACCCAGGCTGACCGCGCGTCGATCGGAACGGCGCTTCATCGCGCAGAAGTTCGCTGTCGAGCTAGCAAACCAGAGATTGCACAGAAGATCAGCGATTTCGTCTCGAGAATGCACGACAGCGCGGTGCTCGCTGGATATTCCTCCGAGCCTGACGACGTCCCGCCTCCGTCGGCGACAACAGCCAACATGCTGCCCCGCCCCGGGGCTGGGCTCATGTCCGGCGAATACAAGACCGATCTTGCCGACCCCTTCGCAAGCATGCCGCTTCCCGAATAGCCATTCGAGCTGTCCAACCGATGTTTCAACCTCGCGAACAATTCCAGCCCCGCGCCAAATACGCCATTGAGCTCGGTGGCACGACTCTCAGCGTCGACCGCGTCATCGATATTTTGCGCCGCCAATGGCCGCTAATCGCCTCGATCGTCGGAACGGCGCTGGGGCTGGTCGTCGTCTACCTGCTGGTCGCGACGCCAATGTTCACGGCCAACGCCCGCATCCTGATGGACACCCGCCAGACTCAGGTCCTGGACAAGGACAGCGGCATGTCCAATGCCCTCATCGATACCGGATTTGTCGACAGCCAGGTCGAGATCCTGCAATCCGATGATCTGATCCTCTCCGTTGTTCGGCGTTTGAAACTGATCGAGGATCCCGATTTCAATGGATCCAACCCGGGACTGCCCGCGCTGGTCATCGGCAAGCTCATGTCCCTGTTCGGCTCGGATGGCCCGCCATCGAAGGAAAGGATCGAGCGTGCCGTCGTCGAGGGCGTTCAGAGGAATCTTAAGGTCGAGCGTGTTCTGACGACCTACGTGCTCTCCGTTTCGTACCGCTCGCCCAATCCCGACAAGGCCGCGCTGGTCGCCAATGCGATCTCGGACGCCTATATCGTCGGAGCACTAGAAGCCAAGTATCAGTCGACCAAGCGCGCTGGCGAATGGCTCCAGCAGCGTAGCGCCGAGCTCCGCGAGCAGGCGACCGCAAGCGACCGCGCCGTTCAGACCTTCAAGGCCCAGAACAACATCGTCGGCACCAGCCGCGGCCTGATGAGCGAGCAGCAGTTGACCGACGTCAACACACAGCTCGTGACTGCGCGTGCCGCAACCGCTGAGGCCAAGGCCCGCCTCGACCGCATCGAGGCGCTGCTCGACAAGGATCTGGTGCAGCCGACGGTGACGGACGCCCTCAACAACACCGTGATCACGCGCCTGCGCGCCCAATACCTCGACCTGGCGGCCCAATATGCCGATTGGTCGAACCGCTATGG
>JAEWBW010000139.1 GCA_023390955.1 Pseudomonadota bacterium
GGGCTCGCTGCTCTCGGGGAGTCTCTCTGTGGCGGCACCCCCTCCCCAACCCTCCCCCGCAAGCGGGAGAGGGAGTGCACCACCTTCGTGGAAGCGATCAAACCGGATCGTTGATGGACTAGCGCCCGGTCGAGCCGAACCCGCCCGCACCGCGATCGGTCTCGGACAACGTGGCCACGGGAACCAGGGCGCCTTGCGTCACCGCCGCGATCACCATCTGCGCGATGCGCTCGCCGCGCTTGATCACGAAGGCGGCCTCGCCGTGGTTGATCAGCAAAACCTTGATCTCACCGCGATAATCCGCGTCGATGGTGCCGGGCGAATTCAACACAGTGATGCCGTGCTTGGCGGCCAGCCCCGAGCGCGGCCGCACCTGCGCCTCGAACTCCGGCGGCAGCGCGATCGCGAGGCCCGTCGGCACCATCGCGTATTTGCCGGGTGCAAGCGTCAGCGGCGCGTCCTCGGGAACCGCGGCGAGCAGATCCATGCCGGCGGCGTGAAGGCTTTGGTAGGACGGCAGCGGCAGGCCCTCGGCATGGGCGAGGCGCTGGCATTCGACTTTGATGGCTTCGCTCACGATCAAAACTCCGGCTAGGTCTGCGCCACGCTTTTCGCGACATGCGCGACCAGCTCGGTGGCGACCTGTTCCTTGGTCATCACGGGCCAGGAATCAACCGCGATCTCGCCGCCGGCCTCACGCGTCAACAGATGCACGGTGTTGCGGTCGCCGCCCATCACGCCGGTGGCCGGCGAGACGTCATTGGCGACGATCCAGTCGCAGCCCTTGCGCTCGAACTTCGCCTTGGCGTTGTCGATGAGACGCTCGGTCTCGGCGGCAAAGCCGATTACCAGCGGCGGACGCTGCTCCTTCATCTTCGAGATCGTGGCGAGGATGTCGGGATTTTCGACCAGCTGCAGCGGCGGCATGCCGGCCGATGTCTTCTTCAGCTTCTGTCCGCCTTCATTGGCGACGCGCCAGTCGGCGACGGCGGCGGCGAAGATCGCGATGTCGACGGGAAGCGTGGCCTGCACCTGCTCCAGCATCTGCCGCGCCGATTCGACATGCTTCACCGTGACGCCATCGGGATCCCTGAGATCGACCGGGCCGCTCACCAGAATCACCTCGGCGCCTGCAGCCGCGGCGGCCGCGGCGATCGCAAATCCCTGTTTGCCGGAGGAGCGGTTGGCGATGTAGCGCACCGGGTCGATCGGCTCATGGGTCGGACCCGCGGTGATCAGCACGCGCTTGCCGGCGAGCGGGCGCGGCACCGCCGGCCGCAGCAGGCGCTCGGCAGCCACCGCGATCTCGATCGCTTCGGACATGCGGCCGACACCGGCCTCGCCCGCTTCCGCCATCTCGCCGGCATTGGGGCCGATGAAGCTGATGCCGTCGCGCTGCAGTGCTGCGACGTTGCGGCGAGTCGCGGCGTTGCTCCACATCAGCGGATTCATTGCCGGTGCGATCAGGACTTTTCGATTGGTGGCGAGCAGGATGGCGCTGGCGAGATCGTCGGCGTGGCCGTTGGCCATCTTGGCCATGAGGTCGGCGGTGGCGGGCGCCACGATGATGAGATCGCAGTCGCGGGCGAGGCGGATATGGCCGGCATCGAACTCGCTCTGCGGGTCGAACAGGTCGGTGTAGACGCGCTCATGCGAGAGAGCGCTGACCGACAGCGGCGTGACGAATTGCTGGGCCGCCTTGGTTAGCACGCATCGGACCTCGACACGGCGCTCCTTCAGCCGGCGGATCAGGTCGAGCGATTTGAACGCCGCGATGCCGCCGCCGATGATCAGGGTGACGCTGGTCCCGGGCAGCGCGTTGGGCCGGGGTGCGGCGGGGGCAGGAGATGAGGACGCGGGCGGCGCCGCGGAGGGCGTCAGCGGCTCCTCACGGCCCTCGATCAGCTCCCGCAGGATGACGCGGACCTCTTCCTCGACGGACCTGCGGTTCTGGGCCGAGCGCAGCCGCAGATAGGTTTTGACGCCCTCGTCGAGCTTGCGGATGGTCAGGCTGGCCATGACGTCCTCCTGCTAAGGATGACATCAATGCTATCAAATATGTGATTGCATCGCAATCACAGATTCCGGACGGCGACCAGGATTCCGATGAAGGTGAGGGCGATGATCCAGAGCGCCACGGTGCGCCAGCGGTTCTTGCGGCCCTCGGACCGGCCCATCGCGGCGATGGTCTCGGGTGACAGCCGCAGGCCGTCGCGCGTCATGGTCTCGAGCTGCTCCAGCACGGCGACCGAGCGCTGCGCGATATCGGGCAGCCGCATCAGCACCCGCGCCAGCTCGCCGGTGCCGGACATGGCGCCCTGCACCCGGCCGATCGGCCCGAGATTGCGCTCGATCCATTCGCGCACCACGGGATCGGCAACCTTCCAGATGTCGAGCTTCGGATCGAAGCCGCGCGCCACGCCCTCGACCACCACCATGGTCTTCTGCAGCAGGATCAGCTCGGGGCGCGTCGTCATGTCGAACAGGCCGGTGACCTCGAGCAGCAGCGTCAGCAGCCGCGCCATCGAGATCTCTTCGGCCGTGCGGTTATGGATCGGCTCGCCGATGGCGCGGATCGCCTGCGCAAAGTTCTCGACCGAGTGATGCGCCGGCACATAGCCGGCCTCGAAATGCACTTCCGCCACGCGACGATAATCGCGGGTGATGAAGCCGAGCAAAATCTCCGCGAGGAAGCGCCGCTCCTTCATGCCGAGCCGGCCCATGATGCCGAAATCCACCGCGACGAGGCGGCCGGCATCGTCGAGGAACAGATTGCCCGGATGCATGTCGGCGTGGAAGAAGCCGTCGCGCAGCGCGTGCCGCAGGAAACTCTGGATCACCTTGCGGCCGAGATCGGGCAGGTCGACCTGCGCCTCGGCAAGGCGCTTGTGGTCGTTCAGCGCGATGCCGTCGATCCACTCCATCGTCAGCACGTTGTGCGTGGTGCGGTCCCAGTCGACCGTCGGCACGCGGAAATCCGGATCGTTGCGCGTGTTCTCGTCCATCTCCGAGAGCGCGGCGGCCTCGAGCCGCAGATCCATCTCCATCGCGACCGAGCGCGACATGGTGTTGATGACTTCGATCAGGCGCAGCCGCCGCGCCTCGGCTGAATAGGCTTCGGCCTTGTGCGCGACGTAGAAGAAATCAGAGAGGTCGCGGCGGAAGCGCGCGGACACGTTGGGCCGCAGCACCTTGATGGCGACCGGCTTGCGCACGCCGTCGTGCAGCACCTCGCCGCGATGCACCTGTGCGATCGAGGCGGCTGCGACCGGTGGCCCGAAGCTCGCGAACGCCTCGTTCACAGGGCGCTCCAGCGAGCTCGCGATCGCAGCCTCGGCTTCGGCTTGCGGAAACGGCGGCAGCCGGTCCTGCAGGCTTTCGAGGTCGCGCGCGATGTTGACGCCGACAACGTCGGGACGCGTCGCCAGGAATTGGCCGAGCTTCAGATAGGCCGGGCCGAGCCGGGTCAGCGCGCGTGACAGCCGCGCACCCTGCTTGGCACCGCGGCGCTCGACGAGCCGCGCAAGCTTCAGTGCGACCTGTCCCGGCGGCGGCACCAGACTCGGATCGACGGCGCTGAACACGCCCTCGCGTGCAAACACCAGCGCGGCGCGGACCAGGCGCGACAGATGGGTAATGGCTGAGATCACAAACGCCAGCCCGAATGAAGCGCCACGATGCCGCCGGACAGCGTCTGCCAGCTCACGCGCGAGAAGCCGGCGTCGCGGATCATGTCGGCGAAAGCGTTGGGTTTTGGAAACTTGCGGATCGACTCGACCAGGTACTGATACGATTCCGCATCACCCGTGACCATGCGGCCGAGCGGCGGAATCACCTTGAACGAGAACAGGTCGTAGATGCGGTCGAGGCCGGGCATCTCGACGGTCGAGAATTCCAGACACAGGAAACGGCTGCCCGGCTTCAGCACGCGGTAAGCCTCGCGCAGCGCCTGGTCGATCCGCGGCACGTTGCGGATTCCGAACGCGATCGTATATGCGTCGAAGCTGCGGTCGGCGAAGGCGAGCGCTTCCGCATTGCCTTCGACGAAGTCGACCTGGGTATCGAGATGCTGCTTCTCGGCGCGCGTGCGGCCGACCGCGAGCATCTCGGTGTTGATGTCGCAAACCGTGGCATGGAAGCCGAGGCCTGCGGCCTTGGCGGCGCGGAACGAAATATCGCCGGTGCCGCCGGCGACGTCGAGCAGCGCGAACGGCCGCTCGCTCCGGGGCGGATCGAGCGCGTTGATCATGATGTCCTTCCAGACCCGGTGCAGGCCCGCGGACATCAGATCGTTCATCAGGTCGTAGCGCGAGGCAACGCTGTGAAACACATCGTTCACCAACGTCTGCTTCTCGCCCAGGGGCACGTCCCTGAAGCCAAAATGGGTGGTTTCGCCCGGCCGATCCATTACTCTACTCCGCGATGCCGACCATAGCCCGGCCGGCGCCATGGCGCTATCACACCGCCCTCATAAGGTGAATGCCTGACAATGCCCGAATTGCCCGAAGTCGAGACCGTTCGCCGCGGCCTGCAACCCGTCATGGAAGGCGCCAAAATCGTCAAGGCGGAGGCCCGACGGCCGGATTTGCGCTTTCCCTTTCAGCCGGATTTCGTGGCCCGCCTCCAGGGGCAGATCGTCACGGGGCTCGGCCGCCGCGCAAAATATCTCATGGCCGACCTCGCCTCGGGTGACGTGCTGCTGATGCATCTCGGCATGTCCGGCTCGTTCCGCGTCATCAAGCCGGACAACGATGCCACGCCGGGAGAGTTTCACTATCCGCGCGGCAAGGACTCCGCGCATGATCATGTGCTGTTCCGAATGTCATCGGGCGCCGACATCGTGTTCAACGATCCACGCCGCTTCGGTTACATGAAAGTGATTGCGCGCGACGCGCTCGACGAGGAGCCGCTGTTGCGCGACCTCGGTCCCGAGCCGCTCGGCAACGCCTTCGATGCCGCGATGCTGGCGGAGTCGTGTTCAGGCAAGACTACGAGCCTGAAGGCTGCTTTGCTCGACCAGCGCGTGGTGGCGGGGCTTGGCAACATCTATGTCTGCGAAGCGCTGCATCGCTCGCATCTGTCGCCACGCCGGATCGCGGCGACGCTCGCGACGCGCAAGGGCGAGCCGACCGATCACGCCAAGCGCCTCGTCGGTGCGATCCACACGGTGCTGAACGATGCCATCGAGGCCGGCGGATCGAGCCTGCGCGATCATCGCCAGACCTCCGGCGAGCTCGGCTACTTCCAGCATTCGTTCAAGGTCTATGACCGCGAGGGCGAGACCTGCAAGACGCCGCGCTGCGGCGGCATCGTCAAACGCTTCACCCAGAATGGCCGTTCGACCTTCTGGTGCGCGAAATGTCAGAAATAGCGGGACATGCGTGAGGGCGGCGCTTTCGCCTGACGCTTCAAGCGTCTACGCCCCGTCGCCGTCAGCATCCGTCAGGATGCCGTTCTACTGTGCATGGGGTTGTTTTCAAAAAAGTGCGAAGCGAAGCAATCCGGCCGGGCTGGTGACCGGATCGCTTCGTCGCTGAGGCTCTTCCCGGATGGCGAAGAGCCCGTCTGGCGTCTGGAGCGATGCCCCGCTCAGGACGCCAGGATGGTGGTCTCGTCCGCCGCCTGGTCGGCGACGACATGGAGCATGCTGCCCGCGGCCGACATGACCTGGTCGATCAGATGGGTCGTGGCCGAGAGGTCGAGCCGGGCTTCGACCCAGCGCCAGAGGCCGCGGATCTCTTCGGTCGACTTGCCGTTCGGCGCGAACTCGCTGACCGCGAGGCCCGAGGCGAGCGAGTCCTGGTGGTCGTTGCGCATCACGATCAGGGGACGGGCGAGCACGTCGGCCAGATCAAGCGCTGCTTCCTCGGCAAGCGTGTTGGCGGCGTTGTCGATGCGCTGGCCGCGGATCGGCGTCTGGTTCAGGACGAAGCTGTAGGGACGCTTCCAGGCCCGCGCGACGCTCAAGGTCGAGGTGGTCGCCTCGATATCGGCAACCGTCGGGCGCGACGGGATCAGGGTGAGATCGGAATAGCGGATCGCCGCGGTGGTGATGGCGCTGAGGCCGGCCGCGGTGTCGACGATCGCGACCTGCAGGCCGCTCTCGGCCAGCATCTTCAGGCGGGGCTCGAAATCGGCGGCGTGATAGATCGGCTCGACCACGACATCGTCGTTGTTGCGGCGGCGCGCCCAGTTGGAGCGGGTGCCCTGCGGGTCGGGCTCGATCAGGCGGACGGTGAAGCCGGCCTGCTTGGCGGCCAGCGCGAGGCCGATGGCGAGCGTGCTCTTGCCGCTGCCGCCCTTTTGGGTGGCCAGTACGATCGTATGCATGGAAAGTTGAATCCTTTGGAGTGCCAGGGTCTGGGGTAACGCCACGCGAACGTGCATCGAAGTCGATGCTGAGCTCTTCTCGCTCAGGACGTGCCCGGCCCGATCCAAAGGGGATCGCGGAAGTCCGAATCAACAGAAGCAATGATGGCAGAATAGCGAATAACAGCTAATCCGTACCATTACTGGACCCGTAGTCCCGCGTATGTTGTGCTGGCTGCTCAGGAAAATCGGGAAGGATCTTCATGAGCGGCAATTGGCGTGATCGCGCGGGGACCAGCTTTTCGTGTCAGAAGATGCCGGCGGTCTCCAGCCGCGGCATGGTGGTCAGCAACCATCCGCTGGCCTCGAGCGCGGGCGCCGAGATGCTGGCGGCCGGCGGCAACGCCATCGACGCCGCCATCGCCACCCTGTTCACGCTGACCGTGGTCGAGCCGATGATGGTCGGCATCATCGGCGGCGGCATGGCGCATATCCGGCTTGCCGACGGCAGCCACCGCTTCATCGACGGCCAGAGCACGGTGCCCTCGGCCGTGCGCGACACCACCTACAGATCGAAGCCGGGCTCGGCGCACGACGTGTTCGATACCGTCGGCAACGAGAATTTGACCGGCCCGAAGGCGGTCGCCACGCCCGGATCGCTGAAGGCGTGGTGCGAGACGCTGCGCCGGTTCGGCACCATGAGCCTTGCCGACGTCCTGCAGCCCGCAATCAAGCACGCCGCGCGCGGCTATGCGACGACGCCCTATTTGCACGAATGCATCACCGAGAGCGCCGAGGAGATGCGCAAGGACAAGCCGATCGCGGCGATCTATCTGCCCAATGGCCAGCCGCTCAAAGTCGGCGAGCGCGTGGTGCAGTCCGAATATGCCGAGACGCTGCGATACATCGCCGATCACGGCGAGAAGGCGCTCTACGAGGGACCGCTCGGCGATATCCTCGTCGATTACATGGAGAAGTCCGGCGGCTTCATCCGCCGCGCCGATCTGACCAATTACAAGACCGTCGAGCGGCAGCCGATCCGCGCCGACTATCGCGGCTGGACCATCTTCGGTCCGCCGCCGCCGGCCGCCTCCGGTGTGCACATCACCCAGATGCTCAACATTCTTGAAGGCTATGACATCGGCAAGCTCGGCTTCGGCACGTCGGAGACGATCCACTATCTCGCGGAGGTCCTGAAGATCGCCTTTGCCGATCGCGCCGCGGCGAGCGGCGACCCCGACTATGTCGGCGTGCCCGTGGAGAAGCTGACCTCAAAGGCCTACGCGGACGAGCGTCGCCGTGCGATCGACCCGGCGCGCGCGCAGGCCTGGAGCGCCGGCGTCTCGCAGCTCGAAAGCGCGCACACCACGCACATGACGGCGGCGGATGCCTTCGGCAACGTGGTCGCGACCACGCAGACCATCAACAATCTCTTTGGTGCGAAGATCCTGATCCCGGGTCTCGGCACCATCGCCAACAATTACATGAACCTGTTCGACCCGCGACCCGGCCACGCGCTGTCGCTGGCGCCGGGCAAGCGCGTCACCACCTCGATGTCGCCGATGATGGCGCTGCAGGACGGCAAGCTGCGCTATGCGCTCGGCCTGCCCGGAGGCAAGCGCATCTTCCCGAGCGCGATGCAGGCGCTGATCAATCTGATCGACCACGGCATGAGCCTGCAGGAAGCCGTCGAGGCGCCGCGGGTCTGGACCGAAGGCAATGCGCTGGAGGTCGAGCAGGCCGTGCCCGTCGACGTGCGTTCAAAACTCGCAAGCCTTGGTCACAGGGTTGCTGCCGTGGCGACGGTCGCCGGCGGCATGAACGGTATCGCCTTCCACGACGACGGCACCATGACCGGCGCCGCCTGCTGGCGCGCGGACGGCACGCCGGTGGGGCTGTCGGGTGGACTTGCGAAGAGCGGGATCCGGTTCAGGCTGGACTAGTTATCGGGCGTTACTTCCGCACGCAGATCACGCGCACGACGGCAGCCTTCGCATCCGTCGATGCGCCATTCGCCGTGACGGCGTTGGCTTTCAGGAAATCCCGCACGGTGCCGGCTGATGCCATCACGCCCTGTGCCGAAGGTGCTGCGCCGGCTGAGCCCGCGACGAGCGCCGGCTTCAGCAGGGCGATGCCGGCGAACTTGCCGTCACCATCGATCGCCGGGCCGCCGGAGAACCCAACCGCCGGCGGCGGCGACAATGCGGAATCGCTGCCCGTAACCGGCGCAAGCGTGGCCTTCACGCTCGAAACGGCGGCCGCGCCGCCCTGGCTCTGGGGATCGGCGATACCGACGACATCGACATTCGCCGGCGCAGTGCCGCCTGCAAGAGCGAGCGGCTTCAGTCCGCGCGCGCCGTAGACGCGCAGCAGCGCGAGATCGCGCTCCTTGTCCTCGGCAATGCGATCGGCATTGCCATGACCGGCGATCGTGATGGTGAGACAGCCGTCGGTGACGAGGCGGTCGGTGACCACTGCGCCGTCATCACTGACGACGAGGCCGGTGCCATATTCGACATTCTTGCGCGGCGGCGGTCCCGCCACGGGACCGGTCGGAAATGCGTTGAAGGCACTCGACATCGCGATCACGACCGGCTCCACGGTGTTCTCCATGGCCTGGTCGTAAAGGATGGTCATGACGCGCACCTCGTCACCCTTCAAGGTGCCGCGCACGTAGAACTTCTTCAGCCCCTGCAATCCCGACAGCACGAAGAAATCGGGTTTCACCACGGTGTAGTCGACCTTGCGGCCGGCCTCTTTCTTCTCCGCCTCCGCGAGCTTCGCCGTGGTCGGGCTCGCCTCCTTGCGGCGGCCGAGCACCACCTGCACCGTTCCGGTCGGCGAGGTCCATTTCGAGCCGTTGGCGTCGGTGGCCTGGTTCGGCACCAGCTTTTGGGGGATGCCGAGCCGCGCGCCGCTGGTCATCTCCGTGACGATCTTCCAGCCGACGCCCTCCTGCTTCTTGCGCGCGGTCTCCGCGAGCGCCGCGCGCTCCTGCGGATTGAGCACGCCGGTCGGCTTGCCGCCCTTGAGCTTCTGGTACTCCTTGATGGCGTTGACCATACGCTCGCTGACGTCGCCGGTGATCGCGCCATTATACTGCCCGACCCAGGCGAGGTCGGATTGCAGCGCCAGGCGCTGGGCCTGCCCCATCCCGTCGGCCGTCTCGGATGCGGTTTGCACCGCCGGGCGGACCGGAACGGTCTGCACGATCTTCGGCTTGGTGCCGGAATCGGGCTGTGTCGTCGTCTGGGCGTATGCGCCCGTCGCGGCCGTGAACATCAGTGTTGCCGCGAGCATCGATCTCATGACAAATCCAGCCTGGCCATTGCCGATTGACTATTGAAGGCGTGCCCATTCAAGCACATCTCGTTGGTCGCAAACAATCGCGGGGTGGTTCAGGAGTGAGAAGGTGCTGAGCCCGGACGAACTCGAACGCTACGCCCGCCACATCGTACTGCGCGATGTCGGCGGTCCCGGCCAGGCGGCGCTGAAGCGGGCGTCTGTCCTCGTGATCGGCGCCGGCGGCCTCGGTGCGCCCGCTTTGATGTATCTGGCGGCGGCGGGCATTGGCACGCTCGGCGTCGTCGACGACGACGTCGTCTCGCTTTCAAACCTGCAGCGCCAGGTCATCCACACCACGCCGGATATCGGCCGGCACAAGGTCGAAAGCTCGGCCGAGCGGATCGCAGCGCTCAATCCGCATGTCCGCTTCGTCGGTCACGCCACCTGGCTCAATGCTGACAACGCGATGAGCCTGATCGGCGACTACGATCTCGTGCTCGACGGCTCCGACAATTTCTCGACGCGGTATCTCGTGTCCGATGCCTGCTTCTTTGCGAAGAAGCCGCTGATCACGGCCGCGCTCGGCACGTTTGACGGCTCGCTCACCACCATCCGCGCGCATGAGAAGAACGAGGCCGGCGTCTTCAATCCGACCTATCGCTGCCTGTTCCCGGAGGCGCCGCCGCCCGGCACGGTGCCGGCGTGCTCGGAAGCCGGCGTCATGGGTGCGCTTGCGGGTGTGCTGGGCTCGATGATGGCGCTGGAGGCTATCCGCGAGATCGTCGATTTCGGTGAGGGCTTGGTCGGGCGCCTGCTGATGATCGACGCGCGCGCGATGCGGTTCGAGACGCTGCGCTATGCGCGCGATCCCGCCAATCCGCTCAATGGCGATGGTCCCGTCATGACGGATCTCGGCATTCACCGCACCTGATTGAGGTGCGCACGCGTCAGAGCATGCTCGGCAGCACGCGATCCGGCGGCTTGTGGGCGTCGAGGAAGGTGCGGATGTTGATGATGACCTTCTCGCCCATCTCGACGCGGCCTTCGATGGTGGCCGAGCCCATATGCGGCATCAGCGTCACCTTGCCCGCTTTCGCAAGCCGCACCAGCTTTGGATTGACCGCCGGCTCGTGCTCGTAGACGTCGAGGCCGGCGCCGCCGATCTCACCGCCCTCGATCAGCTTGATCAGCGTGTCCTCGTCGGTCACCTCGCCGCGCGCAGTGTTGACGATGTAGGCCTCTTTGCGGATCAGCTTGAGACGCCGCGCCGACAGCAGATGATAGGTCGCCGGCGTGTGCGGACAGTTCACCGAGATGATGTCCATCCGCGCCAGCATCTGGTCGAGGCTTTCCCAATAGGTCGCGCCCAACTCCTCGGCGATGACAGGCGCGACGGGACGTCGGTTGTGATAGTGGATCTGCAGGCCGAAGGCGCGGGCGCGGCGCGCCACGGCCTGGCCGATGCGGCCCATGCCGATGATGCCGAGACGCTTGCCGCCGATGCGGTGGCCGAGCATCCAGGGCGGCGACCAGCCGGCCCAGGGCTTTCCTTCCGTCAGGATCGAGGCGCCTTCGATCATCCGGCGCGGCACGGCCAGGATCAGCGCCATGGTCATGTCGGCGGTGTCTTCGGTCAGCACCTTCGGTGTGTTGGTCACGGTGATGCCGCGGGCATGCGCGGCTGCGACATCGATATTGTCGACGCCGTTGCCGAAATTGGCGATCAGGCGGAGCTTGGAGTCGGGCTGGTTGAGGATGTCGGCCGTGATGTGGTCGGTGACCGTCGGAACCAGCACGTCGGCAGTGCGGGCGGCCTCCGCAAGCTGCTCGGCCGACAGGGGGGCGTCATCCAGATTGATCCGCGCGTCGAACAGCTCGCGCATCCGGGTCTCGATCGAGTCCGGCAGCTTGCGCGTCACGACGACGAGGGGCTTCTTCTTGACCGACATATCCTGCCCTCATGAGGCGTCACGGCCCGGTTCGATCGTCCAAAGCCGATCGTCCTGGGTTACCGTTCAGGCCTCATTAACCCGGTTGTTCGACACTGGCCTTGCCGCGTCGTCCCCGGCGTTTCCTTCAAGCTCTCCCGACATTTCCGGCGGAAAATCGGGCCAAACTGGTTTCTCAAGCGCTCGTCCTCTCTATCAGAAGGCCGGGCCAAGACAAGAACCACGGCGGAGGCCTGTCGGACACCTGGGACAATCCGCGTGGGGCGGGTGACGCGGCAGGGTTCTGGAATTGGTGCGCCGGAGTTCCGGCGGGAGACGGGTTGTTGTGATGGCGTTGGGGCGTTTGAGTTCGGTGATGGTGCTCGCCTGTGTCTGGCTGGGTGCCGCGGTCAACACCGGCCATGCGGCCAAGGACAGTGTCCAGACCACGAGCGGGCTCCCGGTGCCGCGCTACGTCAGCCTCAAATCCGACCATGTGAATGTCCGCGCCGGTCCGACCAAGGACAATGACGTGGCCTGGGTCTACACCCGTGCCGGCCTCCCCGTTGAAATCACCGCCGAGTTCGAGAACTGGCGCCGGGTTCGTGATTCCGAGGGCTCCGAGGGCTGGGTCTATCACTCGCTGCTGTCCGGCCGCCGCACTGCGGTGGTCACCATGAAGCACAAGGACGAGCTGGCGCCGATCTATGACCGCGCTGATCCTGACAGCGCGGTTGCCGCAAAGCTCCAGGCCGGCGTCGTCGCCCAGGTCAAGAAGTGCACCGCTGCGGGCTGGTGCCATGTCGCCGGCAACGGGTTTGATGGCTGGATCCAGCAGGAACGGCTGTGGGGCGTTTACGCAGGCGAGCCCGTGAACTGACGCCGCAGGCGTCGTTCAAAACGACAATGGCCGGGAAACCCGGCCATGACGATCTCTTCAGCGATTTAGGACGATCTCAGCGCTTCTTGCGCAGGCGCACGACCATGTCGATGCGCGCGATCTCGTAGCCCTCGGGCACGTCGGGCATCTTCGACAGCGCCAGATGAGGGTCGGCGATGTCGACCAGCTCGTGGCTGTTCTCGAGATAGTAATGGTGGTGCGTGGTGACGTTGGTGTCGAAATAGGTCTTGGTGCCGTCGACGCTGACCTGGCGCAGCAGACCGGCATCGGTCAGCTGGTTGAGCGTGTTGTAGACGGTCGCCAGCGACACCGGAACCTTGGCCAGCGTCGCTTCCTCGTAGAGCATTTCGGCCGTCAGATGCCGGGCGCCCTTGCCGAACAGCAGCCAGCCCAGGGCCATGCGCTGCCGGGTCGGCCGCAGGCCGGCGGACTGCAGCATCTCATTGACGTCATGCCACGGGCAGCCGGTGAGAGCCGGCTGGCGTCCGGAGTGCAAGGCCGCATGGGCGTCGTCGTGGTGATGGTTCGAGGCGCTGTCGGTCATTTCCAATTTCGTGGCACGCGAGAGAAAACACTATTGTTATGCAATATATGGACGGATAGATGCAGATGCAAGTTTCTCGCAACTAGAGTGGTTCTAATCAGCAGGGAACAGACCCCTCAGGCCGTCATTTACCCTCCGGGAAGCGCTTTGCCAGCCCGGAGAGCCTATGTTAGAGAGCCCGCGGTTCCGCTTGACCGAATTGAGGGCAGCCGGACCGGACAAGGCGAGGTCTGCGGTCCTTATCGACCATGTGGACGCCGCGCCTGACAATGGTGAATGGCGCTCTTTCCCGCGAGAGACGGGGTCTTTTTCGCCAGGAACGCCCCCGGTGATAGAATAGAGGCTTCTGATGCTCAACCGGCGCAACGGTTACGAATACGAGGATTTGCTGGCTTGTGCCCGCGGCGAGATGTTCGGCCCGGGCAATGCCCAACTGCCTCTGCCGCCGATGCTGATGTTCGACCGCATCACGGAAATTTCCGAAACCGGCGGTGAATTCGGCAAGGGCGTGGTGCATGCCGAGCTCGACGTCAAACCCGACCTCTGGTTCTTCGGCTGCCACTTCAAGAACGACCCGGTGATGCCGGGCTGCCTCGGCCTGGACGCGCTGTGGCAGATGGTCGGATTCTACCTCGGCTGGAGCGGCGGCGAGGGCCGTGGCCGCGCGCTGGGGCTGAGCGAGCTGAAGTTCAGCGGCCAGGTGCTGCCCGAGGCGCGCAAGGTCGTGTACCACATCGATATCAAGCGCGTGATGCGCTCAAAGCTGGTACTCGGCATCGCCGACGGGTGGCTTTCGGTCGATGACCAGACTATCTATCGAGCCAAGGATTTGAAGGTCGGCCTGTTCAAGCAGGGCACGTCGCTCGGCTGATGCAGGCGCATCACTCACCAGAGAAGACAACGATTAGGGCGAGGCGGTCATGAGGCGGGTTGTGGTCACCGGGATGGGCATCGTCTCGTCGATCGGAAACAACACCCAGGAAGTGCTTGCGAGCCTTCACGAGGCGAAGTCAGGCATCTCGCGGGCAGAGAAATATGCCGAGATGGGCTTTCGCTCGCAGGTGCAGGGCGAACCCACCATCGATGCAGCCTCGGTGATCGACCGCCGCGCGATGCGCTTCCTCGGCCAGGGCGCGGCGTGGAATCACATCGCGATGGAGCAGGCGATCCAGGACTCCGGGCTCTCGCCCGAGGAAGTCTCGGACGTCCGCACCGGCATCATCATGGGCTCGGGCGGTCCGTCGGCGCGCACCATCGTCGAATCCGCCGACATCACCCGCAGCAAGGGACCGAAGCGCGTCGGACCGTTCGCGGTGCCGAAGGCGATGTCATCGACGGCGTCCGCGACGCTCGCGACCTGGTTCAAGATCAAGGGCGTGAACTACTCGATCTCGTCGGCCTGTGCGACGTCGAACCATTGCATCGGCAATGCCTATGAGACGATCCAGATCGGCAAGCAGGACGTCATCTTCGCCGGCGGCTGCGAGGAGCTGGACTGGTCGCTGTCCGTGCTGTTCGACGCCATGGGCGCGATGTCCTCGAAGTACAACGACACGCCCGCCACCGCCTCG
>JAEWBW010000191.1 GCA_023390955.1 Pseudomonadota bacterium
GCAATTGCGGGTGTGGTGATCCTGCTGGCCGTCGGCGGCGAGCAGAACCTGCTGCTGACGCTTGGCGGTCACCAGCTGTGCTTCTTCCTGATCGCGATGGCCTGCCACGGCGAACTGGCGCGAACGCGTCCGGCCGCCAAATATCTCACCGGTTTCTACGTCGCGCTATCGTTCGGCGGCATGGTCGGCGGCCTGTTCGCCGGCCTGATCGCTCCGTATGCCTTCTCCTTGGTTGCCGAGTATCCGATCCTGCTGGCGCTGGCGGCATTGTGCCGGCCGCCGATCCCCGAGCGCTTGCCGCGGATCACGCAATGGTATTGGCCGCTGCTCGCGGCTATCGCGGTCGCGCTGATCCTGCCGGCCTACAATGCCGGCCATCTGTTCGACTGGCTCGACGAGCGGCGGGCCTGGATGATCGGCGCTGTCGGCGTGCTGTCGGCGGCGATGGCGCTCGCGTTCAACGGCAATCGCTGGAAGATCTTTGCCACCATCGTGCTCGCGCTGGCGCTGATCAGGATCTATCCGGCCGACGAGGGGCGGGTCGAAACGATTCGCAGCTTCTTCGGTGTGCACAAGATCGTGGTGACGCCGGGAGGCTATTTCCACGTGCTGATGCACGGCACCACGATCCATGGCGCCGAGCGCTTCCGCAACAATGACGGCACGCCGGTCGCGGGCCATCCGGAGCCGATCACCTACTACCACAAGGACGGCGGCATCGGCCGGGCGATCACCGCGCTGCGCGAGCGCAAGGGCGCGCCGCTCACCGTCGCCGTGATCGGCGTCGGCGCCGGCACGCTGACCTGCGCGGCCGAGCCCGGCGAAAGCTGGAAGTTCTTCGAGATCGACCAGACCATGGTCGACACCGCGAGCGACCCGAAATATTTCCGCTACATCTCGAGCTGCATGCCCGGCCTCAAGCCGGTGATCGGCGATGCACGTCTCACCTTCGCCAAGGAGGCGAGCGGCACCTACGATCTGATCATCGTCGACGCCTATTCTTCGGATGCGATCCCGATCCATCTCGCCACCGAGGAGGCGATGGAGATCTACAAGGACAAGCTCGCCCCGCATGGCGCGGTGCTGATGCACGTCTCCAACCGGCATCTCGATCTTGAAACGGTGGTGGTCGGCATTGCCGACGCCAACGACCTCAAGAGCTGGGTCTTCAACGAGGATTCGGGGCGCGACGGCGACTACATCTTCTCGACCGACGTCGTCATCTCCGCGCGCGAGGAAGCCGATATCGGCAAGCTCGCCGGCACCAAGGAGTGGACGGAGACCGAAGCCGACGACCGGCACGGCGTCTGGACCGATGACTATTCCAACATCCTTGGCGCGCTGTACCGACGGATCAGGGATGGAGAGTAAGGCGGCATTCCCGGATCACGTGCCCCGGACGCGGCGCAGCGCGCAGCGGTGCGCTGCAGAGCCGGGGCCCATGGTTTCTGGGTCCCGGCTCTGCGTCGCGTCATTTCATGCCGCGCCGCGTCCGGGACACGAGACCGGTTACTCTACGGCTCGACCGGCGTCCCCTTCGGCAACTTGATCCCCTTCTCGCCGGCCACGTTGCGCAACAGGTCGGGACGGTCGGAGATGATGCCGTCGACGCCGAGCTCGATCATCCGCGCCATGTCCTCTTCCCGGTTGACCGTCCAGACCACGACGCGCAACCCGGCATCATGGGCCTCGGCGATCGCGGCGGCGTTCACGTCGCCGAAGTTCGGCGACCAGATCGCGCCGCCGGCGGCCTTGACCATGCGCGGCACCGAGCCGCCATGCTCGGCCGGGTTGAAGCCTGCCGTCCAGTTGGTGGCCGCATCGCGCGCGACAGTCGGCGTCGAGCCGCGCTGGATCGTCAGATAGACGGTGGGAATCTTCGGCGCCTGCTTCTGGACCAGCTGCAGCGTGCGCCAGTCGAACGACTGGATCATCACGCGGTCGGACATCTTATCGGCATCGATCACGCCGAGCAGTTTTGCGACAAACGCCTGCGGATCGAGCGTCTCGTTCGGACGATTGGGATCGATCTTTGTCTCGATGTTGAAGCGAACGGCTGTGTTGCCGGATTTGCGCACCAGCGCGAACAGCTCCTTCAGCGTCGGGATGCGCGTCCCCGGGATCGCGCGCTGGGTGGCAAACGACTTTGCGTAATTGCTGTCCGGCCGGATCTGGCCGACGTCGAAGCGCTTCACCTCGTCGAGCGTCAGCTTGTCGAACGGCGTACCGGGTGCGGCGATGTAGGCACCGCTCGCATCGCGCGTGAGGTCGGGGTTCAGGCTGCGCTCATGCGAGACGATGACCTCGCCATCCGCGGTCACGCCGACGTCGAGCTCCAGCGTATCCACGCCCATTGTCAGGGCATGGGCAAAGGCAGGTAGCGTGTTTTCGGGAAAAAGTGCCCGTCCGCCGCGGTGCGCCTCGAGGTCGAATGCCATGGTCGGTCCCGCAATGAGAATAGCGAGCGTCGTCAATATGATCGCAACAGGTGAGGGCATCGGGGCGCAATCGGCAAGGGCAGGGAACGGTATTTGACCGGTTTTTAGGCGCCCCGGCCAGTCCGAAATGCGCTGTCCTGCCTGTTGAAAGCTCGGGGTGCAGGCAGAGCCGCACCTTGGGTTGCGTCAGCCCGGCCTGTATGTAGTCTTGGCGCCTCCTGGAATCTCTGCCCCGTGCAACAGAAACGCGATCACCGCATTATCCGCAGCCGGCATTTCCACAAGATGCAGCGGCGGCATTTCATCGTGTTCGATGTGCTGCCATTCGTCGGCACGCTGGTGGCGCTGGCGCTGCTGTTCGTTCGGCCGATCGGTGCCGTCGAACTCAGCCTGTTCTTCGGACTTTGGCTGGTCACCGGCCTTGGCCTCACCGTCGGCTATCACCGCCTGTTCACGCATCGCGCGTTCGAGACCTCGACGGCGATGAGCGCGCTGCTGATCGTGATGGGATCGATGGCCGGTCGCGGGCCGATGCTGTCCTGGGCGGCGATGCACCGCCGGCACCACGAATTGTCCGATCACGACGGCGATCTGCATTCGCCGCGCCTGCATGGCGACGGCATGCTCGGGCGCTTGCGCGGCTTCCTGCACGCGCACCTGACCTGGATGATCGAGCACGACTATCCCAATGTCGCGGTATACGTGCCCGACCTGATGGCGAACCGCACGCTGGTCGCGGTCAACAGCTACTACTATAGCTGGGTCGCGCTCGGGCTCGCGATCCCAGCCGCGATCGGCGGGCTCGCCACGATGAGCCTGTGGGGTGTGCTGACCGGATTGCTCTGGGGCGGCGTGGTGCGGATGTTCGTGGTCGAGCAGACCATGTCCGCGATCAACTCGGTGATGCACACATTCGGGACGCGGCCCTTCGCGACGCGTGACGACAACAGCCGCAACCTCGGCATCATGGCGTGGCTGGCCTGGGGCGAGGGCTGGCACAACAACCACCACGCCTTTCCTTATTCCGCCGCCTTCGGTCTGCGCTGGTTCGAGTTCGATCCCGGCTTCCTCTTCATTCGGCTCCTTGCCGCGCTCGGGCTCGCCTGGGATGTGAAGGTGCCGAGCGAGGAGAAGATCGCCCGCCGCGCATTGCGACGGCCGGGCGAAGCGGCTGCCGATCTCGAAGCGGGCTGAGCGACCGCGCAGGCCCATGAAAGTGCAGCTTCACACCGATGCTGTTTAACGACTACCCGTTCCTGTTGGTGTTCCTGCCCGCGGCGATCCTGATCTACCGCGTCGCCGACCCCTATCCGCAATGGCGCATCGGCGTGCTGGTCGCGCTGTCGCTCGCCTTCTATGCCTGGGGCAATCCGTCATTCATCCTGCTGCTGATCGCCTCGATCCTGATCAACTGGCTGGCCGCGCACGCTTATGGGAGGATGAAATGGCGCGGGGTCGTTGCGCTCGTGATCGTGCTCGATCTGGCGGTGCTGGCGCTGTTCAAATACGCCAACTTCGCGCTGGCCAATCTCGGGCTCGTGTTAGGGGCAAAAATGCCCGAGCTCGACATCGGACTGCCGCTCGGCATCTCCTTCTTCACCTTCCACCACATCATGTACCTGGTCGATCTCAGGCGCGGCAAGGCTCCGCTCTACGCGCTCGACCGCTACGCGCTCTACATCGCGTTCTTCCCGCAGGCGATCGCCGGCCCTTTGGTGCGCTGGTCCGAGGTCATGCATCAGTTCGGGGAGAAGGTGTATGTGCCGGGCTGGCAGCGCCGGTTTTGCGTCGCGACCTGCTTCATCGCCATCGGCCTGTTCGAGAAGGTCGTGATCGCCGACGGCATCGCGCATCTGCTCGATCCGCTCTATCGGCAAGCACTCGTCGGACCGCTGCAGAACGGCGAGGCCTGGCTCGCCTTCTGCTTCTCGTTCCAGATCCTGTTCGACTTCTCCGGCTATTCCGACATCGCGATCGGGCTTGGCCTGCTGTTCGGCGTGCAGCTGCCGTATAATTTCAACGCGCCGCTGCGCTCGACCAACATCCAGGACTTTTGGCAGCGCTGGCACATCACGCTGATGCAGTTTTTGCGCGACTACGTGTTCTACCCGCTGGTCAATCTGCGTTTCCTGCCGCGACGCCTCCTGCCGCTGCAGTTCTTCGGCGCGATGCTGCTCACCATGGCGCTGTGCGGCCTCTGGCACGGCGCGAGTTGGACCTTTGTGCTCTGGGGCGTGCTGCACGGTACCGCCCTTGTGGGCTGCGCGCTGTGGCGCCGCTATGGCCCGCGTTTTCCGACAGCGCTTGGCTGGGCCTTGACCGTCCTGTTCGTGCTCGCGACCGGCGTGATCTTTCGCGCCGGATCGGTGGAGGCGGCCTGGCATGTCTTCCAGGGATTGACGGTGCCGCTACCGGCCGAGAACCTTGGGCGCCTCTGGCCTCTGGTCGGGGCCGCGGTGATGGCGTTCCTGCTGCCGACCAGTCAGGACATCGTCGCGTTTTTCACCCGTCGTCCGAATGTGCTGCTAGCAGGCCTGCTTGGCGTCGGCCTGCTGGCCTTGCTGCTTCAGATCGGAGAGCAGAACCTGCATGAGTTCGTCTACTTCAAGTTCTGACACGGATCCGGGCTGGGCTCGGTCTCTGCTGAGCTGCTTCGGCGTCTTCGCCGCAGGCGGCCTGCTGATCGCCCTGTTCGTGGTGCTGGTCGATCCCTATGACAGCGGCCATTTTGGCTGGCTCGGCCTTCGCGGCATCTCCGACCGCTACGCCTCGACGGCCAATGCCAGCCGCGCCCGCGACCCGCAATTCGATTCCGCAATCTTCGGCAACTCGACCGGACAATTGCTCGAGCCGGCGAAGCTCGACGAATTGACCGGCCGTCGCTTCGTCCAGCTCGTGGCGCCCGGCGCCGACCCGCGCGGTGATCTCGCGATCCTCGACTTCTTCGCGCGGCATCATCGCAAGATTGGCGCGCTGGTGTTCGTCACGGATGATCTCTGGTGCAGGACCCAACTGCCGCCGCTGGAGAAGGACGACTTTCCGTTCTGGCTCTACGAGGGCAGCGCGGCGCGCTATCTCGCCAATCTCTTCAACTGGCGCACGCTGGATCGCGCGTTCCGGCGCATCGCCATCGTCCGTGGGGAGCGCGTTCCAACGCGGGCGGACGGGTACTGGAATTATGAGGAGACGTGGCCCGCGACGAAACATCCGGAAGCCACCCCGCCGGCGCAGGCCGCGCCCTTCACGGGCATCACCGGTGCTTCCTTTCCATTCGCGGCGATGCTGGCGGACGCTGTCGCAAGGCTTCCCGCTGACATTCCGATCGTCATCCTGATGCCGCCGTCGTTCTACACGATCGTGCCGCAGCCGGGTGGCCGCGACGCTGCGCTGCATCGGGAATGCAAGGCGGCCTATCAAGACATCGTCCGCGGCCGCGCCAACAGCAGCGTGCTCGACTACCGCGTCAACAATGCGTTGACCCGCGATCCCGCCAATTTCGTCGATCTCATCCACTATCGCCCGAAGATCGCCCGCAAGCTGGAAGAAGGCATCGCCGCGAGCCTGCGGCTCGGCGACAAGGCGCAGATTGATTTCTAGCCGATTTCGTCAAACTCGCCGTCAAGCCAGAGCTGGCGTGCGCGCTTGCGCTGGATCTTGCCGCTGGTGGTCTTTGGCAGCGTGCCGGGACGGATCAGCGCAATATGGCGCGCGGAAAGCTCGTGGTGGTCGGCGACGCCCTCGCGGATCAGCCCCTTGATGTCGTCGGGGTCGATGCTGTTGCGCGCGGTGCGCTCGACCTCCTGCACGATGACGAGGGTCTCCTCGCCGGTCTCGTCCTGCACCGAGAACGCCGCGCCGCAGTTTTCACGCAAGCCATCGTGCAGTGATTGCACGGTGCGCTCGATGTCCTGCGGATAATGGTTGATGCCGCGGATGATGATGAGGTCCTTGATCCGCCCGGTGACGAACAATTCGCCGGTGTCGTCGAGGAAGCCGAGATCGCCGGTGCGCAGCCAGGCGGTGCCGTCCTCGCCGGCGATCGTCGCGTTCAGGTTCGCTTTCGTCGCCGCGTCATTGCGCCAATAGGCGTGGGCAACGTTGCCGCCGCTGACCCAGATCTCGCCAATCGCGTTGGCAGGCAGCCGTACGCAAGCGTCGGGCGCGACGATCGCGATTGCTTCGCCCTCCAGCGCGCGGCCGCAGCCGACCACCGTCTGTGCGTCGGCCTCCTCAGTGGGCGGCGCCGCGATGTGCGCCTGCAGCGCGGCGTGGCTGACGCGACGCGTGACATGACCTTCGCCCCGCTCGCCGCCGGAGATCAACAGCGTCGCCTCGGCCATGCCATAGGCCGGATACATCGCGCGCGGATCAAAACCATGCGGTGCGAACGTCCCGGCGAAACGCGCAATGGTCTCGGCATGAACCGGCTCGGCGCCGTTGAGCGCGATCCTGAGGCAGGACAGATCGATGCCGTCCATCTGCTCGGGGCGATAGCGGCTGACGCAGAGGTCGAAGCCGAAATTCGGGCTGCAAACGACTTCGGCGCGGTAATGCGAGACAGCGCGCAGCCAGCCCAGCGGCCGCTGCATGAACGCGTTCGGCGCCATCAGCACGCAGGGCGCGCCGACATAGAAGGCCTGCAGCGCATTCAGGATCAGGCCCATGTCGTGATAGAGCGGCACCCAGTTGACGTAGGTCGATTGCCTGGTGTTGCCGAGCGCACGCCGGATCATCTCGAGATTGGCGAGCAGATTGGCGTGGCTCACCATCACGCCCTTGGGATCGGAGGTCGAGCCGGATGTGTATTGCAGGAAGGCGATGTCGTCCGGCTCGGGTGCAGGCAAATCGGTAGCTGGGCCCGCACGCTCCGCAAAATCCACCTCGATCCATCGCAGATTCTCGCGCGCGAAGCGGGCCTGCAGATCGCCGCGCAGGGCGAAGGCCGAAGTGGTCAGCGCCAGCGACGGCTCGCAATCCCGGAGGATCGCGGCGCTGGCGTCGCGCGCACTGTTCCGCCGCGGCATCATCAACGGCACCGCGATCACGCGCGCCATCAGGCAGCCGAAGAAGGCGACCATGAATTCGAGGCCGGGCGGAAACACCAGGATCGCGCGGTCGCCGGGCGCGGTCGAATCGATCAGCCGCGCGGCGAGCGCGCTGGCTGAATCATGCAGCTGCCTGTAGCTGATCGAGGCCTCTTCGGTGCCGCGGTCGGAGACGAAGATATAGGCGGGATCGTCACCCCGGTCGTGCGCGCGCCGCGCCAGCAGCGCGACCAGCGAGCGGGCGCTGTCCATCTCCGAAAGGCTTTAGGCCGCCGAGCGCGCCGCCGCACGCCGGTCGGCGAGGTAGCGCGACAGCGCTTCCACCGTGGGATGATCGTAGAAATCGTCGGTCGACAGTTCGAGGCCCAGCTTCTCCTCGAGATCCATCATGAGATAGACGAGCATCGCCGAATCAAGCCCGAGCCGGTTGAATTTGGTGCCTGTCTCGACCCGGTCCTTCGAAATCCGCAGGACATTCGCCAGTGACGTTACGCAGAACTCCGCAATCTGCTCTCGTGTCATGTCATTTCCCAGAAATATTGGGAACGACAATACGGGTGACCCGAGGCTTGTCAATTTGGCCGGTGCCCCGAAGCGCCGAAGGTTGGGGACTGTTGCCCGCCTGCGTCGCTTCGGCGCTCAATTGCTGTGCGGATCGGCGTGATCGCTGCCGCGCGGTCAGTTCTGATAGTAGGTGCGCGGCTGATAATAGGTGCGGGGCTGCTGCACGTAATAGCCCTGCTGGCCGTAGCCCTGGTCGTAGGACGGGTACGGCTGCTGATAGACCTGCTGCTGCTGATACACCTGCCCGCCATACACTTGACCGCCATAGACTCGCGCCGAGCGCGGCGCCGGATAACGCGCGCCGGTGTCGGTGCCGTCAGCCGGATAGATGTAGCTGTCGTCCTGCGGCATGTAGCGTCGCGAGGGCTGTGCCTGCGGCGTCAGGTCGACGGGCTCGCCAGCGGCGCTGTACTGCTGCTCGGCCGGCGGCTGCGCGGCGCGGGCGACGTTGGTGGTGCGGCCGCGCGGATTGCGTGCCAGCGCGACCTGCGACGAACCGGTCAGCGTCACCGTGGTGTTGAGCACGCCCTGCTGCTGCACCAGCGCGTAGAGGGTCGACGCGTTCTGCCGCGACAGCCGCACGCAGCCATGCGAGGCCGGTGAGCCGAGGCGGCCGACGGAATCGGTGCCGTGGATGGCGTGCCCGACCTTGGTGAAGAAGATCGCATGCGGCATCGGCGCGTCGTCGAATTCCTTGGAATAGTGATCCGCTTCCATGCGGAAGGTGCGGAACGATCCGTTCGGCGTCTCGCGCGAGGGAATGCCGGTCGACACCGGCCAGCGGTAGCGCGCGACGCCGTCGACGGCGACCGTCATCTGCTGATTGTCCTTGTCGACGGTAATGTCGACCTTGGCCTGCGCGGTGCCCGCGCCGAGAAGCAGGAAAGAGGTGAACGCAATGAAAAGGGCACGCATCTGACGTCTGGCCTCCGGCCTGTTCGAGCAAGCGCCGCGGCTCTCCGTCCCCCGGCATGGAATATGCCCGCATTCGGGGTTCGGTTCCAGTCACTTGCACCGGCCATCGTTAACGTGATGTCGGGTGCAGGCAAGGCCACGCGGTGCCGCGGTGGCGCTGCCGCCGCTGACATTTTCGCGAGCGGCCCGTGTGTTCACGATGGCGCCAATTGTCATGTCCGCGGCAACCATCCGGCCCCCCCAGGCGTTGACGACCGCCTATCTCGACAGGCGGCGTCCGCCGCCACTTCCTGCCGTCATTTCCCTTGGGGACCGAATATGAACAAAGCCCGTATCGCCGCCGCGCAATTGCCGACCGGCTTGCCTGCCCGTCTGCTCTTCGCCGCGGCCGCCATCCTGCTCGCACTATCAGCCCTGCCGCAGCCCGGCCACGCCCAGGGCATCGTGCGCGGCGCCCAGGAAGGGTCCTATGAAGGCAATCGCATTGCCGGCCCCGTGGGCGGCGCGGTCGGAGGTGTCGTCGGTGCGGGTGTCGGTGGCGCCGTCGGCGCGGTCGAGGGCGTGCTCGGCATTCCCCACCGCCACTATCGTCACCGCTGCCACGGTTATTACGACGGCTATCACCGCTTCCATTGCTATCGATAGTTGACCGTCATTCCGGGGCGCGCATAGCGCGAACCCGGCATCTCGAGATCCCGGGTTCGATGCTGTGCATCGCCCCGGGATGACCCTTCGGGTCAATTCTTCAGCCGATACCCGGTCCTGAAGATCCACCAGATCACGATCAGGCAGATCACCAGAAACGCCAAGGTCATGCCGATGCTGACGCCGACGCTGACATCGGCGATCTCGTAAAAGCTCCAGCGGAATCCGGAGATGAGATAGACGACGGGGTTGAGCAGCGCGACCGTGCGCCAGCCCTGCGGCAGCATGTTGACGGAATAGAAGCTGCCACCGAGGAAAGTCAGTGGCGTTACCACCAGCATCGGGATCATCTGCAGTTTCTCGAAACCGTCGGCCCAGATGCCAATGATGAAGCCGAACAGGCTGAATGTGATTGCGGTCAATACCAGGAAGGCCAGCATCCAGAACGGATGCAGGATATGCAGCGGCACGAACAGGCCGGCCGTCGCCAGGATGATGAGCCCGAGAATGATCGACTTGGTCGCGGCCGCGCCGACATAGCCGAGCACGATCTCGAAATGCGAGATCGGCGCGGACAGGATCTCGTAGATCGTGCCGACGAATTTCGGGAAGTAGATGCCGAACGAGGCGTTGGCGATGCTCTGCGTCAGCACCGAGAGCATGATCAGGCCCGGCACGATGAAGGTGCCGTAGCTGACGCCCTCGACCTGGCTGATGCGCGAGCCG
>JAEWBW010000224.1 GCA_023390955.1 Pseudomonadota bacterium
GTTCACGATCCTTATGCGGTTGCGTGAGTCAGCTGAGGGACGGAAATCCGCCGCGCAAGTCGACGGTCTCGATGGCGCTCTGGAGCGCCATCGCCAGGCGATCCACCCAGTTATGGGTCCGCTGATAAGGTTCTTCAGCAGCCGCGAAGGCAATGGCAGGTCGGAGAGGCTCGCACGAGCGCTCGCCAATCAGGTCGCCGTCGTATCTAACTCTGGAGGGGGCGCACGTCAGGGTGACGTGGGACCGATTAAACTTGCCGCCCAATCCCAGGTCGCAATGGTCGATCATGTGATGATGAGGCTCGTTCGTGTCGAGGCATCTCTCAAACGTATCGAAGACAAGCTGAAAGGCGCGCCGGCCAATTTAAATGCTGGCAAAGTCGCTCGGAAACCTTAGGGCGTGAATTCGCCTTCGGCCTTCTTGAGCTGTGGCGAAATCAATCGATTGATCTGGTCTTGGCCCGCCTGTCTGAGCCGCGACCTGTGTACTGCGTCGGAGACTTGAATGCTGACAGTGGAACAAGGCGAGTCAGAGGGCGGCGGGCGATCTGCTGGCGCAGCGCAGCGCTCAAATGCGCGCGTATCGTCGATGTCTAAGTTCGGCATCTGGATTCAGGGCGTCGACCGCCTCGGCGCGGCCTACGAAGGCGTCTGGCGTGTTATCCAACGATTTCTTCTCGCGTCTGAAGGCGCGGGGAAGAGCTTTTGCTTTGTCGCTCCTGAGCGTTTTCGCGAGGAGATCGAGGAGTTTCTGGCGGATCTGCCGGACTCTGTCCGGTCGACAGTGGATTTCCACGGCGTCGGGGATGCGAGCGATACGTATTTCGAAGGAGAGCCTGTCCGCCAGGCGACGCTCGCCAATGATGTCGATGTCGACGGATGGCTCGTCCCCAATCCGATGTGGTCTGCTGCAAAGCACCTCGTGAAGCCGAAGGTCGTATGGTTTCACGACTTTCTGCTCGCAGAGTTTCCGCAGAGCTATCCGTACAACCTCTACGTTGAGTTCCAGGAAAACGTCCGCGAGCTTCAGGACTCCGGCTCGTTCTTCATCTTCCTGTCGCCGCACGTGCAGCGGGCGCACGGTCACGATGCCTGTGAGATCAGTCCGGACCGCTCGATGCTGGTGATTACGCCGGCGCTTGAGGTCGAGAGCTCCCTTGCCGGGTTGCCGGACGATCCGCGGTACGGGGGCGACTGGATCCGTTCGGAGCTATCGGAGAATCTGAGGTCGTGGTGCACCCCGGCGCACGCGGAACTCTTCTATCATCACATATCCACCTATCCGTTCGAGTCCGTTCCGTATTTTTTCGTTTCCTCGCAAAATCGGGAGCATAAGGCGTTCCTCCGCCTCGCGCAGATTCACGCATCGATGCTGCGTAAGCATTACCTGCCCTACTCCATTTTCACGACGGCATTGGTCGATGTTCTCGGGCAGTCGCCGCTCGAAAGGTTCCTGAAGACAGAACTGTTGATGGGTGACTTCATGAGCGTCGGGAAGGTGAGCGATCTAACGCACGCCTTCCTGTACAAGTTCGCCCGGATGACGCTCCACCCGTCGACATTCGAAGGGAACCTTCCGCTTCCTTTTGCGGAATCCGTAGCACTCGGCACGCCTTGCATCATGCCCTACAGCAAAGCCTTTATCGAACTTGTCGATGAGGATCTTCACCCCTGGGTCTTCTATTCGCCAACCGAGCCGGGCCTGATCGCCAAAGTCGTTGAAGTCGAAAGCCGTCGGCCAGAATTTCTGGCTGCGCAACAGCAAGTTCTTCGCAAAATGCGCAGCTATTCTCTAAAGGACTATTTTGCGCTCCAGATGCAGGCCTTCGAGAAGGCGGCGAGAACGCAGCCTGACGCCGCGCGCTATCTTTTCAACCGTAAGATAGGAACTCCGGTCGCCCGTCCGAACACGCTCAGGAGCCGCTACAAGTTGGCGCTTCGAAAGCTCGATACCGTAGTCTCGGGCTCGCCGGCCTGGACTTCGGCTAAGATTTGGCCCCGGTTCGAACTTGTTGCTGGAAAGCGGGATTTGCAGGATCAGCAGGCCGTGCTTCACTGGGCGGAATATCTCGGAAGCGCGCATCCCAAGGGTGAGTCCTACTTTGTCCTTTCGGTAGACGGCGCAAGCAGCGCAGACCTGGCGCAATCCGGACTTTTTGCTGAGCTTGGAGCTTGGGGCGAGGACGGATATTTCGCAGCAGACAGTCGCCCGTTCGAGTTCGACGTGGCTGGCCTGCCCCCCGCCGTCCTGGAAGTCGCCAACGACGCCGGACTGGATATCAGCGACGGCCGCACCATTGGCTGGACAAAGCTCGACTGGCGCCGCGGCGACGTTCCGGAAATCAGAATTGGCGGCAAGAAGAGCGTGGGCGACGTTAAAGCTCGCCTGGTGTGCGTCGCGGGGACGGCCGAGACCCGCAAAAGTGCCAAGTCGGCCGAGGCTGCGTAAGGATGGTAAAGTTGAATTCAAATATGGGCCTGGCCCGCAGCCAAGTTCCGCTCGCGCAGGATTACCGCGACAAGACCATCATGGTAATCATGCCGCATCCCTGGAAGGGCGGGTTCTTCCGGGTTGCTGCAGCGATCTGCAACACGCTCGACGAGATCTCAGTCAATGGAGAGCGCTTTCGCGTCATTCTTGGCGTGCCGCCAGGCTACGATTGCAGCGAGGCTTATCTGCTCAATCCGGACGTGACCGTCGAACAGATAGGTTACGAGCAGGTTTCGCCTTTGGATCGCCGCTACGTCGATCCCGACAAGGCCGAGCGGTTGAACGGCCTCGAGCTGATCACGCCCTACAATACGCTTCCCTACGGAGACACGGGCACCATCGGTGAAGTTGACGGCTACATCCTGCTGTCGGCTCTGTTCTTCGAAGGCGCTTTTGTCTCGCGCAAGCCCTACGCCGTTTACGTTGCCGACATGATCCAGCGCTACGTTCCGGAAATCTACAGCGACGCCGGTGCGAATTATCAGGCGCCATCATGGAAAATGGACCGCAATCAGCGCGCAGCACTGAAGGAGGCGGCGGCGGTCTTTTCGACAACCGAGCAGACGATGCAGGACGTGCTTCACTATGGCGGCGTAGATCCCGAGCGGACAATGCTGTTCCCAATGTTCGCCATGGATATCGCCGACCGCCAGGAAGCGCAGGCGAAACAGGCTGGGCGAACCAAGACAAGCTTTGAGTTGAAGGACCTCATTTCAAGGAAGACCTTCAGCGTCGGCGCCGAAGAATACTTCTTGTGGGTCACTAACGCTTCGGCTCACAAGAACCACGTCAACGCCTTTCGCGCGCTGAAACATTATTACGAAGTGCTTGGCGGCGAACTCAAGTGCCTGATCTGCGGGCCCGTGACCAACATGCTAATCCCCGGCGAGCTGACCGGACCCTATCATACCAAGGTCTATGAAGAGCTTCGCGGTTGGTCGGGCTATAATCAACACGTCAAGGTGCTCGGCTACATCTCCGATCATGCTTATCTCTCGCTGCTGAGCAGTGCCAAGTTCCTTTGGCACAACGTGATCTACGACAACGGCACATTCTCGATCATCGAGGCGTCCAGCGTCGGCACTCCGGTGCTCTCCAGCGCGTACCCACAGATCCGGTTCATCGACGAGACTTTCTCGGTTGGAAGCACGTTCTTCGATGCGCGAGATCCGATCGATGCGGCCACAAAGATCCGCGCGATGGAGCTGCAATCGAAGCGGACAAAGCCGCGCAAGGTGGGCGGCATCAACATGCCCTTGTTCCATTCTAAGCTGACGCAGCTGATCGAGCGCATGTTCCCGCAGCCCGCTGATCAGACCCGTGCGGGAGAGCCGATGAGCCCTTCCACGCGCCGCGGAACCAAGGCTAGAGCGTAGGCATGGAAGGTCACGCGAGCCCCCGCCGTCTATCCGGGCTGGCAGGCGTCGCTCACTCACTGAGCGTCGAATGGCGAGTCATTCATGCGTTGCTGATGCGGGAAGTGCTTACGCGCTTCGGACGTCACAATATCGGCTTCATGTGGCTGTTTGTGGAGCCGATGATCTTTACCCTCGGCGTCACGGCGCTTTGGACGATCAGCAAAAACCTACACGGCTCCAACTTGCCGATCGCGGCATTCGCCCTCAGCGGCTATTCGAGCGTGCTCCTGTGGCGCAACATGCCGTCACGAACGATCGGTGCAGTCGAGCCGAATCTCGCGCTTATGTACCACCGCAATGTGAAGGTGATCGACATCTATTTGGCGCGCCTGATCCTTGAGGGCGGCGGCGCCACGACCTCGTTCGTCGTCCTTTCCGTGGTCTTCATTACGATCGGAATGATCGATCCCCCCGAGAACCTGCTGCAGGTGGTCTGGGGTTGGGTCATGCTGGCTTGGTTCGGCATGTCCCTCGCCATGTTTCTCGGTGCGCTGTCGGAAGATTACGAATTGGTCGAAAAGCTTTGGCACCCAGCATCCTATCTTCTCTTCCCCCTTTCAGGCGCGGCGTTCCTCGTCGACATCATGCCCAAGCAGGCTCAGGACCTCCTGCTGTATCTGCCGATGGTCAACGGCGTGGAATACTTGCGCGAAGGCTATTTCGGTTCAAAAGTCAGGGCGCACTACGACATGGGCTACATGGCCATGTGCAATGCAGGGCTTCTGCTGATGGCCATGGCTCAAATTCGGAAGATCAATCGGACGATCATTCCGGAATAACCTTCCTCAGCTTGCCACGACAATCACAGGGCGTTAGCCGCACCTTGACTCCCGGCCCGCCAAATTTGGACGATATTTCATGATTCCTGTTTATTCGCCTGATCTTAGCGGCAACGAGAAGCGCTATGTCGCAGATGCTGTCGAAACCAGCTGGATCAGCAGCATTGGCCCTTACGTCGACAAGTTCGAGGCGGCCCTGCGCGAAACCATCGGAACGCCGCACGCAATCGTGCTTTCCAACGGGACCGTCGCTCTCCACCTCGCATTGCACTGTCTCGATATCGGCCCGGGCGACGAAGTCATCGTCCCGAGTTTCACCTACATCGCCTCGGTCAACTCAATCGCTCAAACTGGAGCGACCCCGGTCCTGGCGGACGTCCGTCCGAGCGATTGGCTTCTCGATCCGGACCAAATCGAACGGCTCATCACGCCGCGAACGAAGGCGATCATGCCGGTCCACTTGTACAGCGGCGTATGCGACCCGCGGGTCAACGAGATCGCCCGCGCTCACGGCC
>JAEWBW010000240.1 GCA_023390955.1 Pseudomonadota bacterium
CGAACGCCTCCATGTCGTCGAAGCGCGAGGCGCCATAGCCGCCGCTGCCGCCCCAGCCGGAGCCACCTTTGGATTCCGTGATCTCGACATTGGCCGCCGGCAATTCGTCGAGGAAACGCGACGGGATCGTGGTCGACCAGGTGCCATGGATGCGGCGGTTGGTGGCAAAATAGATCATCGCGCGGCGGCGCGCTCGGGTCAGGCCGACATGGGCGAGCCGGCGTTCCTCTTCGAGGCCGGCGCGGCCCTGCTCGTCCAGCGTTCGCTGGCTCGGGAACAGGCCTTCCTCCCAGCCGGGCAGGAACACGTTGTCGAATTCGAGCCCCTTGGCCGAGTGCAGCGTCATCAGCGAAACCGCGTCGTCGTCCGCGCCGCTGTCGCGGTCCATCACCAGCGAGATGTGCTCGAGGAACCCCTGCAGGTTCTCGAACTCCTCCATCGAGCGGACCAGCTCTTTCAGATTCTCCAGCCGGCCCGCTGCGTCGGCCGAGCGGTCCTTCTGCCACATCTCGGTGTAGCCGCTCTCGTCGAGAACGATCTGGGCGAGATCCGTATGCGAGGTGACCTCGCGCTGGGCGCGCCAGCGGTCGAACTGCGCGACGACGTCGCGCAAGGATCCGCGCGCCTTCGGCTTCAGCTCGTCGGTCTCGACCACGGCCCGCGCCGCCTCGAACAGCGGGATGCGGCGCTTGCGGGCGTGGTCGTGCAGCATCTGCACGGTGGCATCGCCGAGCCCGCGCTTGGGCACGTTGACGATACGCTCGAAGGCGAGGTCGTCGGCGGGCGAATTGATGACGCGCAGATACGCCAGCGCGTCGCGGATTTCGGCGCGCTCGTAGAAGCGCGGGCCGCCGATCACGCGATAGGGCAGGCCAAGCGTGACGAAGCGGTCTTCGAATTCGCGCATCTGGTAGGACGCGCGCACCAGGATCGCGACCTCGTTGAGCTTGTCGCCCTGGCGCTGGATCTGCTCGATCTCCTCGCCGATGCCGCGCGCTTCCTCTTCCGAATCCCAGGAGCCGGTGACGGTGACCTTCTCGCCGTCCTGGTCCTCGGTGCGCAGCGTCTTGCCGAGCCGGCCTTCATTGTGCGCGATCAGGTGCGAGGCGGCGGCGAGGATGTGTCCGGTCGAACGGTAGTTGCGCTCGAGGCGGATGACCTTCGCGCCGGGGAAATCGTGGTCGAAGCGCAGGATGTTGTCGACCTCCGCGCCGCGCCAGCCATAGATCGACTGGTCGTCGTCGCCGACGCAGCAGATGTTCTTGGTGGGGGTCTTCTGCTCCCTCGCCCCGCTTGCGGGGAGAGGGTCGGGGTGAGGGGGAGTCTCCACGAGTTCGGTGCTTGGAGAGTCCCCCTCACCCGCCGCACTTTGCGCGTCGGCCTCTCCCCGCAAGCGGGGAGAGGCGACGGAGGGAGAAGACGGCGCCTGCGACAGCAGCCTTAGCCACAGATACTGCGCGACGTTGGTGTCCTGATACTCGTCGACCAGAATGAATTTGAAGCGCTGCTGGTACTGCCGGAGGATGTCAGGGTGCTCGCGGAAGATGCGGATATCTTCCAGCAGCAGATCGCCGAAATCTGCAGCGTTCAGGATCTTCAGCCGCTCCTGGTAGCTCGCATAGAGCTTGCCGCCCTTGCCGTTGGCGAACATCGCGGCTTCGCCCGACGGCACCTGCGACGGGCCGAGGCCGCGGTTCTTCCAGCCGTCGATCAGGCCGGCCAGCATACGTGCCGGCCAGCGCTTGTCGTCGATGTTCTCGGCCTGCAGCAACTGCTTCAGCAGCCGCACCTGGTCGTCGGTGTCGAGCACGGTGAAATTGGACTTGAGCTGCGCCAGCTCGGCATGGCTGCGCAAGATGCGCCCGCCGATGGAGTGGAAGGTGCCGAGCCACGGCATGCCCTCGACCGCCTGGCCCAGCATCTGGCCGAGGCGGTGCTTCATCTCGCGCGCCGCCTTGTTGGTGAAGGTTACCGAGAGGATTTCGTTCGGCCGGGCGCGGCCCTGGCTGAGGATATGGGCGATGCGCGTGGTCAGCACGCGGGTCTTGCCGGTGCCGGCGCCGGCCAGCACCAATACCGGGCCGTCCAGCGTCTCGACGGCATCGCGCTGCTCGGGATTGAGGCCGGTGAGATATTTCGGCCCCACCGAGGCGCGGGCGCGCGCGGCAATGCCGCCGGCCGCGGGCTGATGGTCGGGAACGGTCTGGGAGATGATCTTGCTCGGCTCGGTCATGCGAATCAATTGGCCCCACGTTGGCACCGCGGGGTGGTGGAAGGGAGCCTTCTTAACAGGGATTGCCGCCTATATGGGGCGCCGCAGGCAGGTTTTCCACGTACGCGGACGGCCAATTTGTTCCGGCCGCCCTTGCGAATTTCCCGCTTGCGTTTGGCGGAACCTTCGTTCCGGCGTCGAGATTGTCTGTGCAAGTGAGGCGTGGTCAGCCGCGCCGATCGCAGACAGAACTCAAGACGGAGGTTATGACCATGCTCGGCTGGGTAGTGACGTTTCTGGTTGTTGCACTGATCGCCGGTATTCTGGGCTTTGGCGGCATCGCCGGCGCATCGATCGAAATCGCCAAGATCATCTTCTTCATCGCGGTGGTGCTGTTCCTGGTCTCGGCCGTGGTCGGACTGGCCCGCGGCCGCAGGATATAGCGCGTACCGGATCGCGCCTTACCGCTTCGAGGGCATCGCCACGTTCCGGCCGATGCCCTCGGGGCGCGGCACGGTGCTGTGGGCCTTGAGGACCGACTGAATGCGCTCGCGGATGTCGGGCGGAAATGCCGCCACCTTGCGCGAGCCCATGTCGATGTGAAGCGACATGTTCTCTGACGTGGCCGACAGCCAGCCCTCGGTGGCATGGCGCAGCTCCTGGAACGTGTGCAGCCGCTTGTCGTCGGCTTCCAGCAGGATAATCGACACCGCGACGGGGTCGCCGAGGTGGATCTCGCGCAAATAGCGCACGTGGCATTCGGCGGTGAAGGTCGAGCCGTTGCGCTCCTTCATGTAGGTCGGCCCGATCCCGAGCGTCAGCCACATCTGGTCGACGGCACGGTCGAACATCACGTTGTAATAGGCCATGTTGAGATGGCCGTTATAGTCGATCCATTGCGGCTCGATCTGCATGATCGCGGCGCGGAACGGCTCGGCCTTTAGCGCATCGGCAGTCATCTCGGCTTATTTCCTTCCCTCAATTTGTTCTGGCACACATCCGGTCCCTTGACTTGACCGGTCATATGTCCTTTGCCACGGTCTTCTGTCGGGAGGAATTTCCGTGGGTACGACCATCACCAATAATCCGCCGCGGCCGGAGCCGAAAGCCCTCGCGAGCGCGCTGGAACAGCTTGCCGCACG
>JAEWBW010000314.1 GCA_023390955.1 Pseudomonadota bacterium
AAGCGCGGCTACGACGTCTACATGCTCGACTGGACCGCGCCGCGTCCGGAGGAGAAGAGCCTCGGGATGTCGGACTACGTCCTCGACTTCATCCCGGATTGCGTCCGCCGCGTGCAGCAGGACAGCGGCGAGCAGGACATTTCCGTCATCGGCTATTGCTTCGGCGGCGTGCTGTCCCTGCTGTACGGCTCGATCTTCAACGACGGTCCGATGAAGAATCTGATCTGCTTCACCACGCCGATCGATTTCCGCGAGATGAAGCTGTTCTCGAATTTCTCGGACCGACGCTATTTCGACGTCGACCGTCTGGTCGACAGCATTGGAAACGTGCCGCCGGAGATGATCCTGCAGTCGTTCGAGATGCTGCGTCCGGCCTCGCGCACGGTGAGCCAGATCCAGCTCTGGGAGAACATCTGGAACGACGAGTTCGTCAAGTCCTACCGGATGTTCGATCGCTGGGCGACCGATACGCTGCCGCTCGCGGGCGAGTACTTCCGCACCATCACCAAGGACCTGATGTGGGACAACAAGCTGTTCAACGACACGATGTCGGTGGGCGGCCGCGCGGCGAAGCTCGAGAACATCAAGGTGCCGTTCCTGCATGCAGTCGCCGAGCACGATCACATCGTGCCTTACGATGCGGCAAAACACCTGATCGCCAAGATCGGTTCGGAGGACAAGGAGGAGGTGATGCTGAAAGGCGGTCACGTCTCTCTCGTCGCCGGCGCCAATGCGATCAAGCGGCTGTGGCCGAAACTGGACTCCTGGCTTGGGAAGAGATCGACATGAGCGAAGCACGTGCCTATCCGCGTCACGTCAAGACGGATGCCGGCGATATCGAGATCCGGCTGATGTCGCCCGCCGACGAAGCCGCGGTGCTCGCTTTCGGCCAGGCGCTGCCGACCCACGACCTCTTGTTCCTGCCACGCAACATCAGCCAGCCGAAAGTGTTGTCGGCTTGGGTCAAGGAGATCGAGCGCGGCGCGATCCAGAGTCTGCTCGCGGTCAGGGGTGGCACGGTCGTCGGTTGCGGCACGCTGGTGCGCGATCCGCATTCCTGGTCGCCGCATGTCGGCGAAATCCGCATGGTGGTCTCCCTCGACGTCCGCGGGAAGGGGGTCGGGCGTGCCCTCTCGCAGGAGACCTTTGCGCTTGCGCTCGGCGCCGGCCTCGAGAAGCTCTCGGTCCAGATGACGGTGGATCAGCAGGCGGCGATCGCGCTTTTCGAAAGCCTCGGCTTCAAGGCCGAGGCCCTGCTACGCGACCACGTCCGCGACGTTGAAGGCAGGACCCACGACATCGTCGTGCTCGGCCACAACATTGCGCAGGTCCAGGCCCAGATGGAGGCGTACGGCCTTCCGGGCGCCGTCCAGCACTAGGGCGGCTGGCAGGCGAGGGCGCGGTCCGCCTGGGGAAGCGGCAGATGCCCGCCGTTAAGGCTGTTCACGATTTCGTGATATCGCAATGCAACATCATTGTTGCGATGCAACATTAACTATGCCATATAGGGGGTGCCCCGGGCCAACCGGACGGGGTGAGCCCATAGCTCAACCCAATGAGGATGGAGAGACCCCAATGACCACCGAAACCAATTCCGCCTTCGACGGCATCAAGGACGCGTTCAAGAACATCCAGAACCTGGAAGTTCCCGAGGCTGCCCGTGAGTTCGTCAAGAAGACCGCCAACACTGCCAAGGACCGCGCTGCCGAGGCTTTCGCCGGCTCCGAGCGAGTGACTGCTGCGATCGAGACCGCTGCGACCGAGTCGGTCACCGAGGCCGGCAAGATCAGCCGCAACATCCAGCAGGCGATGTATGACGACGCCCAGGCGTTCTTCGCCGGCATCGAGAAGCTCGCGTCGGCCAAGTCGATCAGCGAAGCCGCCCAGATCCAGTCGGACCTGCTCCGTTCGCGTGGCGAAGTTTTCGTCTCGCGCGCCAAGGCGACCACCGACTACCTCGGCAAGCTCGCCGCCAACGGTGCGAAGTCCGCTCAGGACAACTTCGCGAAGGTCTACAACAAGACCGCCTGATCCGGCGTTCAGATCGACCAACTAAGTTACAGGCCCGCTTCGGCGGGCCTTTGTTTTTTGGTGCTCCCCGTCATTGCTTCGCTTCGCGCGCAAGGACGGGTACTGTGATGCAGCCATGACTCCACCCAGCACCTTCTCCTTCGATAGCCCAGGCGATGCCGAGCGTGCGGCGGAGCTGCGTCGCGTCAAGGCGATGGCGACGCTGGTGCTGGCGTCGACGCTTGTCCTGTTCGTGGTCGCAAAGTGGTTGATGCCAGTGCATCCCGTGTTCGGCTTCGTCGCGGCGTTCGCGGAAGCCGCCACCATCGGCGGGATCGCCGACTGGTACGCCGTGGTCGCGCTGTTCAAGCGACCGCTGGGCCTGCCGATCCCGCATACCGCGATCATCCAGAGCAATCAGGCCCGCATTGCCGACAAGCTCGGCGAATTCATCCAGGTGCACTTCCTGGAGGCCGCACCGGTCGAGGCCAAGCTGAGGGAGATCGATTTCGGCTCTTTCGTCGCCGACTGGCTGCGCGATCGCAAGCGCAGCGACGATCTCGCGCGATTTGCGCTGCGGCTGTTGCCGGAGGCCGTCTCCGCGACCGAGACCTCGGGCCTGATGACCTTCATCATCCGCCGGATGTCGTCGCAATTGCAGGCGATCGATCTGGCGCCGCTCGCTGCCGGCACGCTACGCGGCTTCGTCGCCGAGGGGCGCCACCAGATCCTGTTCGACGATCTCCTGCGCGTGATGCATGAGACGCTGAACCAGAAGGAGACGATGGCAATGATCCGCGACAAGGTGCGCGCGGAATTGCCGACGCTGCTGCGGCTTTATCGCGCCGACAAGTTTCTGGTGAACAAGATCGTGGCCTCCGCCACCGCCTTCTTCGACGAGGTGCGCAGCGATCCCAGACATCCGTTCCGCGGCGAGTTCGATCGCATGGTGCTGACCTTTGTCGACAAGCTCGGCACTGACCAGGCCTATATCGACCGTATCGACGGACTGAAGCGCGATCTCCTGGCGCGGCCGGAGCTTGCCGATCTCGCGCGCACCGTCTGGTCCAACACGCGTGCCTTCATCGAGCGCAGCGCCAGCGGCGAAACGCAGGTGCTGCAGCATCATCTCGCCGGCATGTTCGTCGCCGCCGGTGAGGCGCTTGCGGGTGATGCCGAGCTGCGCGGCGAAATCAACAAGGGCCTGGTGGCGGTGCTGCGCAGCTTCGTCGCCGACCAGAAGAGCGGCGTCTCGACCTTCATCTCCGACCAGGTCAAATCGTGGAATATGACGCAGCTGATTTCGCTGATTGAAATCAACATCGGCCGCGACCTGCAATACATCCGTTTCAATGGTTCGCTGATCGGCGGCCTCGCGGGTCTTGCCCTGTACTCCGTAGAATTCCTGCTTCGTTTGTTGTGACTTTTGCGTCACGGCCGTTAGCATTAACGCGCGGGCCTATTGTCGCCTCGCGTTCCACCGGCTTGAATGCTGGGAACCGGCCGCCTAGCTGATTCATGTTGCATTGCGGAACCAATCGAGAAGCCGGCGTATTGGAATTCATCACACCCGATGCCGGCTCGACCGGCGTCCTCCGAAGGAAACATTGATGACCGCAACTGCCCAGACCCTGCGTCCGCCGTCCCGCACCCTGATGTTTCTGGAGGGGCGCGCGATCCACGAGCTCGGTGCATTCCTCGGCGCGCTGCCGCTCTTGAGCCTCGCGCCGCGCGGCGATGGCCATCCGGTTCTCGTACTGCCCGGCCTCGTGACTTCCGACGCGTCCACGCGTCCGC
>JAEWBW010000375.1 GCA_023390955.1 Pseudomonadota bacterium
CACAGTCTGCGGCAGCCCACCCTGTTCGCCGTATAGCGAATTGAGGCTTGTTTTGCCAAGCAAAACGCCTGCCAAACGCGAAGGTGTGTACACCTTCGCGTTTGCTGCGACCGCTAAGAGAAAATTCGTCTAGAGCGTTTTCGAGCGAAGTGGATACCGGTTCGCGTAAAGAAAACGCGTTAGAACAAAAACCTAGAGCCCCGTTCCGATTCCATCGGAACGGAAGCGGCTCTAGGCCTGATCGAGACCGTAGAGCGTGTGCAGGGTGCGCACCGCGAGCTCGGTATAGGCGGTGTCGATCAAAACCGAGAATTTGATCTCGGAGGTTGTAATGGCCCGGATGTTGATTTGCCGCTCCGCGAGCGCCGAAAAGGCCTTCGCGGCGACGCCGGCATGGCTGCGCATGCCGCTGCCGATCACCGAGATTTTTGCGACATCGGTGGCGCTGTCGAAGCGGTCGTAGCCGATTCGGTCCTTCGCCGCCGTGATCGTCTCCTTGGCGCGGGCATAATCGGACGCCGGCACCGTGAAGGTCAGGTCGGTGGTCTTGCCGTCTTCCGAGACGTTCTGGACGATCATGTCGACGTTGATGTTGGCATCCGCCAGCGGGCCGAAGATCGCGGCGGCCACGCCCGGCTTGTCCTTGATCTGGCGAACCGAGATCTGGGCTTCGTCCCTGGAGAAGGCGATACCGGTGACGACGTGGTTTTCCATGATCTCCTCCTCGCTGCAGATCAGCGTGCCGGGCGGCTGGTTGGCATGCGGGTCGATGTCCTCAGGCTTGTCGAAGCTCGAGCGCACGAAGATCGGCATGTTGTGGACCATGCCGAGTTCCACCGAGCGGACCTGCAGCACCTTGGCGCCCTGGGATGCCAGTTCCAGCATGTCCTCGAACGCGATCTTGCCGAGCCGGCGTGCCTTCGGCACGACCCGGGGGTCCGTGGTGTAGACGCCATCGACGTCGGTATAGATGTCGCAGCGGTCGGCTTTCACCGCGGCTGCGATTGCGACCGCCGACGTATCGGAGCCGCCACGGCCGAGCGTGGTGATGCGATTGGTCTTGGGGTCGATGCCCTGGAAGCCGGCGATGACCGCGACCTCTTTCCGCTCCTTGAAGCGGCCGATGATCTCGGTGCCGTCGATCTCCATGATTCGGGCCGACGCGTGGGCGTCGCTGGTCTTGATCGGAATCTGCCAGCCCTGCCACGAGCGGGCCTGGACGCCCATGCCCTGAAGCGCGATGGCGAGGAGTCCCGACGTGACCTGCTCTCCGGACGCGACGACGGCGTCGTATTCGCGCGCGTCGTGCATCGGCGAGGCTTCGGTGCACCAGGCTACCAGCTCGTTGGTCTTGCCCGACATCGCGGAGACGACCACGGCGACTTCGTGCCCGGCATCGACCTCACGCTTCACGTGACGTGCGACGTTGCGGATACGTTCGATGTTGGCGACGGATGTGCCGCCGAATTTCATCACGAGGCGGCTCATGACGACGCGTGCATTCCCTCATAAGGATAAGGTATGGTGGACCCGCGCGAGATGCTGCGGACACCGACCGCGCGTATACAGAGCGGCGGGGCCGGGGGCAAGCGGGTTCCTGCCGCCCCGGGGCCGCGCGGGCATGGATAAATCGAGGTTATGGCGCGTTATATCGACGAGATTCTGCAGCCCGGCGAAAAGGTGCTGTATTCGACCAATGCGCACTGGATCTTCTATTTACCGGCGATTTGCGCCTGGATCGTCGCCATAGTGGTGCTGGCCCTGTACGGGCAGACCATGAACGACGGCCTCAGAATGCTCTGTCTCGCCGGTGCCGCCCTGGTGGCGCTGGCAGCCGTCTACTGGACGGTCAAAGGCTGGTTCCATCGCCTGACCACCGAGACCGACGTGACCAATCTGCGGGTTGTCCACAAGACGGGATTCATCAAGCGCCGTACCTTCGAGATGGCGCTGGACAAGGTCGAGAGCGTCGACGTCAATCAGACGATCCTTGGACGTATTCTCAACTATGGCGACGTGACCATCAACGGCGTCGGCGAGGGTCGCGAAACCATCACCACCATCGCCTCGCCGCTCGCCTTCCGTAATTCGATCACCGCGCGGTAGGACCGCGTTTTCCATGAGCATGCAGCAAAATACCTCCACGATGAGCCCGGCAAGTTCGACCGTCGACGCCGCCGAGATCGCAAAGTTCTCAAAGCTCTCCGCGGAGTGGTGGGATCCGAAGGGCAAGATGGCGCCCCTTCACAAGATCAACCCGCTGCGGCTCGGCTATATCCGCGACGCCGCCTGTCGCAAGTTCGATCGCAATGTGCGCAGCCTCAACTGCCTCGGCGGCCTGCGCGTGCTCGACATCGGCTGTGGCGCCGGCCTGTTGTGCGAGCCGTTGTCGCGGCTCGGTGCGCAGGTGATCGGCGTCGATCCCTCCGCCACCAACATCGCGGCCGCCAAGCTGCATGCCGACAAGGGGCACCTTGCCATCGACTACCGCTGCACCACGGTCGAGGAGATCGATCCGCGCGAGCGCTTTGACATTGTGCTGGCGATGGAGGTGGTGGAGCACGTCACCGACGTCGGTATGTTCCTGACCCGCTGCGCCGCGATGCTGAAGCCGAACGGGCTGATGGTGGTCTCGACGCTGAACCGCAACTGGAAGAGTTTTGCGCTCGCCATCGTCGGCGCAGAATATCTGCTGCGCTGGCTGCCGCGCGGCACCCATGAGTGGAACAAGTTCGTCACGCCAGACGAGCTGACCAAGCATCTGCTCGACAACCGCCTGGTCATCACCGAGCAGACCGGCGTCGTCTACAGCCCCTTCGCCGACAAATGGACGCTCTCGTCCGACATGGACGTGAACTACATGATGGTGGCGGAAGGGATGGTGTGAGGGGCTGCTTCCTCACATGAGGTGTCGTCCCGGCGAAGGCCGGGACCCATATCCCCAGGGAGGAGTTTGGCGAAGATAGGTAGCCACCATCTCGCGCCATAATCACGGTTAGTGGTTATGGGTCCCGGCCTTCGCCGGGACGACGAGCGAGAGCATCGCTCCCATGACGTGAGCGTGATTGACCTGCTGCGCTGCTGGCGGCAGGTTGCCGCATCTGCCCTCCGACCGCTCTCCCCCAATGTTCACCGTCGCCAGTCTCTGGATTCCCTTCACCGTCATCGCTGCGCTCGGCCAGGTCGCGCGCAATGCGATGCAGCGGTCGCTCACAAAGCCGCTCGGGACCTGGGGCGCGACCAATATCCGCTTCCTGTTCGGCTTTCCGTTCTCGGTGCTGTTTCTGGCCGTGGTGCTGGTCGCCACCGGCGATCATCTCACCAATCCGCCGTCCGTGTTCTGGCCGTGGCTGCTGCTCGGGGCGCTCAGCCAGATCGTCGCGACCGGCCTGATGCTGCTCGCCATGAACGACCGCTCCTTCGTGGTGACGACGGCGTATCTCAAGACCGAGGCGATCCAGACCGCGATCTTCGGCTTCGTCTTCCTCGGCGATCACCTGACCTGGCTGAAGGTGCTGGCGATTGTCATCGCGACTGTGGGCGTCGTCATCACCGCGCTGCGCCCCGGCGGCGAGAAGAGTTTTGCGGAGTTGAAGCCGACCATCACGGGTCTCGTCGCCGCCGCCGCGTTTGCGCTCTCGGCGGTCGGCTTTCGCGGCGCCATCATCAACGTGCCCGGCGTGTCCTTCGTGACGGCGGCCTCGTTCACGCTGGTGCTCGGCCTGTTCGTGCAGACGCTGATCCTGACGATCTACCTGCTCTGGCGCGCGCCCGGCGTGCTCAAGGCGATCCTGGGACTGTGGAGGCCGTCGATGCTCGCCGGCTTCATGGGTGCCTTCGCCTCGCAGTTCTGGTTTCTGGCGTTCGCGCTCACCGCTGCGGCCAATGTCCGCACGCTGGCGCTGATCGAGGTATTGTTCGCGCAGGCCGTCGCCTATTACTCCTTCAAGCAGCCGATCGCATCGCGCGAGCTGTTTGGCATCGCGCTGATCGTGATCGGCGTCGCGGTGCTGGTAGGGGCTTAGGCTTTTTTCCGCCGTCATTCCGGGGCGATGCGCAGCATCGAGCCCGGAATCTCGAGGTTCCGGGTTCGCGCTACGCGCGCCCCGGAACGACAGCGGCCGTCAGTTCCGGTCTTCCGGCAATGTCGGCAGCGGCGACACCTCGATGCCCTCGTCGATCAGCGACTTCGCTTCGTCCGGCGAGGCTTCGCCGTAGATCGGCCGGTGTTCCTTGTCGCCGTAATGCATGGCGCGGGCTTCATTGGCAAAACGCTCGCCGACATTGTCGGCGTTCTTCACGATGTGATCGCGCAATTCCTTCAGCTTGGTGCGGAGCTCTTTCTCCTGCGCCAGCATCAGCGAGGTCGGTCCGGACGGCGCGGCCTCGGGGGCGCTCGCAGCGACGGGCTCCGGCGGCGGCGTAGCCGGTCCGCGACCCTTCTTGCCGACGATGCGCGGCGCCATGATCGCCTTGTCGACCTTGGCCGAGCCGCAGATCGGGCAGCTCACGAGCTTGCGCTTGACCTGGGAGTCATAGGCCGACGAGCTCTGGAACCAGCTCTCGAACTCATGGTCGCGGTCGCAGCGCAGCGCGTAGCGGATCATGCCGATCCTCGCACCAGATGCAGATGATCGGGGCCGGCCTTGGCATCGGCGACGCCGAAACGGCGGCCGTGCTGCAGCGAGGGAATCGCCCTGCGCGCCGTCTCGACCTTGGCCGGATCGATCCTGGCCATGATGATGCCGGGCTCGACATCGCCCTCGGCGAGGATTTCGCCCCAGGGTGAGATGATCAGGGAGTGACCGTAGGTCTCGCGCTTGTTCTCGTGAGTGCCTGCCTGCGCCGCCGCGAACACGAAGCAACCGGTCTCGATCGCGCGCGAGCGCAGCAGGATGTGCCAGTGCGCCTCGCCGGTCTTGCGGGTGAACGCCGAGGGCACGGTGAGGAAGGACGCGCCGCTCTCGGCCAGCGCGCGATAGAGCGCCGGGAACCGGACGTCGTAGCAGATCGTCAGGCCGATGCGGCCCCAGGGCAGATCGGAGATGACGGCCGTTTCGCCCGGCTGGTAATTGGCGGATTCGCGATAGCTCTCACCGTCCGGCAGCTCGATGTCGAACATATGGATCTTGTCGTAGCTCGCGAGCACATTGCCGTCAGGACCGATCAGGAATGAACGGTTGACCGCCTTTTCGTCCGAGTAGCGCAGCGCCAGCGATCCGACATGAACGTGGATCTTCAATTCCACCGCGAGTGCGCGATACGCCTTCAGCGACTTGTCGTCTTCCTCGGTCGCCAGGTGCTCGAACAGCGCCTTGCGGTTCAGCTGCATCATGTTGCTGACTTCGGGTGTCTGCACATAGTCGGCGCCGGCCGCGGCCGCTTGCCGGATCAGCTTGGTCGCCTGTTCCAGGCTCGGCTCCGGCATCAGCCCGGTGCGCATCTGCACCATGGCGGCGGTGAAGGTCCGGTCCTCGCTCATGCCTTGACGCTTTCGAGCATGCCGTCCAGCTTGCCTTCGCGGTCGAGCGCGTAGAGATCGTCGCAGCCGCCGACATGGGTCTTGCCGATCCAGATCTGCGGGAAGGTCGAGCCGTCGCCGGCGCGGTCATACATCTCCTCGCGCCAGGACGGGTTCTTGGCGATGTCGAACTCGGTGAAGGCAACCTTCTTGCGGGTCAACAGCGACTTCGCCGCGGAACAATAGCCGCAGCCCGGCCGGGTGTAGATTTCGACGGTCATTTCGCCTGGCGCTTTCATGTCACGAACTGTCTGAATTATATGGGACGGGACCCACCCTCCACAACCCGGGCAAAGACCAGCGCATCGACCTGGGCCGCCTTGGCGCGCAGCAATGCACGCGCGCATGCGTCCAGCGTCGCTCCGGAGGTCAGGACGTCGTCGATCAGGACAATGCGGCGGCCCTGCACATCGGCCTGACGGTCGGCGGATACCTGGAATGCGCCCTGAACATTGGTGGCGCGCTGGGCACGCGACAGCCCGATCTGCTGCTCGGTCGCGCGCATGCGCCGCAGCACGTCGCCGTTTACCCTGACACCGCTGTGGCGCTCGATCACGCGCGCCAGCGCTCCGGACTGGTTGTAGCGGCGACGCCAGGCCCGCCGCCAATGCAGGGGCACCGGAACCAGCATGTCGGCTCCCTCGAGCAACTCGCTTCCGGCGCGGGCCATCCAGTGGCCCATGGCAGGGGCGAGGTCGGTCCGGTCCTGATATTTCAGGGAATGCACCAGCGTGCGCGCGACGTCGTCATAGCGCACCGCGGCGCGGGCCCGCCGGTAGGCCGGCGGATTGGCGATGGCCTCCATCGACAGCAATTCGGGGCCGGGATCATAGACAAAGGGAATGCCGAGCCGCGGACAATAGGGCGGCGCGATGAACGACAGCCGCGCCCAGCAGGCCGCGCAGACGCCCTCGCCATCGACCGGCTCGCGGCAGGACACGCACAGCGTCGGCAACGCGATATCGAGGGCGAATTTCGCCGCGCGCGACAAAATACCGTGGCCGGCGGTCCATGCCGCACGCCAGGACTTTTCGCGGGACGGAGCGCTGTCGGCTTCCATGCGAGGAGGCTAGCGTTCCGCCTGCCGTCACTCAAGTTCATACACCGCTCTCGTGCCCCGGACGCGGCGCAGCGCGCAGCGGTGCGACGCAGAGCCGGGGCCCAGGAGCCGCACACCCAGAATCGTGGGTCCCGGCTCTGCGGAGCGTCACTTCGTGCCGCACCGCGTCCGGGACACAAGAGGAGAGATTGCCAGAACGACTTGGATCGGCGTAACCAGCGGCCATGGCCGCACCTCCGCAAACCCCGCCCGCTCTGTTCGACCGCGCATTGCTGCACGCGCGGCGGCATCGCGCACGGGGGCTCGGTCCTGCAGACTTCCTGCTCGATCGGGCCTGCGAGGACATGTCGGACCGGCTGGGCGCCGTGATGCGAGATTTTAATGCCGCGGCCGACCTCTGGACGCCCGGCGATGGCCTCACGGCGCTGCATGGGCGCCTGCCGTCGCTGCAGCGGATCGAACCCGATGCCGATGGCAACGAGACGCTGCCGCTTGCGGCTGCCTCGTTCGACCTCGTCATCTCGGCGCTGGCGCTGCAATTCGTCAACGACCTGCCGGGCGTGCTGGCGCAGATCAGGCGCGCCCTGAAGCCGGACGGGCTGCTGCTGGCGGCGATGATCGGCGGCGACAGCCTGACCGAGTTGCGGCAGGCGTTTGCGGCGGCCGAAGCCGAATGCGAGGGCGGCGTTTCGCCGCGCGTCGCGCCGTTCGCGGATTTGCGCGATATCGGTGCGCTGCTGCAGCGGGCAGGTTTTGCGCTGCCGGTCACCGATGTCGATCGCGTGGTGGTGCGTTACGCCAATGCGTTTGCGCTGATGCAGGATTTGAGGCGCATGGGCGCGTCCAACGTGCTGATCGAACGGCGGCGTACACCGAGCCGGCGCGCGACGTTGTTGCGCATGGCGGAAATCTATGCCGAACGTTTTGCCGATGCCGACGGCCGCATCCGCGCCACCTTCGATATCCTCTGGCTCTCCGGCTGGGCCCCGCATGCGAGCCAGCAGCAGCCGCTCAAGCCCGGCTCGGCGAAGGCGAGCCTGGCGGACGCGGTGAAGAACGTTAAGCGGGACTAGCGCGCGAAGCGCGTCACATCAGCAGATCGATCAGATGCGGGATCAGCGGGATGTCCGCCGGCGGCATCGGATAGTCGCGCAGCTTGTTGGCGCGAACCCAGGCTAGGGTCTGCCCCTCGCGCGCAGCGACCTGCCCCTCCCAGCGCCGGCAGATGTACAGCGGCATCAACAGGTGAAACGTCTCGTAGCCGTAGCTCGCAAAGGTCAGCGGCGCCAGGCACGGCTCGGCGACGGTGATGCCGAGCTCCTCGTGCAGTTCGCGAATGAGGCTCGCTTCGGGCCGCTCGCCGGGCTCGATCTTGCCGCCGGGAAACTCCCAGAGGCCGGCCAGCGTCTTGCCTTCCGGACGCTGCGCGATCAGCACGCGCTTGTCGGCGTCAATCAGGGCGCAGGCCACCACCAGGGTCAGTTTCAGATTGCTCATGCCTTGCGCAGCTTCGGGAGGAGGGTCGAGGAGGGGTAACGTCCCGTTAACCCGATGGCAATGGTCCGTCGGGGATCGTTATAATCCATAATTAATCGACCATTCCTAAAGTGCGGGCGACTGGGAACCACTTTGGGCAGGGCCATGCACGCCGCGATCAGAACGATCCGCCGGTTCATCTCCGACCGGCACGGCAACATCGCCGTCATCTTTGCGCTCGCCTGCATCCCCCTGGTCACCGCGGTCGGCTGCGCCGTCGATTATTCCCGCGCCACCGCGGTGCGCGCCAAGCTGCAGGCATCGGCGGACGCCGCCAGCGTCGGCTCGATCGCGAAGAACTCGCCCGCCTTCAAGGCCGCCGGCACCATGAACGGGGACGGCACGATCGCGGTCGGCGTCACCGACGCCACCAACATCTTCGACGCCAACCGCGCCAATTTGACCGGCTACACGCTGACCGGCGTCACGCCCACCGTGGTCAAGACCGGCTCGAAGGTGACGTCGACGGTCACCTTCAACGCCAGTATCAAGACCATGTTTCTTGGCGTGGTCGGCCGCAGCACCATGACGATGTCGGGGACCTCGACGTCGACGGCCACCATGCCGCTCTATATCGACTTCTATTTGATGCTCGACAATTCGCCGTCGATGGGCGTTGCGGCGACGCCGGCCGACGTCAGCAAGATGGTCGCCAACACGTCCGACAAGTGCGCCTTCGCCTGTCACGACTACAACGACAGCAACAACTACTACAACCTCGCCAAGACACTCGGCGTGACGACGCGGATCGACGTGCTGCGCAGCGCAACGGAGTCGCTGATGGACACGGCGACCTCGACCCAGACCTATTCGAACCAGTTCCGCATGGCGATCTACGATTTCGGTGCGTCGTCGAAGACCATCGGCCTGCGCGCTCTGTTCTCGCTGTCCACGAGCCTGTCGAGCGCCAAGACGGCAGCCGGCAACATCGATTTGATGGGCGTCTACGGCAACAACGACAGCTACACCGCCGACAAGGACACGCAATTCAGCACGGTCTTCCCTGCGATCAATTCCGCGATCAGCGCACCGGGAGCGGGCACGTCGTCGGCGCCGCTGAAATATCTGTTCTTCGTCTCGGACGGCGTTGCCGATGAATATAACACCGGCTGCTCGAAGCCGACGGTGAGCGGTGGACGCTGCCAGTCGCCGATCGACGTCTCGCTCTGCACCACCATCAAGAGCCGCGGCATCAAGATCGCGGTGCTCTACACCACGTACCTGCAGCTCCCGACCAACTCCTGGTACATGACCTACATCGATCCCTTCAACAAGGGACCGTTCGGCCCCTCGCCGAACAGCGAGATCGCGCAGAACATGGAGAGCTGTGCGTCGCCCGGCCTCTATTTCGAGGTCAGCCCGACCCAGGGAATTTCGGACGCGATGAACGCGCTGTTCCGCAAAGCGGTCGCCGACGCCAGGATTTCAAGCTGACGCGCGAGGCGCGTCATCCCGGGGCGATGCGCAGCATCGAACCCCGGGATCTCGAGATTCTCAGGTGCGCAATCGCGCACCATAGCTCTCGCTTCGCGAGCCCCGGAATGACGACCAAAACTTACGACCGGTAATCGCCGTTGATCGCGACATATTCCTTGGTGAGGTCGCAGGTCAGCACGCGGTCGCGGCCCTTGCCGAGGCCGAGCGAGACCTTGATCGCGACCTCCGGCGCCCTCATCGCTTCCGACACCTGCGCCTCGTCGTAGGACGGGTCGCGCGCGCCGCTCTTGGCTACACGGATGCCGTTGAACGAGATCGACAGCTTGTCGCGATCGGCCGGCTCGCCGGCCTTGCCGACCGCCATCACCACGCGGCCCCAATTGGCGTCCTCGCCCGCGATCGCGGTCTTCACCAGCGGCGAGTTCGCGATCGACATCGCGATCTTGCGGGCGGAGGCCTTGGTCTTGGCGCCTTCGACGGTGATCTCGACCAGCTTGCGCGCGCCTTCGCCGTCACGGGCGACCTGCTCGGACAGATTGGCGAGCACCTGGTTGAACGCCTTGACGAAGGCCTTCAGGCGCGGGTCGCTGGCGCGGCTGATTTTTGGCGCGCCATGCTCTGCGGCAGCGCCCGTGGCGAAGGCCAGCAGCGTATCCGAGGTTGAGGTATCGCCGTCGATCGTGACGGCATTGAAAGTGTCTTCGACGCCGGCCTTGAGCAGCGCCTGCAGCGCAGCCGGTGCGATCGGCGCGTCGGTGAAGATGAAGGACAGCATCGTCGCCATGTCGGGCGCGATCATGCCGGCGCCCTTGGCCATGCCGTTGATGGTGACCTTGGCCTTGCCGAGCTTCACCGTCGCGGTCGCGACCTTGGGGAAGGTGTCGGTCGTCATGATTGCCTTGGCCGCGGCGAGATAGTCGCCGGGCTCGGCGGTCTCGGCGAGGCGGCCGAGCACGCCGTCGAACTTGGTCGCATCCAGCGGCTCGCCGATCACGCCGGTCGAAGCCAGGAATATCTCGCCCTCGGGGCAGCCGACCGCCTTGGCCGCGATCTTCGCGGTCAGTGCGGTGGAGGCGCGGCCGGTCTTGCCGGTGAAGGCGTTGGCGTTGCCGGAATTGACCACCAGCGCGCGCGCCTTGCCGCCCTTCAGCTTGGCCCGACACCATTCGACCGGCGCGGAGGGGCACTTGGACTTGGTGAAGACGCCGGCGACCGCAGTGCCCTTGTCCATGACAGCCAGCAGCACGTCGGTGCGGTTCTTGTAGCGGATGCCGGCCTCGGCCGTCGCAAGACGGATGCCCGCGATGGTGGGCATGTCGGGAACGTTCGTGGGAGCGAGCGGGGAGACGGTTGAGGACATCGGAGATCGCGCCTTGGTGAGGTCTGGATGTGCAGAGGTCTAGATATGCAGATGGCCGGGCGATGCCCGGCCATTGCGATACCTAAATACTCTTGGCGTCAGCGAAGTGACAGCGAATTCTTACTTCTTCGCGGGCGGCGCCATCTTGTTGTCGGACGGCTTGGCCGGATCGGCCGGCTTGGCGTCGGTCTTCGCCGGATCGGCCGCCGGCTTGTCGAGACGCTCGACCTTGGCCTCGGTACGGAGCTTGGCGACGTATTCGGACTGCGCCTTGCGGGTAACGTAGGTCTCGATCTGGGCCTTCACCTGGGCGAAGTCCGGCGCCTTGCGGTTGCGCTTTTCCTCGACCTTGATGATGTGCCAGCCGAACTGCGACTTCACGGGGTCGGAGATCTTGCCCGGCTCGAGCGCGAAGGCGACCGTCGAGAATTCCGGGACCATCTGTTCCTTGGTGAAGAAGCCGAGGTCGCCGCCATCGGCCGAACCCGGATCCTTGGACTTCTTCTTGGCGAGCTCGGCGAAATCGGCACCCTTGTCGAGCTCGGCCTTGACCGCCTTGGCCTCGTCCTCGGTCTCGACCAGGATGTGGCGGGCGCGCACCTCCTGCTCACCGCTGATCTGCTTGCCGGCCTCCTCGTAGACCTTCTTCATGGCGTCTTCGGTGGTCGCGGCCTTGCCTTCCTGGGCGAGCAGGCTGTCCATCAGCAGGCGGTTGCGGGCGAACGCCAGCCGCTTCTTGAATTCCTCGCCGTCGGCGATCTTCTTGTCCTCGGCGGCCTTGGCCACGATCTTCATGTCGATCAGGAAGGACAGGACGTTCTCGTCCTTGGTGGCCGGGTCCATCTGGGCCAAAGAGGGCCCAAGCTCCTCCTCGGCCAGCGCCACGTCGCTCTTCTTGATTTCCGCGCCGTTGACCTTGGCCAGGACCGGGTCATCAGCGGCCCGGCCGGGCCCCGCAACCAGCGCCAGCGCGAGGCAGCCCGCGAGGGCGGAGGCGAGGCCGAAGCGGAGGCCGCTTTTCGTTACCGGGAACGGGGAGATCATGAAAAATCCTTATGTTTACGGGGTAGTCCGGGCGGGCGGACACTCGCCCAATCGGGGGACCTTGGCAACGCGAAAAACCTGTCAAAATGATGAATTAGCGGCAATCTCGGCTCCGTTGACAAGGCTCTGACCCGGCCATATCTCTGGCCGGTCGCGTCAATGGCGATGGCGTTTATTTTGCTGCGTTTTTGGCCGTTGAACCCATATTTGCTCAACTCCCACCGCATATGGCGGACACCCCGCAGGCCGGGACTGGCACCGCAAGGCGTCACGGTGAGTTGATAGGCAAGTTGGTGACAACCTCTCGGCTGCAACGCGTAATCGCGAACACAGGAATTTGGCATGATCGGCGCGCTCGCCCGCAAGTTTTTCGGCTCCGCCAATGACCGGCGGGTGAAGGGGTATCAATCCCGCGTCAACGCCATCAACGCGCTGGAGGCCGAGGTCTCCAAGCTCTCCGACGAGGCGCTCAAGGCCCGGACCGCCGAATTCAAGCAGCAGCTCGCCGAAGGCAAGTCGCTCGACGACCTCCTGGTGCCGGCCTTCGCGACCGTCCGCGAGGCGGCCAAGCGCACCCTCGGCCAGCGGCATTTTGACGTCCAGCTGATCGGCGGCATCGTGCTGCATGAGGGCGACATCGCCGAGATGAAGACCGGCGAAGGCAAGACGCTGGTGGCAACGCTCGCGGTCTACCTCAACGCGCTCGCCGGCAAGGGCGTCCACGTCGTCACCGTCAACGACTACCTCGCCCGCCGCGACGCCGGCTGGATGGGCCAGATCTACGGCTTCCTCGGCATGACCACCGGCATCATCGTCCATGGTCTCGACGATGCCGAGCGCAAATCGGCCTATGCCTGCGACATCACCTACGGCACCAACAACGAATACGGCTTCGACTATCTGCGCGACAACATGAAGTACCGGCTCGAGGACATGGTCCAGCGGCCGCACTTCTTCGCCATCGTCGACGA
>JAEWBW010000368.1 GCA_023390955.1 Pseudomonadota bacterium
CGGCGAACGAACCGGCCTTCAGAAGACGCTCGCCGTCGAGTTTCCGGACTACGCCTCGCTCTCCAATCCGCTGCCGCTGGCGCTGAATGACATTCAGGCGCTGCTGTCGACTGACGAAGCCATGGCGCTCTTCGCGGTCGTGGACAAGGAGAGCTACGTCATCGCGATCACGCGCGAAGGCGTTGCGTGGAAGCGGATTCCGGTCGGTGCGGATGTGCTGGCGCAGAAGGTGTCGGCGTTCCGCAAGGGGCTCGACGTCGGCAAGGCCAGCGATGCCTCCGGCAAGTCCGGCCTGTTCGATCTCGCGCTGGCCCATGAGCTCTATGTCGCGCTGCTCGCGCCTGTGGAGACGCTGACAAAAGGCAAGCGCAGCCTGCTGGTCGTGCCGTCCGCCGCGCTGACGGCTCTGCCGTTCCATCTGCTCGTCACCGAGACGCCGCCCGCGGCGATCCCCGACAAGCTCGACGGTTATCGCAATGCCGCCTGGCTGTTGCGGCGGCAAGCCGTCTCGGTGCTGCCCTCGGTGGTCAGCCTGAAGTCGCTGCGGGCCTTTGCGCGCAGGGATCAGAGCGTGAAGCCGATGACCGGCTTTGGCGATCCCGTGTTCAACCCTGCGCAGGAAGGGCCGGCGGAGCGCCGCGCCCCGGGCGCAAAGGTTGCCGCGCGCAGCATCGCGACGATCGCCTATACCGATTTCTGGCGTGGCGCCGGCGTCGATCGCGCGCGACTTGCGCAGTCGCTGCCGCAACTGCCCGACACGGCGGACGAGCTGAGCGCGGTGGCCAGGGATGTCGGTGCGGCCGATGCCGACATTCATCTCGGACGCGACGCCAGCGAGACGACGTTGAAGCGAGCTGCGCTTGCCCAATACGGCATCGTCTATTTCGCGACCCACGGCTTGGTCGCCGGTGACGTCAAGGGCGTTGGCGAGCCTTCGCTCGCGCTTTCGATGCCGGACCGGCCATCCGAACTCGATGACGGTCTGCTCACGGCGAGCGAGGTCGCGCAGCTCAAGCTCAATGCGGATTGGGTCGTGCTGTCGGCATGCAATACGATTGCCGGCGACAAGCCCGGCGCCGAGGCGCTGTCGGGACTGGCGCGCTCGTTCTTCTATGCCGGCGCCCGTGCGCTTCTGGTCTCGCACTGGGCCGTGGATTCCGAGGCTGCCACGCGATTGACCACATCGACTTTCGAGATGCTCAAAAACGAACCAGGACTCGGCCGAGCCGAAGCCCTGCGCCGCGCGATGTTAACTTTTCTCGATGACCCCTCGTCGCCGCGCAATGCATATCCCGCGATATGGGCACCCTTCGCACTGATCGGCGAAGGTGCCGTGCGGTAGAATGATGTGATTGTGCGTCGCAAAATCCTCGCTTTAAGCGATTTGGTTGCGCGACCATCGATGGTTTTGACTTGTGCACGCAAGTCTTGACCTGCGCGGCTTTTGGCCCGGCCCTTGAATAAACCACATCCTGCGGGATCAGCTTGGCAAGCCCAGCGTTCACCGATATTAGGTCGTCCAGCCGAGGCCGGATGGCCTATTATTCACGGTGTCCGCGATGAAGGCGCCAAGCAAAGTCGCGCCGAGTAACGCGGGTTGAGGAGGATTTTTCGTGCAAGAGACGGGCGTGCGCAACGGTGCCTTCGGTGCCGACAAATTCGGCTTAAAGAATCTCAAGCAGGTTCATTGGAACCTCGGCGCTCCGCAACTTTATCAATACTCGCTGTCCGCCGGTGAGGCGGTCCTGTCGGCCGACGGTTCGCTCTGCGCTGATACCGGTGAGTTCACCGGCCGCAGCCCGAAGGACAAGTTCACGGTGCGCGACGCCACCACCGACAAGAAGATGTGGTGGGCCGGCAACCAGTCGATCACCGCAGAGCAGTTCGAGACGCTCTATCAGGATTTCCTCAAGCATGCCGAAGGCAAGCAGCTCTTCGCGCAGGACCTGTACGGTGGCGCCGATCCGGCCTATCGCATCAAGACGCGCGTCTTCACCGAGCTCGCCTGGCACTCGCTGTTCATCCGCACGCTGCTGATTCGCCCCGAGGCGGTCGAGCTGTCGAGCTTCGTGCCCGAACTCACCATCATCGACATGCCGAGCTTCCGTGCCGATCCGAAACGTCACGGCTGCAAGTCGGAGAACGTCGTCGCGATCGACTTCGCCCGCAAGATCGTGCTGATCGCCGGTTCCTACTATGCCGGCGAGATGAAGAAGTCGGTCTTCACCACGCTGAACTACTATCTGCCCGAGCGTGGCGTGATGCCGATGCACTGCTCGGCCAATGTCGGCGCCAATGGCGACACCGCGATCTTCTTCGGCCTGTCCGGCACCGGCAAGACCACGCTGTCGGCCGATCCGAACCGCACGCTGATCGGTGACGATGAGCACGGCTGGGGCCCGAACGGCGTCTTCAACTTCGAAGGCGGCTGCTACGCCAAGTGCATCAAGCTGTCGCAGGAAGCCGAGCCCGAGATCTTCGCGGCCTCGACCCGCTTCGGCGCGGTGCTCGAGAACTGCGTGCTCGACGAAGACACCCGCGTGGTCGATTTCGACGACGGATCCAAGACCGAGAACACCCGTTCGGCCTATCCGCTCGACTTCATCCCGAACGCTTCGCGCACCGGCCGCGCGCCGCAGCCGAAGAACGTGGTGATGCTCGCCGCTGACGCGTTCGGCGTGCTGCCGCCGATCGCAAAGCTG
>JAEWBW010000399.1 GCA_023390955.1 Pseudomonadota bacterium
CATGCCGGCTGTGAAGCCGCGGCTGCCGCTGCCCGCATGGGCGCTAAAACTGCCTTGGTCACCCATCGCTTTTCGACGATCGGTGCGATGTCCTGCAATCCCGCCATCGGCGGCCTCGGCAAGGGTCATCTGGTCCGCGAGATCGACGCCCTCGACGGTTTGATGGGCCGGGTGGCCGACGCCGGCGGCATCCAGTTCCGGGTTCTCAATCGTCGCAAGGGTCCCGCCGTTCGCGGTCCCCGGGCCCAGGCCGATCGCAAGCTCTACGCCGCCGCCATGCAGACCGCGATCCGGGAGACCGAAGGTCTCAGCGTGATCGAAGGCGAGGCGGACGAACTGATCATGACCGACGGAAGGGTGACCGGTCTTCGCCTGGCTGATGGTCGGACCTTCCGGACCGGCGCTGTCGTCGTCACCACCGGCACCTTTCTGCGCGGCCTGATCCATCTCGGTGAGAAGGACTGGCCGGCCGGCCGCGTCGGAGAGGCTCCGGCGATGGGTCTCTCGAAGTCTTTCGAACAGGCCGGCTTTACCCTCGGCCGGCTCAAGACCGGCACCCCGCCGCGCCTGGATGGCACCACGATCGACTGGTCGGCGGTCGAAATGCAGCCGGGAGACGATCCGGCAGAGCCTTTCTCGGTCATGACTGACCGGATCACCACTCCGCAGATCCAGTGCGGCATCACAAGGACCATGCCGGCCACCCATGAGGTGATCCGGGCCAATGTTCACCGGTCTCCGATGTATTCGGGGCAGATCAAGAGCACCGGGCCGCGCTATTGCCCCTCGATCGAGGACAAGATCGTCCGTTTCGGCGATCGCGACGGCCATCAGATCTTCCTGGAGCCCGAGGGGCTCGACGATACGACGGTCTATCCCAATGGGATCTCGACCTCGCTTCCGGAGGAGGTCCAGCAGGCGATCCTCATCACCATCCCCGGCCTCGAGCGGGTCAGGATGGTTCGGCCGGGCTATGCCATCGAATACGACCATGTCGATCCCCGCGAGCTCGATCCAACCCTGCAGACCCGCCGGGTGAAGGGTCTTTTCCTCGCCGGACAGATCAACGGCACCACCGGATATGAGGAAGCGGCCGCCCAGGGTATCGTCGCCGGCCTCAATGCGGCGCTGGCCGCGAGCGGGGCGGCCCTCACGGTGTTCGACCGGGCTGACGGCTATCTCGGTGTGATGATCGACGACCTCGTCACCCGCGGCATCTCCGAACCCTATCGGATGTTCACCTCGCGGGCCGAATACCGGCTGACTCTGCGGGCCGACAACGCCGATCAGCGCCTGACCGAGAAGGGCATCGCGCTCGGATGCGTCGGCAGCGCCCGGACCGAGCACCACCGGGCCAAGGTGTCGGCCCTCGCAGCGGCCAAAACGTTGGCAAAGTCTCTCACCATCACCCCGAACGAGGCCGCCAAGCACGGGCTGGCCCTGAATCGGGACGGTCAGCGCCGCTCGGCCTTTGAGTTGCTGGCCTATCCGGAGGTCGGTTGGACTCAGGTGAGGGCGATCTGGCCGGAGCTTGCGGCCATCGATCCCGTCAGCGTCACCCATCTCGAGATCGACGCCAAATACGACGTCTATCTCGAACGCCAGAGCGCCGATGTCGAAGCCTTCCGGCGCGACGAGGGGCTGGTGTTGTCGGAGGTCGACTATCAGCAGGTGCCGGGTCTCTCGAATGAGGTCCGCGCCAAGCTGGAGAAGGCGCGGCCCTTCACGGTCGGCCAGGCCGGCCGGATCGACGGCATGACGCCGGCCGCGCTTGGAATCCTGGCGGCCTATCTGCGCCGCGAGTCCCGGAAGACTTCGAAAGCCATCGCATAGGCGTTTCACGTGAAACAGCGCGGACCGATCGGGGACAGATCCTCAGCACGGCGTTCGGACGGAGGCGAGGGGCTGCGCCGGCCTGGCCCGGCACCGACCAAGCCAAAGGCCGACGAACCCAAGATCGATGCTCGGTCATTGGACGAGGCACTCGCAGCCGACAAAGCCGCGGCGTTCAAGCTCGCGCCCGTTTCACATGAAACGGCAGATCGCCTCGACCGCTACATCGCGCTGCTGCGGGAATGGCAGGCCAAGACCAATCTCGTCGCGCCCTCGACCCTGCCGCAGCTCTGGACCCGGCACATCGCCGACTCGCTTCAGCTCGTCGACCTCGCCCCATCGGCCAGGCGCTGGGCCGACCTCGGCAGCGGTGGCGGCTTTCCCGGCGTGGTGCTGGCCTGCGCACTGGCGGAGACGCCTGACGCCCGGATCCATCTCGTCGAGCGAATCGCCAAGAAGGCTGCGTTCCTGCGCGAAGCCATCCGCTGCACCGCGTCGCCGGGAATGGTCCACCTCGCTGATATCGGGGATAATGTGGATAGAATCACCGGCCCCGTCGATTGCGTGACCGCCCGGGCGCTGGCTCCGCTACACCAACTCATCGGCTTTGCGGAGCCCCTGATGCGCAACGGCGCGAAAGCGCTGTTTCTCAAGGGTCAAGATGTTGAGGCCGAATTGACCGAGGCCACTAAATATTGGAATATTCAGCCAAAGCTCCACCGCAGCCGCACCGGTGACGGCTGGATCGTGGAGCTGGCCACCGCCGAACGGCGCGGCTGAGGCGTTATGGGGTTGAGTGGGGATTGAGATGACCGTGATCGACGAGACCAACCAGGCCGACCAGACCGACACGGTGCCGCACGGGCATCCGCGCATCCTCGCGCTCGCGAATCAGAAGGGCGGCGTGGGCAAGACAACCACGGCGATCAATCTCGGCACGGCACTCGCCGCGATTGGTGAGCGAGTCCTGATCGTCGATCTCGATCCCCAGGGCAACGCCTCGACCGGCCTCGGCATCGATCGCCGCAACCGCTCTTGCTCGACCTACGACGTGCTGATCGGCGAAGCCGCGCTGCGCGAGGCGGTGGTCGCGACCGCGGTGCCGCGGCTGCACATCGCGCCCTCGACCATGGATCTCTCCGGTCTCGAACTCGAGCTCGGCACCACGCCCGGCCGCGCGTTCAAGCTGCGCGACGCGATCGGCGCGCTCAACAACAACGTCTCGCCCGAAGCCGACTACACCTACGTGCTGATCGACTGCCCGCCCTCGCTCAATTTGCTGACGGTGAATGCGATGGCGGCGTCCGATGCGATCCTGGTGCCGCTGCAGTGCGAGTTCTTCGCGCTCGAAGGTCTGTCACAATTGCTGCAGACGGTGGAGCAGGTGCGCTCGACGCTCAATCCGAACCTGTCGATCCACGGCATCGTGCTGACCATGTTCGACTCGCGCAACAACCTCTCGAACCAGGTCGTCGCCGACGTCCGCCAGTTCATGGGCGAGAAGGTCTACAAGACCATGATCCCGCGCAACGTGCGCATTTCCGAGGCGCCGTCCTACGGCAAGCCCGTGCTGGTCTACGATCTTAAATGCGTCGGCAGCGATGCGTATCTGCGCCTCGCCACGGAAGTGATCCAGCGTGAGCGCGAGCTGCGCACGACGCATTGATGACGCCGTGGGGTGGGCAAAGGCGTCTTCGCCATGCCCACCAATTTCCGCACACAACCGGTGGGCACGCTTCGCTTTTCCCACCCTACCTACGATAATTCAGTTCTGGAGTGCTGCACGTGAATCCAAGGGAGCTGGCGATGGCCGACGAAGCGCGTTCGCGACTGGGCCGGGGTCTTGCAAGTCTGATCGGTGATGTCGGCGGCGAGGCGCAGCATGTCGATCGGCCGCGCGCGCAGCGCAAGGTGCCGATCGAGTTCGTCAAGGCCAACCCGCGCAATCCGCGCCGTGCCTTCCTGGAGACCGAGCTCAAGGAGCTCTCTGACTCCATCAAGCAGCACGGCGTGATCCAGCCGATCGTGGTGCGTCCCGTGAAGGGCGCGCAGGACCGCTTCGAGATCATCGCCGGCGAGCGGCGCTGGCGCGCCTCGCAGATGGCCGGCCTGCACGAGGTGCCGATCGTTCCGGTCGACATCAGCGACAGCGACGCGCTGGAATTTGCGATCGTCGAGAACGTGCAGCGCGAAGACCTCAACCCGATGGAAGAGGCGCTGGGCTATCACGCGCTCGCCAACGAGTTCAAACGCAGCCAGGACGAGATCGCCAAGGTCGTCGGCAAGAGCCGCAGCCACGTCGCCAACATGATGCGGCTGACGAAGCTGCCGGCCGAGGTGCAGGCCTTCATCACCAGCGGCGAGCTGTCGGCGGGTCATGCCCGCGCGCTGATCGGCGTGCCGGATCCGCTGGCTTCGGCCAAGCGTATCGTGGAAGAGGGGCTCAACGTCCGACAGGCCGAGGCGCTGGCGCATGAAGAGGGCGTGCCGGAGCGCAAGCCGCAGAAGGCGCGCGCCGGTGCCAAGGAGAAGGACGCCGACACCGTTGATCTCGAAAAGCGTGTCAGCGACGCACTCGGCCTCAAGGTCACCGTCAACCACCGCGATCCCGGCGGTTCCGTGCAGATCAATTACCGCAACCTCGACCAGCTCGACGAAGTGATGAAGCGGCTGGCGAAAGGCGGGCTGTAACCGCCAACTCTCTATCACCGTCACCCTGAGGTGGCCGCGTCTTCAGCGGCCCGCGAAGGGTGACGGCCCGGCTGCATCGGGGCCGTTCATCCTTCGAGGCTCTCCGCGCGCCGCGTTGCGCCGCGCGGCTCGCACCTCAGGATGACGGTCGTGCACCGTGCTCGTCATTGCGAGGAGCGCGAGCGACGAAGCAATCCAGAATCCTTCCGCGGGGGGACTCTGGATTGCTTCGCTTCGCTCGCAATGACGTGGAGAGACCTCAGCCCCGCCGCTTCGCGTTCGCGGCGATCGCCATCAGCGTGCGCTGGGCGATGGCGGCGGCAAGCGTCGATTGCTTGCGGGTATCGAGCGCGGCGGCTGCGAGCTGCTCGATCACGGCGGCGAGCCTTGCCACGCTGAAATTGCGCAGCGCGGTTTCGACCACGGCCTTCCTTGAAAAATGAAGACGGGGATAGCCGCCTTCGAGCACGGCCGAGATGGGCGTGCCCTCGGCGACAGCCAGCGCGGATTTGTGCAGCCACGCGGCCTGGCGCTGCGCGGCCGAGATGATCACGCCGGGATAGGTCCCGGCGATCATCGCTTTTGCGAACTCGTTCTCGACGATATCGGGCCGGCCGGCGAAGGCGCCGTCGACGATCGGATCGAGCTTTAGCTCGGAGGCGTCGGCGACGACGGCCATCACGTCGTCGAGCGTGATCTCGCCCTTGCCGTGCGCGTAGAGCGTCAGCTTGCGCAGCTCGTTGCGCGAGGCCTGGCGGTCGCCGCCCAGGAACGACATCAGCGCCGCGCGCGCCTCCTGTGCAATGCGCAGATTGGCGATGCGGAGCTCGTCCTCCATCAGCTTGGCGAGGTCGCGCTCGGTGTCGGGATAGCAGGCGATCGCGACCGCCGTCTTGGCTTTCTCGCAGGCCTTGCGCAGCGGCGATTCCGGGCGGAGCTCGCCGGCCTCGATCACGATGCGGCAATCCCTGACCTGCATCTCGCTGAGCGTATCGAGGCCGCTGGCAAAACTGCGGGAGCCGGCGCGGATTCGGATGGCGCGGCGGCCGCCGAACAGCGGCACGGTCATAGCTTCGTCGACGAGACGCGACGGCTCGGCGGAAAGCTCGTCGCCGTCGAGCTTCACGAGCGAGAAGGGGTCGTTGGGATCATCGACCGCGGACGCGATCAGCGCATCGGCGCGCTCGCGTACGAGGCCGGCGTCGGGCCCGTAAAGCAGGATGATCGGGCGGCCGGCATCGGGCCGGGCCAGGAAGGAATCGATCTCTTTTCCGCGTAGCGCGACCATTTCGCCTCAACGACTACGCGAGCCCCGGAATGACGGGATGAAATCAGCTGCCTGCGGTGAAGAACGAGGCCAACCGGGTCGTGATGTTCTCGGCGATCTCGTTGGCGGCGCGGTCCTCGGCGTCGCGCGTCGCGCGGTTACGGGCGAAGCGCTGATAGGAGCCGGGCATGTCGTAGGACACGCGCGAGAAGGTCGTGCCGGTCATCACCGACTGGTTGGTCGCGATGTTGATCAGATTGAACTGGGCGTCGATGCCGTAATTCTCGCTGCTCGGCAGACCCGTCGCGGGATCGAGGATCAGGGACGACCGGCTGGTCGAGAACCGCAGCACCAGGCGGTGGGTCGGCGGCATCCCGGTGGCCGTGCCGTAGAGCTTGAAGGCGAGGGCGTTGCGGACCTCGACGCCGACCCGGGCCTCGCGCGAGGCATTCGGCTTTTCGACCGGCGGAAGGTCGACCCCCATCAGCTTCTCACGCAGTCCGGGAGAGCCGTCGGCCCGCTCGGCGTACATCGGCTGGAAGCAGCCGGCCGTGAAGGCCGCCAAAGTGGCGACCGCCAGCAGGCGCGCTGCGATACGGATCCTAGCCGACAACATTCACGATCCTCTTGGGGACGATGATCACCTTGCGGACGGGCTTGCCGTCCAAGGCCAGTTTTACCGCATCGAGGGTTAAAACGGCAGCCTCGATTTCCGGATTTTGGGCCGCTGTTGCAACTGTGACCTCGCCCCGCTTCTTGCCGTTGACCTGAACCACCAGGGTCACGGTGTCTTCAACCAGCAAATCGCGTTCGATTTGGGGCCAATCGGCCTCCGAAACCAGCCCGGACTGGCCCAGCACCTGCCAGCACTCCTCGGCGAGGTGGGGCATCATCGGCGAGACCAGCTGTACCAGGATCCGGCTTGCTTCCTGGATGGACCAGGCGAGATCGGGGGCCGGCTGGCCCGGCCGCTGCAGGATCTCCGAGAAGCTGTTGGTGAACTCGCGGATATGGGCGAGGCAGACGTTGAAATGCAGCCGCTCGATCCCGGTGGTGACCTTGTCGAGCGCGCCATGGGCCGCCTTGCGCAAGCTGGTCGCATCCGGGCCAAAGCTGGCCGGACGGCCCGCGGGCGCGCCCTTGCCGAGTTCCACCGAGTCGTTCACCAGCCGCCACAGCCGCTGCACGAAGCGCGATGCGCCCTGGACGCGCTCGTCGCTCCAGATCACGTCGCGGTCGGGCGGGGAGTCCGACAGCATGAACCAGCGGGCGACGTCAGCGCCGTAGGTCTCGATGATGTCGTCGGGGTCGACCGTGTTCTTCTTCGACTTCGACATCTTCTCGATCGCGCCGATCCGGACGTCCTCGCCGGTCGTGAGCAGCGTCGCACGGCGGCCATTGGCGCCGGTGTCGATCTTGACCTCGACCGGCTGCACATAGGTGCCGTCGGCCTTTTGGTAAGTCTCGTGCACCACCATGCCC
>JAEWBW010000410.1 GCA_023390955.1 Pseudomonadota bacterium
GAAATCCGCCGGTAAGCGGTTGGAAGTTACCACGTGGGACAAGCGACGGTGACACCGGAGCCATTCCATGCGAGCCCTTCTGCAGCGGGCGGCGAACCGCCTGCACGCGATCGAAGATCGACTGACCGTACGGACGCAGATCGCTGCGGCCGTCGCCGCGATGTCCATCGTGCTGGTCGGCACCCTCGCCGCCGGCGCTGCCCTCATCAGCTACAGAAACACTGCGGCGCTCATCGAGAACAACCTCGCCGGAACAGCCGCGATGGTGTCCGGCCGGCTCGACCGCTTCATGGCGACGCGGCGGCAGGAAATGAAGCTTTTCGCAGAGCTGCAACCGATGGAGCAGCTATGGCAGGGCGATCCAGCCGCATTGCGTAGCTCGCTCGAGGCGCTTCAGCATTCCTTTGATTTCGCCTGGATCGGGTTCGCCGACGTCGACGGCAACGTCGTCGCGGCAACCGGCGGCATGCTGCAAGGCAAGTCCGTGGCTGCACGCCCCTGGTTCAAGCAAGGTCTTGAAAGGGTCGCCGTCGGCGACGTGCACGAGGCCCTCCTGCTCGCCTCGCTGCTCACGCAACGCGCCAACAACGAGCCCTATCGCTTCGTCGATATTGCCGTTCCCGTGCGTGATGCGTCCGGCAAGCTGCTCGGCGTGCTCGGCGGACATCTGGACTGGAATTGGGCGAGCAGCCTGATCAAGGACGCCGAAGCCAGTGACGGCAACGCCGACGCAACGCTCTCGATCATCAGCAAAGGCGGAATGGTCCTGGTCGGACCGCAGAAGGAAACCATCCGCTATGACGGCGATGAGCTTGCCGGCATCCTGAAAGCCGGCGACGGCACCTTCCGCGAAATGAGGGACGGACAGCAGATGCTGACCGCGTTCCATGTCGGCAGCGGCTACCGCGACTATCAGGGCCTGAACTGGATCGTCGCGGCGAGCCAGCCGGCGAACGTGGCGCTCGCCGCCGCAATCTCGTCAGCGAAGCTGATCCTGGCGATCGGTGCGGCGACCGCCCTGATCGCGCTGTCGCTGGCCGTGCTGGTCTCGCGCCGGATCGCCGCTCCCATCATCGCCATCACGCAGGAAGCCGACCGGATCGGACGCGTCCATGGCCCGACCATGCTGGCCCGACAGAGCGGCTCGGCCGAGGTGGTGCAGCTCTCGCGCGCGCTGCGCTCGCTGCTCCGCCGCATCGGCCTTGCCGAGGAGCGCACCAAGGAAGCCGAGCTGCGCGCGAGCGAAAACGCGATGCAGCTCCAGGAGGACATGCTCAAGCTGCGCGAGCTCGCCGACACCGATTTCATGACCGGCCTGATGAACCGCCGCTCCTTCCTCGCCGTGGCCGACGACGCCGTCGCGTTCTGCCGCCGCTACAAGCGCAACATGGCGACGCTGATGATCGACATCGATCACTTCAAGAAGATCAACGACACCCATGGCCACGCCGCCGGTGACGACGCCATCAAGCGCGTGGCCGAGATCGTCAGCCAGTCGATCCGGACCACCGACAAGGCCGCCCGCTTCGGTGGCGAGGAGTTCGTGGTGCTGCTGCGCGAAATCGACCAGGAGACGGCCGTGCTGCTCGCCGATCGCATCAGGACGTCGATCGAGAGCGCGACGGTGCGCCACGGCAACACAATCATCCCCCTCACCGTGTCCGTCGGGCTGGCGCTGTTCGACGAGAGCGACCGCGACGTGCAGGACGTGATCGAGCGCGCCGACCAGGGGCTCTATGTCGCCAAGAAGACCGGGCGCAACCGCACCTTCCTGATGCCTGCAGAGGACGAGCGCGCCGCGCGCGCGGCCTGAGCTTCAGTCGAGCGCGTGCGCAATGACCTTGCGCATGACGTTGGGCAGCGCCTCATCGGCAAGCGTCGCGATCGGCACCCAGCGCATGCCCGCGGGCGCGCGCGTGCGCGCCTCGGCCTTCGCGGTGTAGACCACCAGCTCCAGCGGAAAATGCGTGAAGACGTGGGTGACGACGCCAACCTTGCGCTGCCAGCGCGACAGCCCCTTGAGCTCGGGCGCCTGCTGCTTCGCCGTCGCGTCCTCTTGCCCGGCGCGCCAGTCCGAGCCCGGCACCTCGGTCATGCCGCCGAGCAGGCCCTTTTCAGCGCGGGAGCGAACCAGCAGTTCGTCGCCGCGCGTGATGACGAAGGCGGCGCCGCGCCGCAGCGCCCCGCTCTTCTTCGGCGCCTTGCGCGGGAACGTCTCCTGCGTACCTAGCGCCCGCGCCGTGCAACCCTCGGTGAACGGGCACAGCGAGCAGGCCGGCTTCTTCGGCGTGCAGATCGAGGCGCCCAGATCCATCAGCGCCTGCGCGCTGTCGCCGGCCCGGGAGTTCGCCAGCAGCGTTGTTGCCAGTTGCTGGATCTGCGGCTTTGCCTGCGGCAGTTCTTCCTCAACGGCAAAGAGCCGCGACACCACCCGCTCGATATTGCCGTCGACAGGCATGGTGTGGCGGTCGAAGGCGATCGCGGCAATCGCCGCCGCCGTGTAGGGCCCGATCCCCGGCAGCGCACGCAGTGCCTCTTCGGTGTCGGGAAACACGCCGCCATGCTCGCGCGTCACCGCCACCGCGCAGGCATAGAGATTGCGCGCACGCGAATAATAGCCGAGCCCGGCCCACATCCGCAGCACGTCATCCTGCGAGGCGCGGCCGAGCGCCGTGACATCCGGCCAGCGCACGACGAACTTTTCGAAGTAAGGGCCGACCGCCTTCACCGTGGTCTGCTGGAGCATGATCTCCGACAGCCAGACCCGGTAAGGATCCGAGGTCTCGCCGGGCATCGCGCGCCAGGGCAGCCGGCGGCGGTGGCGATCGTACCAGGCGAGCAGCAAGGTGGGACGCGAACCGGCCTCGGCATGCCTCGGTTCCGATTTTGCCTTCAGCGCGGATTTGGGGCTCATGCCTTCACTGTAACGAGGTCACGCCGATCTCTCCACGTCATGCCCGCGCTCGCCGCGGGCATCCACGTCTTTCTTCACGGATCGCTCGCAAATGGTGAGGCCGGCCGAACCCGGTGCTATAAGGCTCCATGTCCAAATTCGGTCCCATCTTCAAACCCGGTCCCCTCAGCGCCAAGCCGCTGTCGCTGCTGCTCAACGACGTCTTTGCCGAGGCCTATGCCAAGCAGGGGTTTGCCGCGCGCGAGCTGGTGACGCGGTGGGCGCAGATTGCCGGGCCCGAGATCGCGGCCCATGCCGAGCCGCTGAAGATGCAATGGCCGCGGCCGGTCGAGGGCCAGCCGCAGGAGCCAGCGACGCTGGTGCTGCGGGTCGAGGGGCCGATGGCGCTGGAGATCCAGCACTCGGCCGACGTGATCCTGGAGCGGGTCAACCGCTTCTTCGGCTGGAGCGCGGTCGGCAAGCTCGCCTTTCGCCAGGCCCCCCTATCGCGCCCCCGGGCCCGGAAGCGGCCCGGGCCGCCGGATCCCAAGAGCGTCGCCAGGGTGGCGGAAAGCCTGGGGGACATCGAAGATGAAGAATTGAAGACGGCGCTGGCGCGGCTCGGGGCCGCTATCAAGCGAAATTGAGCCTCATTTCGCGGCCAATCTGGACCAGCCCCTGCCGCTCGCCATTGCCTCAAACCACGTTTCAAGCTAGCGACAGGCCGCCCGGGAACCTTGATACAATCCTCGGGGCGAGACCACGCCAATTCGGGAGCCGACCTTGATCATCACCCGCCGCGCCTTCAACACGATGCTGTCGCTGACCGGGCTTGCCGCGCTCGCCGGGCTCTCGCCGCTGCGGTTCATCTCGGAAGCCATGATCCCTGAAGCGATGGCGCAGACCGCCGCCGAGGTCGCCAAGCCCGTCTCGCTGCCCGACATGGCCCTCGGCCCGGCAGATGCCGCCGTGACCATCACCGAATTCGCCTCGATGACCTGCCCGCACTGCGCCGCGTTCAACGAGCAGGTGTTCCCGAAGATCAAGAAGGACTACATCGACACCGGCAAGATCCGTTACATCTTCCGTGAGTTCCCGCTCGACATCAAGGCCGCTGCGGGCTCGATGCTGTCGCGCTGCATCGCCAATGGCGACGCGCCGAAATATTTCGCGGTGACGGACATGCTGTTCCGCCAGCAGAACGAGTGGGTGATGAAAAACACCACCGAAACACTGACGCGGATCGGCAAGCAGGCCGGCCTCACCCAGCAGCAGGTCGAAGCCTGCCTGAAGGACCAGGCGCTGCTCGATAAGATCGCCGCCGACCAGAAATACGCCAGCGACGTGTTGAAGGTGGACTCGACGCCGACCTTCTTCATCAACGGCGAGAAGATCAAGGGCGACACCTCGTTCGAGGAGTTCGCCAAGAAGATCAATCCGCTGCTCAAGAGCTGATTCGCACGCAGCAATCCTGATTCGCATCTCGAAAGCCGTATCTTTCCCGGCATAAATCCCTTGGGAAAAGCGGCTTTCGCTGGTTGCCCTTGCGGCGCACCACGGCCATTGTCCAGCCGCATGAGCCGCCTCGCGCGACTCACCCAGACAGCGACATTGCCTTCCATGGTATTGTCCAGGCAGGGGGATTCGTGCCTGCCAACAGAGATGCGTGCTTATGAAAATCACCCGCCTGCGCCTTCACGGCTTCAAGTCCTTTGTTGAGCCCACGGACTTCGTCATCGAGCCCGGCCTGACCGGCGTGGTCGGTCCCAACGGATGCGGCAAGTCGAATCTCGTCGAAGCGCTGCGCTGGGCGATGGGCGAAACCTCCTACAAGAGCTTGCGCGCCGCCGACAGGGACGCGGTGATCTTCGCGGGCTCCGGCAACCGCCCGGCGCGCAACCACGCCGAAGTGACGATGACGATCGACAATGCCGATCGCACCGCGCCGGCGGCGATGAACGACAGCCAGCT
>JAEWBW010000424.1 GCA_023390955.1 Pseudomonadota bacterium
CGCTGACCGCGCGCGGCGCTGAAGCCCTGAAGAAGACGGCCGACGAGATCAGGAAGGCCTACCCGAGCGTGAAGGTCACCGAGATCGTCGGCGACATCACCACGCCGCCCGGCCGCGAGGCCGTGCTCAAGGCCTGCCCAGTGCCGGACATTCTCATCAACAATGCCGGCGGCCCGCCGCCCGGCGTTTTCCGCAACTGGACCCGCGACGACTGGATCAAGGCGCTGGACGCCAACATGCTGGCCCCGATCGAGCTGATCAAGGCCACGGTGGACGGCATGATCGCGCGCAAGTTCGGCCGCATCGTCAACATCACTTCCGGCGCGGTCAAGGCGCCCTTGTCCAACCTCGGCCTGTCCAACGGCGCGCGCGCGGGCCTCACCGGCTTCATCGCCGGGCTTTCGCGCAAGACCGTAATCAACAACGTCACCATCAATGGCCTGTTGCCGGGCCCGTTCGAGACCGATCGTTTGACCGGCACCGCGAAGGCGGAAGCCGACAAGCGCGGCGTCTCGGCAGACCAGCTCCTGGCCGAGCGCGCCAAGCTCAATCCCGCCGGCCGCTTCGGCCAGCCCGATGAGTTCGGCTATGCCTGCGCCTTCCTCTGCGGCGCCAAGGCCGGCTTCATCACCGGCCAGAACATCCTGCTCGACGGCGGCGCCTTCCCGGGCACGCTCTAGTGCCGCCGATTTGAAGTTCCTGCGGTGTATGCCGCGAGCGCTGACAGGAACTTCAAATTGATAAGCGGCACTAGAATCTAAGAGTCTTTTTCTGGGGTTCGCTTTCCGAAGTTCGCGTAAGAGGTTGCAGCAATGTTTCACGAACTTTGGAAAGCGAGCCCCAGATGAGAGCCGTCTGGTACGAACAAGCAGGACCGGCGACGGAGGTTCTCACCTATGGTGAGATGCCGACGCCGGTCGCGGGTCCCGGCGAAGTGCGCATTCGCCTGGAAGCTTCCGGCATCAATCCCGCCGATGTCGGCCGCCGCGGCGGCAGCTATCGCGCGATGGAATATCCGCGCGTCATCCCGAACAGCGATGGCGCCGGCTTCGTCGACCAGATCGGCGACGGGGTGACGCGGTTCAAAATCGGCGATCGGGTCTGGCTGTTCAACGGCCAGCGCAATGGCCGCGCATTCGGAACCGCCGCCGAGTACATCGCGCTCGCCGAGCAGCTGGTGACACCGCTGCCGGAGAATCTGTCGTTCGCAGAGGGCGCGACGCTCGGCATTCCCGCCATGACGGCGTGGTGCGGCCTGTTCGCGGACGGTCCGATCGTCGGCAAGACCGTGCTGGTCACCGGCGGCGCCGGCGCGGTCGGACACTATGCCGTGCAACTGGCAAAATGGGGCGGCGCGCAGGTGATCGCGACCGTCAGCTGCGCGATGAAGGGCGAGCACGCGCGGCGCGCGGGCGCCGATCTCGTCGTCAATTACAAAGAGGACGACGTCGCCGCCAAGGCGGTGGCGTTCACCGGCGGACGCAGTGTCGATCATGTGGTCGATGTCGATTTCGGCGGCAATCTCGCGACCACGCTGAAGCTGATGGCGGTGAATTCGACCATCGCGGTCTACGCCACCAACGGCAACCGCACGCCCACGGTGCCGATGCGCGAGCTGATGGAGAAGTGCATCAATCTGCGATCGCTCGTGCTGTTCGCATTGCCGCCGGCGCTGCTTGCCGCGGCGCAGGCCGACATCACGAAATGGCTCGCAGCGGGACAGCGCATCCACGCCATCGCGGGGCAGTTTCCGCTGTCGGAGACGGCGCAGGCGCATCTTGCCGTCGAGAAGGGCGACAAGCTCGGCACTGTGATCGTCGACTGCGCGCGGTAGGAGTTAGTCGCCCGAAGCCTCCACAAGCGTCATGGCCGGGCTTGTCCCGGCCATCCACGTCTTGCCGCACAAAGAACGTGGATGCCCGGGACAAGCCCGGGCATGACGGCTTCAGATGAGCTCTACGACACCGGCGTGATCCGCTCGTCGGTCCAGTCGATGCCGAGCTCGTCGAGGCCTTCGGCGAGAAGATCGCCCAGCATCGGCTCGCCCAGCAGATACTGCACCGCTTCGCGCCGCGGGGCCTTGTATTCCGCACGTGCCTCGGCGGCACGGCGGCGCAGATCGCTCCATTCGTCCACGGTGCCGTCGCCGCGGCCGAGCCACATCAAGGTGACAAGGTCGAGCTGTTCATCCTCGTTCATGGCGCGGATGAACCCCGAGAGCTCACTCGCGACAGGATCGGACGCGGTGTCCTCCAGCACATCGGTCTCGCCGTCGTCAGCGGGATTGGAGCCGGAATCGGGATCGGATCCGGATTCCTTGACGTCGAATTCGCGGGCCTTCTCGATGATGAAGGCGACCTTGTCGGCGGAAATGGCAAGCTCTGGCATGGCTCCCCTCGGGCTGTTCCGGGTTGGTCCGATAACGCGACATGGGCACAGATGATCCATTGCGTTCGATCGCGGAAACCCGCATCTTTCGCGAAAGCAAGAAGAATGGGGGCGCCCGGTGCAGTGGCAGGTCGGCAAGGTCAAGATCACAAAAGTCATTGAAATGGAGACGGTCGGCTCGACCCGCTTCATCCTGCCGCTGGCCAGCAACGACGAGATTCAGAAGCTGCCTTGGCTGATCCCGAATTTCGCCACCGAAGAAGGCCGGCTGAAAATGTCGATCCATTCGCTGGTGGTGGAGACACCCGGCCGCCGCATCGTGGTCGACACCGGCCTCGGCAACGACAAGCAGGGCCGCAATGTGCCGACCTGGAACAACCGCACCACGCCGTTCCTGGAGACGCTGACGGCGGCGGGCTTTGCCCCCGACAGCATCGACACCGTGCTGTGCACGCACCTCCATGTCGACCATGTCGGCTGGAACACCAAACTGGTCGACGGCAAATGGGTGCCGACCTTCCCAAAGGCCCGCTATGTCTTCGGCAAGACCGAATACGAGCACTGGCGCGACCATTCCACCGAGCCGGACAAGAAAGCCGTGTTCGACGATTCCGTGAAGCCGATCGTCGACGCCGGCCGCGCCGATCTGATCCCGAGCGACCACAGGCTGTGCGAAGAGATCAGCATGATCCCGACGCCGGGCCATAGCCCCGGTCATATGAGCATCCTGATCCAGTCCGACGGCGAGCAGGGCCTTTTGACCGGCGACGTCGCACACCACCCCTGCCAGATGGCGCATCTCGGCTGGTCCTCGACCGCGGATTCCAGCCAGACGCAATCGGCCACGACCCGGCGCGAGCTGTTTTCACGCTTCGCCGATACTCCGACGCTGGTGATCGGCGGGCACTTTTCGGCCGGCCACATCAAGCGGGACGGCGACGCTTTCAAGTTTATCGCGCTGGGCTAGGTCTCGCGCCCCGGATGCTGCGCAGCACGAAGTGATGCGCTGCTAAGCCGGGGGCCCATACTTGCGCCAACTGGGCCCCGGCTCTGCGCCGCACCGCTTCGCGCTGCGTCGCGTCCGGGGCACGAGACCGGGCGAATTGAAAGGGCTGCAATGCGCCCCTTTTCGGCGGTTGAATTTCCCGCCGCCCTGTTCCATGAAGCTATTTAACCGATCAGTCCACTCAGGGAGAAACGAGAATGAAGCTTGTCCGCTATGGCGATAAGGGTGCCGAAAAGCCCGGCCTGATCGACAAATCCGGCCAGTTGCGCGACCTGTCGGCGCATCTGAAGGACCTCACCGGCGAGGCCTATTCGCCGGAGTCGTTGAAGAAGCTGGCCGCGATCGACCCCGCCTCGCTGCCCGCTGTGTCCGGCAAGCCGCGCTTCGGCTCGCCCGTCACCGGCATCTCGAAATTCGTGGCCATCGGCCTCAACTACAGTGACCATGCCAAGGAGACCGGTGCGGCGATCCCGACCGAGCCGATCATCTTCCTGAAGGCCAACACCTCGCTCTCCGGCCCGAACGACGCCGTCGAGAAGCCGCGCGGCTCGACCAAGCTCGACTGGGAAGTCGAGATCGCCGCCATCATCGGCACCCGCGCGAAGTATGTCTCGGAAGCCGACGCACTGAACCACGTCGCCGGCTACTGCGTCTGCAACGACGTCTCCGAGCGCAACTTCCAGACCGAGCGCCTGGGACAGTGGACCAAGGGCAAGTCCCACGACACGTTCGGCCCGCTCGGCCCGTGGCTCGCCACCAAGGACGAGATCAAGGACGTGCAGGACCTGTCGATGTGGCTCGACGTCAACGGCCAGCGTCGCCAGACCGGCTCGACCAAGACCATGATCTTCTCGATGGCGAAGTGCATCTCCTACGTCTCGCAGTTCATGACGCTGCTGCCCGGCGACGTCGTCACCACCCGCACCCCGCCCGGCGTCGGCCTCGGCATGAAGCCGCCGACCTTCCTCAATGTCGGCGACGTCATCACGCTCGGCATCGAAGGCCTCGGCGAGCAGCGCCAGGAGATCATCGGGGCGTAAGCCACGATTGCCTCTTTGTCATTCCGGGATGGCGCGCAAGCGCCAGACCCGGAATCTCGAGATTCCGGGTTCGATGCTCCGCATCGCCCCGGAATGACAACAAGGACACCCGCCATGAAACTCACCTTCTCCCCCGCCTCGCCTTTCGCCCGCAAGGTTCGCATCGCCGCGATCGAGCTTGGGCTGATCGACAAGATCGAGCTCACGCCCGCGACAGTCGCGCCCGGCACGGTCAACGAGGACTATTCGAAGATCACGCCGCTGAAGAAGCTGCCGGTGCTGATCACCAATGACGGCGACGTGATCCTCGATTCCTACGTCATCGTCGAATATCTCAACGAGATGGCCGGCGGCAGCCTGATCCCGGATTACGGTCCGCGGCGCTGGCAGGCCAAGACCAATCATTCCCTCATCAACGGCATGCTCGATTCCATGCTGCTGTGCCGCTACGAGAAGATGGTGCGGCCGCAGGGCCTGCAATGGCAGGCATGGTCGGACGACCACTGGAACAGGGCCTGGACCGGCATGGCGCGCTTCGAGAACATGCCCGAGGTGTTGAACGGCCCGTTCGATATTTCGCAGATCGGACTTGTCTGCGTGCTCGGCTATGCCGACTTCCGCTTTGCCGACTGCGGGTGGCGCAAGGCCTATCCGAAGCTCGACGCTTTCCATCAGAAGATGCTGGAGCGGCCCTCCGTGAAGATCTCGGTGCCGCCTCCGGCGTAAATCGCGGGAGTATTCATGAGCCTCAAGTTCTCGGTCGGCGATCTCACCATCCATCGCGTCATCGAGCAGGAAACCTCGTTCGTCCCGGCGCTGGACATGCTGCCGGGGCTGACGGCCGAGGTGCTGGCTGAGAACCGGGCCTGGATGCGGCCGGCTAGGGCTCTGGATGAGCAGGACGTGCTGCTGCTGTGCTTCCAGTCCTATGTCGTGAAGACGCCGCACCACACCATTTTGATCGACAGCTGCATCGGCAACGACAAGCCGCGGCCGCAGCGGCCGAAATGGAACATGAAGACCGACGACACCTATCTGCGCGGGCTGTCAGCGGCGGGCTTTTCGGTCGACGACATCGATTTCGTGATGTGCACGCATCTGCATGTCGACCATGTCGGCTGGAACACGCGGCTGGAGAACGGCCGCTGGGTGCCGACCTTCCCCAAGGCGCGCTACGTCTTCGCCAAGCAGGAATTCGATCATTGGTCGAAGGAGAATGCGAAGGCGGAGATCCCGCCCTTTGCCGACAGCGTGTTGCCCGTCGTCGAAGCCAAGCGCCACGAGCTCGTCGGCAACGACCATCAGATCGGCGATCACGTCCGGATCCTGCCGACGCCCGGGCACACGCCCGGCCATGTCGCGTTCACGATGGGCCGCGGGAAGGACGATGCGGTGTTCTCGGGCGACCTCATGCATTCGCCGCTGCAGACGCTCTATCCCGAGCTGTCGATCAAGTTCGACGTCGATCCGGCCGCCGCAGCGGTAACGCGCCGTGGCTTCCTCGAGCGCTTTTGCGATACCGACACGCTGTGCTGCACGGCGCATTTCCCCTCGCCGTCGGTCGGCAAGGTCCGCCGGAAGGGCAACGGGTTTTCCTGCGAGATGGCGTAGGGGTGTGCGCGCCGATCTCTTCCTTCTCCCCTTGTGGGAGAGGGTGAGAACCGTCAATCAAACAGGCTCGGCGTGTGGTTTACCGCGGCACCTTCGATCGC
>JAEWBW010000464.1 GCA_023390955.1 Pseudomonadota bacterium
CGACGACGAGCGCCGCATGCTGCTGTCGGGCAGGTCGACCGAGGGCGTCGCCGCCAGCGGGCCGATCGTCTGCGCCTGCTTCGGCGTCGGCCGCGGCACCATCTGTGACGCCATCACAGCCGGCGCCCGATCAGCCGCGGATCTCGGCACAAAGCTCAAGGCCGGTACCAATTGCGGCTCCTGCATCCCCGAGCTGAAGCGGCTGATCGCGCAGACCGACAGCCCGAAACAGTCCGCTCTGGTCAGCGCTGCCAGCTAATCCGCCCCCGGGCCTTCCCATCCAGCCCTGCGCCGGCCGGCGTTCTGTTTGCCGGATTCTTAAGCAATTCCAGCTAACAAAGATCAATTTTGATCAAAGCAATACTCCTCGGGGCTGGAAATATGTTGAGCAAGCTTCGGTCGGCGGGCCGATTCCGCTTTGGCCTGCGCCGTTTCCATTTGGGCCTGCGCACCCAGGTCCTTCTGCTCGGCGTCACCGGCGTCCTCGTGGTCGGGGTGATCTATCTCGCCGGCCGGCAGATCGAGGATCAAAGCCGCGCGGTCGCTGATCGCTTCACGCGGCTGGAGTCGCAGACGGCGCGCCTGTCCGAAAGCCTGCTGCAGGGGCGCGAGCTCGCCACCAACTTCCTGCAGAAGCCCACCGAGAAGAAAGTCGCCGCGCATGACGAGACCTTGCGCGCCGCCACCGCCCAGCTGGCTGCGGTCGAGGAGATTGCCGGCGCCCTTGCCGAAGACGATCCGCTCCGCAAGGCGCTGACATTCCGTCCCGTCATCGCCAGCTACAATACCCGCTTCGGCAACGTCGTCTCGGCGCAGAAGCTGGTCGGCTTCAACGAGAATGACGGGTTGCAGGGCAAGCTCCGCGCTGCCGTGCATTCGGTCGAGAGCAAGCTCAAGACATTCGACAAGCCGCGGCTCTCGGTGCTGATGCTGATGATGCGTCGGCACGAGAAGGACTTCATGCTGCGCGGCGACGAGAAATACGGCGACGAACTGACGAAGCGCGTCGGCGAATTCCTGACCGAGCTCGGCAAGTCCGACCTGCCCGATGAGGCCAAGGCCGAGATCACAAAATTGATCGACAGCTACAAGACCAGCTTCCTCGCCTTCATGGCCGGCCAGAGCACGCTGAACGAGGAGGCCGAGGATCTGTCCCAGATCTACGGCCGCCTCAAGCCCAATCTCGAGGCCGTCAGGACCGCGGCCGGCAAGCGCCTCGAAGCCGTCAGCGAAGAGCTGCTGGTCGTGCAGCGCTACGTGGTCTGGTCGATCGGCGTCACCGTCGCGGTGATGATCGCCATCGCGTTCTGGTTCGGACGCCGCCTGACCGCGCCGCTCACCCGCATGGTGCGGGCGATGGAGCATCTGGCGGATGGCGATCTCGACCGCCCGATCGAGCAGGTCGCCCGCCGCGACGAGATCGGCAAGATCGCGACCTCGCTGGGTGTCTTCCACCACAAGCTGCTTGAGAACCGGCAAATGGCCGAGGCGCGCGAGCAGGCCAAGCAGGATGTGGAAGTCCAGCGCAAGCAGGCGATGCTGGAGATCGCCGATCGTTTCGAGACTGCGGTCGGCAACATCGTCAATGCCGTCACCTCGGCGTCCTCCGAGATCGAGCTTGCCGCGAACGGCTTGACGCAGACGGCTGAGGGCACGAACACGCTGTCCGCCACGGTGGCCGCGGCCTCCGGCCAGTCTTCGGCGAGCGTTCAGTCGGCGGCTGCCGCCTGCGAGGAGATGGTCTCGTCGATCTCCGAGATCGGCCGCCAGGTCGAGCAATCGCAACATGTCGCGCTCTCGGCGGTCGAGCAGGCGAACCAGACCAACCGTCAGATCGACGCGCTGTCGCAGACCGCCGACCGCATCGGCGAGGTCGTGCGGATGATCTCGGCGGTCGCCGCGCAAACCAATCTCCTGGCTCTCAATGCCACGATCGAGGCGGCGCGTGCCGGCGAGGCGGGCAGGGGCTTTGCAGTCGTCGCCTCCGAGGTGAAGGCGCTCGCCGGACAGACCGCGAAGGCGACCGACGAGATCGGTCGCCAGGTCGGGCAGATCCAGGCCGCCACAAAGCAATCCGTCGAAGCGATCAAGGGCATCGGCGGCACCATCGAATCCATGGCCGAGATCGCCTCATCGATCGCGGCCTCGGTCGAGGAGCAGGGCGCCGCCGCGCAGGAGATCGCGCGCAACGTCCAGCAGGCCGCCATCGGTGCGACCGAAGTCTCCACCAGCGTCGAGAATGTCCGGCAGGGCGCCTCCGAGACCGGTGCAGCCGCCGGCCAGGTTCACGGTGCCGCGATCGCGCTCCTCGAGGAAAGCAAGCGCCTCGGCAGCGAGGTCGAGCAGTTTTTGACCACGGTGCGCGCGGCCTAAGGCCTTGCTTCGTCGCCGCGCTCCTCGCAATGACGATGTGGAGATAGCGAGGCGCAGCCATGACGCCTGCGTGAATCGACGCGCCCCGCATTGTCGCCTATGCTCCGGCGCCCGTAATCAACACAACGAACACATGTACCTGGAAACGCCGCCGCGCCTGATCGAGACGACAATATTCTCCGCCATGCCCGACCACTTCCGCCGCAAGGGCGTGCGGACGGATTGGGCCGATGCCAACCGGCCGGGCGTGCCGACCGACAGCTTTATCGAGGGGCCGTCCTTCGATGCGCAGGGCAATCTCTACATCGTCGACATTCCCTTCGGCCGCATCTTCCGGATCGCACCGGACGGCGCGTGGACATTGGTCATCGAATACGACGGCTGGCCGAACGGACTGAAGATTGCGTCCGACGGTCGTATCCTCGTCGCCGACTACAGGCATGGCATCATGCAGCTCGATGACGCGGCAGGGCGGATCACGCCGGTGCTGACTTCGCGCAACTCGGAGTCCTTCCGTGGCTGCAACGATCTGCACCTCGCTTCCAATGGTGACATCTATTTCACCGACCAGGGCCAGACCGGCCTGCACGATCCTTCGGGTCGCGTCTATCGCCTCGCGCAAAATGGCCGGCTCGATTGCCTGATCGACACCGGCATTAGCCCGAACGGCCTGGTGCTCGACCCCAGCGAGAGCGTGCTGTTCGTCGCCATGACGCGCGACAATGCGGTGTGGCGCATGCCGTTCATGAAGGACGGCAGCGTGTCGAAGGTCGGCCGCTTCTGCTCGCTGTTCGGCACCAGCGGCCCCGATGGCATGACCATGGACGCGCGCGGCCGCCTGTTCGTCGGTCACGCTTCGCTCGGCCACGTCTTCGTGTTCGCGCCGAACGGCGAGATGATCGCGCGGATCAAATCCTGCGCCGGGCCGAACTGCACCAATGTCGCGATCGGTGGCGCCAACAAGGACCGGCTCTACATCACGGAATCGTCGAGCGGCAGTGTGCTGCTCGCCGATATCGGTGAACTCTGACGCATGTCGATGGTTGTGTGATCAAGCGCGACCAGCGCGGCCTCTTCGCCTCGCCCCGCTTGCGGGGAGAGGCCGGAATTTGCGAAGCAAATTACGGGTGAGGGGGAGTCTCCGCGAATTGAACTGTCGCCGTCCCTGCGGAGACTCCCCCTCACCCTGACCCTCTCCCCGCAAGCGGGGCGAGGGGAAAGTGCGACGCCTCTTACTTCGCGTGGTTCGTCATCCGCTTGCCGGGTAACAGCTCGTAGGCCGGCTTCCAGCCGGGCAGTGCGGCCATGCGGCCGAGCCAGGCGTGCACGGCGGGATGGCTCGCGGCGAAATCAAAGCCATGCTCGTCGCTCGGATAGTGCAGATAGGCCATCATCGAGATGTCGGCGACCGTCGGCTTTGCGCCGATCGCGAAGGCGT
>JAEWBW010000538.1 GCA_023390955.1 Pseudomonadota bacterium
ACTTAACACCTGCAGCATCGCCGATCCTGCTGCCCAGGTATTTCACGAACCCAAGCTCTTTCTCATTTTGCATGATCGACGCTGATCCGCGGGCAGCGCGCGAGACGCGGGCTTGCGTGCGGATACCGGTTCGTCGTCGTCGAGCAGCCCAGACGACGCCAGCGCGTTGCGATTGTCGCATCGCCATGATGCCGGCGTATTGCCAGTGATGCGCTTGAACACGGTCGAGAAGTGCGCCTGCGTGCAGAAGCCGACGGCTAGCGCCACTTCGGCCAGGGCCATCTCGCTGTTTGCAAGCAGCGACTTCGCATGCTCGATGCGCTGATGCAGCAAATATTCGCGCGGCCGGTATCCCGTCGTGGCGCGAAACTGTGCCGCGAAGTGCATGCGGGAAAGTCCCGCGACGCCGGCGAGATCGGACAGGCTGATGCCATGATCGAAGTTCGTCCTGACATACTCCTCGACGCGCCGCAGCCGCCATTTCGGCAGGACATTGACCTTCGCGCGCGGTGGTTCACGCCGGACGATATGCATCACCAGCGTCTCGGCGATGCAGCGCGCGAATTCATGATCGGCCGAATGGCCGCCCGCGATCAGCGCCCTTGCCAGCTGCTCGACAAGCGGATCACGCAGAAGGATGAGGTCATTCAGGCTTTCGGCCGTGGGTGGCTGCATTCCCGGCTGCTGCGACGAAAAGCGATCGGCGCACGCGTAGAAGTGCAGGAAGTCGCACGGACCGTGGAACTGTGCCGTGAGATGCGCCGAGGGCGCGCTCACATACAGCGTGCCTGCCGGCATGATGCTGTCGAAAATGGTCCGGCTGCCCCGGCTTAGCTGGAGACGGACCGCCTTCAGTGCGATGGCGAAGAAATACTGGCCGTGGGGCGTCGTTGCCTGCTCGCGCCGTGCGCTGGACAGCGACGACCAGCGCGAGATCGTGATGTCCCCGGCCAGGGTGCCGGCGCTCTGCTCGGACTCGCGCCATGTCCTTTCGCTGGACAACACGCGCGTCTCTTCGGAGGGCATGGGTTCGCGATGGCTTGGCTGATGCCTCAACCGGCCGCCGGCCGCTTGGATATCGGTAAACATCGTTGGTCCCGCTTCTGGGGTTCTGCGCCGTCGTAACGGCTGCCGAACCGCCGAATGCAACTACTACTCGATGCTCGGACGATAGGCCGTGCCCCGCCATAAGGGACGTTATGGATGCTGAAGCGATGTGAGATTTTGCAAATATGACAGCTGCGGCGGAATGTCGCTTAAATTTCATTGAATCAAGGGGATCAAGGACATGGTCGTGTCCGGTCTGATCGAGCTCAGGGAAGACGCGGCGACGCGTCGATGCCCGGCGTGAGGCCGGGCGCGATCTTGTCTGCGGACGGGATCGCAGGTTCGCGTGCATAGGGAAGTGCCGCCACCTCGGGAGGCTGCTGCGATGTAGACTGAAGGCAGTTCGGGCGCGGCGGCGGGCCGCCGCGGAAAAAATCGAGGACGGGCTCTATGAGGATGGTGTGGAACCGGCTGGCCCAGCTTCGATGTTCGTTCGCGCCGGGTTGCCGGATCGTCACTGTTGCTGTCATGCCGGAGACGAGCGGAACGCCGGGCGGCACCGTGTCTATGGCAACGCGGACCGGTACTCGCTGCGCAAGCCGCACCCAGGTGTAGATGGGGTCGACATTGGGCAAGCCTTGCGTGCCCGCCGCCGCATTCGACGCGCTGATGCCGCGGGTGACGGTCTTCACGTGTCCCAGAATGGGCTTGGGGTAACCGATGAGTTGCGCCTCGGCGCGGTCGCCGACGCAGACACCGGCCATCTTGGTTTCCTCGAAATAGCCGTCGATCCAGAAGCTGTTGGAATCGATGATCGAGATATTGCTGACCCCGGTGACGGCATAATCGCCGACGCGCAACAGAAGGTTGGTGACGTAGCCGTCGACCGGGCTGAGCACATTGGTTCGCTTCAGGTTCAACTCCGCCTGTGCAAGCTGGTGCGCGGCCGCCGTGTAGGCAGCCTTGGCCTGCATGGCGTTGCCGGCGAAAATCTGTTGTTCCTCGGGTGTGGTCGCGAGATCGGACAGATGCTGGCGCCGGTCGAACTCGGCCTGCTTCACCTCCAGATCCGCGGCGCGCTGGTTGACGACGGCCTTGCCGATATTGACGGCCACCTCGAAGTCGAAGGGTTCGATGACGTAGAGCACGTCCCCCTTGTGGACGAACTGGTTGTCGGCGACCCGCAGTTCCACGATCTTGCCCGCAATCTGCGGCGCGACATTGGCGACCTGCACGCGCACGCTGCCATTCCGCGTCCAGGGGGCGGTGACGTAGTGCTGCCAGGTCGCAATCGATATGAGAATGGCGACCAGCGCGATGGCGAGGGTCGCCAGATGCCTGCCGGCGCCCGTGGTGAACCGTCCTATTGCTGCGTGCCGCGATGTCATCGCTGGCGTTGCCAGCCAGGATGCGGCGCCACCAGCCACGCGATCGCCGGTGTCGCGCGCCACGGGTTCCGCCATGTCGACGAGCGGTTCGTCATCAGACGGTGTGACTGATTCTCGGGGCAGGGCCGCGACCATGGTCTTCTCCCTAGAAGAACAGCGCGAGGAGGCCGAACATCGACACGTAGAGGCAGAGCTCGGCCAGCGATGGGCTGCTGAAGAAATTTGTGAAACCGGTGAGGCGCAGCAGCGGGCGGAGCAGCAGGAATGCGAGCAGCGCCATCGCCGCATAGGATACGATGGGCGCGATAAACACGCCGCCCACGACAAGTTCCCGATAAGTATTGGTCATGGCCGCTTCCCTTCGAACGCGACGCTTGCCGTAACGAGCGCGGCAAAGACCGGATCGGCAGGAAAATTGATGCGCGCTGCCACCTGGCGCAGAGCCTCTGCGGCGACCAGGATTGCACCTCCGTCGCGCAAGGTGAGCGCAGCCTTCGCGGCGCTCGCGGCGGCGGCGAGCGGACTTCGTGCCATGCGGTCCAGTTCGGCAAAGCACCGCCGCAGTGTGACTGCCTGGTCGAAGCAGCGCATGGCTTCCACGACGGTGTCGTTGGTCGCTGCCGTGCCGCCGCCTGCCATCATGATCTGCTCGAGCCGCGCGGCGTCGCGAAGTGCGGCTTCCTCGGGTGCGAGATACCGAGCCCGACTGGAACTGAATCGGCTGAGCTCGCGATGAGCTTCGTCCAGCAGCAGGCGGACCCGCCGCTCGCCCGACAGAGGCGGCAGCAGCATCTGCGCCGCAAAGACGAGGGCCGCAGACAGCATGGCAAACAGGCACGTGGTCAGGAACACGTTCGGGTCGTAGCTCTGCGGGTTGCTCGGGGCGAGGACGGCCAGCAGGAACACCAGGGTGAGCCGGCCCAGCGAAGACAGCAGGCCGATCGGCAGTGTCATCAGCAGCGCCAGACCGATCACGAAAGGAGCGAGGCCGATCGCCAGCAGTTGAAATTCGGATACACCATTGAGGATGACATATTTCAGGATGCCCGCCATCAGGCACGCGATCGGCATCGCAACTACCGCCACGGTCGTGAAGATGCGTGGATTTGGCGTCGTCACGCTTAGGCCGATGATGACGGCGGCGAGCGAGAGACAGAGTTCGGTGGTCGGCCATCCTGCCATCACGAAGAGAGCTGCGATGACCGTGAAGTGAACAGTGGCCCTGACGGCGGTCTCGGCCGCAACGCGGCGCGAGCGGTACAATGGCGCGCGCCATTGCCGGCGCGGCAGCGTGCCGGCCCGCAATGCCTCGAGGCTGTCGCTAACGTCCGCATCCCTGCGAATGATCCGGCTTCGCAGGTAAGTCCGGCAGATCGCCAACAGGTCGTATTCAGGATCGTGCTGTCCGCCCGTGGGTGCGACCGGCAGCGCCGCAAGCCTGCGGGCCAGCGTGATCTCACTCACGAGGTCCACCATCACTGAGCGCGCAGCCGCGGCTCTTGCTGTTCCGTTGCTCGACTCCGTGGAGAGACTCGCGATCTCCGGATGAAGGGCCGCGATATCGCGCAACATGTCTGCCGCGGCACGTGTGGATGAAGCCTCGCCGTGGAGGGCACTATGTGCGAACTCCGCCACTCTTCGGTGCAGCGCCTCGAGGCGGCCTGCCAGAACCGGATGGTAGTCCGGCTGGGTCAACACCTCGTTGACCAGCGCCGTCGCAAGGACACCGACGGCTATGGCGGCGCCTCGTGCAACGCCACTCGTGAACACCTGTAGCGGGCTGTCGATCTGCTGGATGCCGATCAGGGCGACGGTGATGCAACTGAGCGCTGCCGCATAGGCGCGGTTGCCGTCCAGCATCCCGGCGGCATAGACGCAGAGTCCGACCCAGATGCCGAACATTGCGAGGAGGAGGGCGTCGGTCTGGGAGAATATGCCGGCGATCGCGATCGATGCCGCAACGCCGATGACGGTGGCAAGCAGCCGGTAGACCGCCTTTTCCATGCCCTGGCCGCGCGTCGGCAGCGCCAGGATCGCCACGGTGACGGCCGCCGTTGATGGTGAGTCGAGCTCGAGCCAGAAGCTGACATAGAGCGCGAGCAGCATCGCCAGCCACACGCGCAAGGCAAAGGCCCAGGACCTCGCCGGAAAACCGGCGAAGACCAGCGGACGAGTCTCGGTGACGGCACGGGTGGCGTTCACAGGCACATTGCTTCATCCGTTCCGGCAAAGCGCGCAGCTTGCAGAAGTCGTGAAATCGGCTGTGGTTATGCGGTTGCCCGGGCTAGCTGGTATTTCCGGTCCATCAACCCGGTTGCGGGAATGCACGCCCGCTGTGGCGGCCGGCTTACAGCGGCGTGTGGCCCGACAGTGCCTCTTCGAGGCAGCGGATGATCTCGTCGCCGCTGGAGGGCTTTCCGAGATAGCAATGCGCGCCCGCCGCCATCACGCGCAGGCGCACGGTTTCGTTGGGGAAACCGGTCATGAAGATGATCGGAAAACGGCGGCCCGACGCGATCAGCCGCGACTGCAACTCATCGCCGGTGATGACCGGCATCTGGACGTCGGCGATCATGCAGGCCGGATCCTCTTCCGGCGGTTGCCGCAGGAACTCGGCGCCGGACTCATAGGCATGCGCCTCGTAGCCGAGCGAACGCACCAGGCTCGCAAGCGACGCGCGAACGCCTTCGTCGTCGTCCACGATCGCAATCACCGGGATCTTCGCCATTGGCCCACATTCTGACCGCGGTAGGGAGGGAATCTCCCGTTCGGCGGCCTATGACCCCTAATGTACCATCCGGCCGGCCCGCCGAAATTATACTCAGGTTTGGTCCGTAGTCCTTCGGGTTTGGGACACGCCGAGTGCCTCGGCCTTGCGGACGAGGTCGGCCAGCGAGCGGACCTCCATCTTGCGCATGACGTTGCCGCGATGGATCTTGACCGTGATCTCGCTGAGACCGATCAGGCCGGCGACCTGCTTGTTCATCAAGCCTGCGGTGACGTGGCCCATCACCTCGCGCTCCCGGGCCGTCAGGGTTTCGTACTGCGCGCGAATGTCCTCCTTCGTCGCGGCTTCCGTGCGGCGCTGCGCATCGCGTTCCAGCGCCGCCGTCACGGCGTCGAGCATGTCCTGGTCGCGGAACGGCTTTGAGAGGAAGTCGACCGCACCGGCCTTCATGGCGCGTACCGACATCGGAATGTCGCCATGGCCGGTCATGAAGATGATCGGAAATCCGATGCCCTGCCGGGTCAGCTGGCCCTGCAGATCCAGCCCGCTGACGCCCGGAAGGCGGACGTCCAGCACGATGCAGCCGGGGCCATCGGGGAGCGAAGCGCTGAGCAGCGCGGCCGGCGAAGCGAACAGGCGTGTTTCGAGGCCGACAGAGCGAAACAGGCTATCAAGTGAAGCCCGGATGCCGGCATCGTCATCGACGATGATGACGACTGCGCTGGAGGATTGACGCTCCTGCTGTGCTTGGTCTGATCGTGTCATGGCGCGGTGTGGTCTTGGCTGAATGGCAGTGTCAAGCGGAATGTCGCCCCCGCCCCCGGGGTGCTCTCTGCCGACAATTGTCCGCCGTGAGCTTCCACGGTGGTTCGGCAGATCGCAAGTCCCATGCCCATCCCGCCATTCTTCGTCGTGAAGAATGGGTTGAACAGGCGTGGCAGATCGTCAGGCAGGATCCCGGGGCCGCTGTCCTGCACGGTGATGGCGAGCGCTTCGCCGTCGAATGCGGCGGCACGCAGCACGATGGTACGGGCGCCCAGCTGGTCCGACATGGCCTGCCCGGCATTGATCAAGAGATTGACGAGAACCTGCTGCAGCTGGATCCGGTCTCCCCGAACGGGTGGCAAGCCAGGCTCGGTCTGGGTCGTGAGAACGACGTTGTCCTTCGCCAGCTCATGCGCGACCAGGAAGGCTGCTTCCTCGATGATCTCACCGATCTGGAGCACGTCCTGGTGAGCCGATGTCTTCTTCAGGAATGCCCGGATGCGGGTCACGATCTCGCTGGCACGGCGTCCCTCGGAGACGACCTGCGTGATCGTGGCCTCGACCTCGTTCAGGTCGGGCACGTCGCGGCGCAGCCAGCGCAGGCCGGCCTGCCCGCTGGTGACGATTGCTGCCAGCGGCTGATTCACCTCATGGGCGATGGATGCGGTGAGCTCGCCGAGGGTGGCGACGCGCGCCGCATGGGCGAGTTCCGCCTGCGCCGCGATCAGCGCGTCCTGCGACTGCTTGCGTTCGGTGATGTCGACCACGAAGGCGAGCACGTTGCGATCGCCACCGGGGTCGGCCGGGAAGGTGATCGTGAACAGGACTGGAACTTTGCTTCCGTCGAGCCTGGCGAGCTCGGTCTCGCCTTCGTAGAAGGGCTGCCCTTCCGCGAATGCGATCAATGCGCCCTGGAAGCTGCGGTCGGTCTCGCCCAGCAGCCTGTCCACATTGCCGATGAAGGCGGAAGATTCGTTTGCTCCGACCATCTTCTGCAAGGCCGGATTGACGTCGATGATTCTCGCCAGTTGACGCGCCTGCTGGACGAACTCCGGGTGTCGCGCGAGGTAGCCCCGCAGATCGCTGCCGCCTGTGTCGAGCGATTTCAGTGCGGTCCGCAAGGCGCTCCAGTCTTCCTCGACCACGCCGATCCGGCTGGCGTCGAACATCCGGCGGTACCGCTGCTCGCTCCGCACCAGCGCACCGTGGGCCGCGACGCGGTCGGTGACGTCGGTATGGGTTTCGAGTACGCCGATCGGTTTGCCGAGATGGTCGTGCTGCAGGGCCCAGCGGGCATCGATGGTAAGCACGAGGCCAACCTTGGTCCGTTGCTCCACCCTGCCTTCCCATCGGCCGGTATCGAGCAATCCCGCTTCGATCGCCTCCCGCCGCTCCGGATATCTGGTTTGCAGAAGCTCGTCGGCGAGCCGGCCGATCGCCTCGTCAGCTGTCCAGCCATAGGTCTGCTCCGCGGCGCGGTTCCAGAACGTGATCACGCCGCCGCGATCCCTGACGAAGATCATGTCATGCGAGAGGTTGAGCAGGCGCGCCTGTGCGGCAAGACGTTTCGTCGCCGCATGATTCTGCAGCGCCAGCAGGGTCGTGATCCCGATGGCCGCCAGGCTGACCAGCGCGCGGATCGCGGGCGAGGCCAGCGTCTCCAGATCGTGCGACAGCAGATAGGCGATCACCGTCAGGATGACGCAGCCGGCGGCCGCGACGACGATGTCGTCGCGCCGGTTCGTCCTGGCAGCGAGAAGGATCGCGACGACATAGAGGACCGCGACCGCACCTTCGAGCGGCGTCAGGACGTCGATCAGGAAAACCGCGAAGGCGAGGACGGCAGACCAGAATCGCAACCCGTCCCGGCTCACGGATGAACCCCTGGTTCGATCATGAGTCGTCATTGTCGCTGGTGGTCGTGCTCGTCATTCGAGCCCTGTTCATGCCGGGATTTGATCGCGCCGACAACATCCGGCGGTGTGATTTTCGTGCTCCCGTGGAAGACGCGCTGCGCTGTTCAAATCCGTGCGATCGTCGAAAACAGGGATTTCGCGGGAAAAACAGTAGATTCTCGCTGTTGCCGGTCGTCCGTCCGCGCGTCAACTCACCGCAGGGCGGCGCCGCTCATTCTTGGATGTGGGGGCGGTCACTCGTGCGCGCTGCCGCCGCGGCGATCATACCTAGGTATGACGCGGTCAACCCGAGAACTTATCCACGTACCTGCGCGTAGAATGGAGCGCGCGGACCGCCGAACTACTCTGCACCCATGACGAGCGAGCCAGCACGGCTTGCTGGATCGGAAGATGGGCCAAGGAGATTCGACGATGGCGCTGCAGATGTCACACCCGGTAAGCGTAAAAGATCACGTGGTCGGTTCGATCGATGTTGCGGCAATCGATGCCGGGCATCGTGAACTCTCAGGACTTGCCGATCGCGCCGCTGAAAAGGCGATGACGCTCTCTCTCGTCCATCTCGATGTCGCTCTTGCGATCGAGGTGCCCGCGTCGGATGTACGGAGCTCCGCCGGTAGCACGTCCAGCTTCAAGGTCTCGGCGAAGCGTCTCGCACGGACCGCGACTGAGACCGATCGCGAGACCGGCGATTTCGCAGACCCGGTGATGCGTCGCCTCTCGGATGCGCTCGCGGCCACCGAGGGGACCCATGATCCGCACTCCGCCATTCTTTCCGACGCACTTCGGCTTGCCATGCTCACCCGCAGGGCCAGCCGGCAGGCAATCGTCGCGCGCGGTAAGGCCGCTCCGGTTGACGCAGAGCCCTGCCGTTCCGTGCGGTCGTTGCAGAAATGGCGCCTCAATCGCGTGCTGCAATATGTCGACGAGAATCTTGACGCGAAGGTTACCTTGCAGCATCTGGCTGCTGTCGCGGGCCTGAGCCGGATGCACTTCGCGGCGCAGTTCCGGGCGGCCGTCGGCCTGCGGCCACACGAATATTTGCTGAAGCGGCGGATCGAGCGCGCTCAGGAGCTGCTGAGGCAGGCCGACATCTCGCTCGTCGACATTGCCTTGACCGTCGGCTTCCAGACCCAGGCGCATTTCACCACGGTGTTCAAGCGCTTTGCTGGCGATACGCCCTACCAGTGGAGAAGCGCCTATCTGACCCAGTTCATGCCGCTGCCGCGGGCGGGAGCGAGGTCGTCATGAGCAACATTGGCATTCAGGCGTTGATGCTGGCATTGCCGCACTATGAACTCATGGGGGTGGCCGAGATCGCCCGCGCTCTCGGCAACTCCTATCGCGTGGCCATTCTGGAACCGGGTTCGAGCGCTCTCTATGGCCGCTTCATCTGCAGCTTCTGCAGGATCACCGTCGCGCGCATGGCGTACTAGGCCATAGTCGCCGAAAGCATCGCCTCGTTTCGGATGAAACGCGATTTCGAGGCACTGCTATCGAATTGTAGCAGAACGTCTTCATGCTGGTCTCCGCTGGGTAATGCGGAGCGATGCGATGGATACGAATGTTTCGAAGGGCTGCTTCAAGGTTTCTAACGCGTGGCGGCTCGCCGGGATCAACGGCGCCGACACATCGCGTCCGATCACGGAGTTGTGGTGTGATCTACCCAGAGAGCATCGGATCCGGGAGGCCGTGCGGCGGCTGGGCTTGCTCGACGATCATACCTTGCGCGATCTCGGCATCCCGCATCGGTCGATGATCGAACTCACGGTGCGGTTCTGCTTCGATTGCTGAGCGTTTGGCCCGGCTCGCATGTTCTTTCAAAAAGGCACGAGGATTCCCGCATGCACCGTCGTTGCGCGGCGACGGCGACAATTGTCCTGGGTGCCGAGGCAGCCGCGTTACAATTGTAACCGACGGCAATTGATCCGTGCGTGAAGCCGGATGCGGTTCGGAAAAATGAATTAGACCCCTTCTAAGATCGCTCTCAAAGTTGTGTGCGGCAATTCTGGTTTGCCTTCTTATATCTCCGCGGATGAGGCCGGAGAGAGAATGCCCCAAGGAATGATGAGCCCGGCCTCGCTCGCTCACGAGCAGATATCGACACGTTCACATTGTTCGGACCATTGCCCGCAAACGACAGCACAGAACACAGGGCGCCGGTTTGTCTCGTCGTCGAAGACGACGTGACCATGCGTCATCTGGTGACAAACTATCTCGAAGACAACGGCATCCGCACCATCTCGGCGTCGCGGCGCGAGGAGGTGTCGGGGATCCTGGCGCGCGAAGCGCCGGATCTCGTGGTGCTCGATCTTCGCCTTGGCCAGGAGGACGGCCTCGATCTGTTGCGTGAAATCCGCGCGCAGTCGGATGTACCTGTGATCATCACGACGGGACATCGGCGCGACGAGGTCGATCGCGTCGTCGGCCTGGAGCTGGGTGCGGACGATTATCTGACCAAGCCATTCGGGCTGAGAGAGCTGCTCGCCCGCATCAAGGCCGTCCTGCGGCGCCGGGAGGCCGTGCCGGCCGCCCAGCGCGATGCGGAGAAGGGGCGCTGGCGCTTCGGCTGCTGGCAGGTCGACCGGCGGCTGCGCCGCCTGACCAATGCGGCCGGCGAGCCGATCTCCCTTACCAAAGGCGAATACGCGTTGTTGATGGCATTCCTCGACGCGCCACAGCGGCCGTTGTCCCGCGAATATCTGTTGCAGGCCACCCGCGTGCACGAGGACATCTTCGATCGCAGCATCGACGTGCAGGTGCTTCGGCTGCGCCGCAAGCTCGAGACCGACGCCAGCGCGCCTTCCGTCATACGAACCGAACGCGGCATTGGCTATGTCTTCACGCTTCCGGTCGAGCGGCTGTGACGATCATCGTCGCGAAGATTGCAGACGTAGCCCAATTGGGCTTTGCCGGAATTTTCCGGAAACATGACGAGGGCAATGTCTCTCCACCAGCTACTGGACGGAGACGACGATGCTGCTTCTGAAGACGATGTCATACGAGGGCCTGCGCGGCGAAGCGCAGGTTTTACCTGCCGCACAGGCCTGCCGCGGGCGGCGGTACGAACCGACGGCAAGGCTGCTGAGCCGACTTGCGCGAACGATCGATCTGGCCCGTTCGCCGACTATGGCAAAGCGCTTCACGGAAATTTTGCTGCAGGCCATCATCTCGTCCGCGGTGGCGGCGTCGCATGTTGCGCTGGCGATCGGATCTTCGCTCGCCGCGCAGTTTCTCGCGGGATGCGCCGCCTATGCCTGCGCGATGTACCTGTCGCGCTTTCTGGAAGCGAAGCCGGCCGGCCCGACAGTCCCGCCGCCATTGCCACGGCGCGCCGTCCCGATCTCGGCCGGCGCGCGGGTGCTGGCGCTGTGGGGCCGGATCGTCGAATGGCGGGCACAGATGCGCGCCGCCGCCGAACTCCGGGAGCTCGATGACCGCTCGCTGCGCGATATCGGCCTCTCACGTTACGACATCGACGGAATCGCAAGGGGTGAATTCCATTTGAGATGAAGTGGATCGTGATGACTGTTTGCGTATCGGCGCTGTTGACAGCGGCGGTGGCCCAACGGCTGCCGCCGCGAAACATCGCACGGGTCGAGCTGATCGGGATCGGCGGCGAGCCGATCACACCCATTCCGCCGCCGCCGCCGGCCGATCCCCGCAAGGTGGCGCTCGGCGAGCGCCTGTTTGGTGATCCCCGCCTGTCGGCCGGCGGACGTTTCTCGTGTGCGTCCTGCCACGACCTCCGCACCAACGGGGCCGGTGGTGGCGGGACCCCGCCGGGCGCAACGCTCTCGCTCGATACGCCCACGGTGTTCAACGCATCATTGAGCTTTCGCCTGACCTGGGAGGCACGGTTCCGGACCTTGTCCGATCAGGCCGAGGCGTCGATCAGCAATCCCCTGAACATGCACAGCAGCGTTGCCGACGCCGTTGCGAGGCTCGCCGAGGATCGCTCCCTGAACGCGGCGTTTCATGCCGCCTATGGACACGACATCGACCGCGACAGTTTCCTCGATGCGCTCGTGACTTTCGAGCGATCTTTGCTGACGCCGGACAGCCGCTTCGACCGATGGCTCCGCGGCGATGTCACCGCGCTGTCGCCGGCCGAGCTCATCGGCTACCAGACATTCAAGGCATTCGGCTGCAGCGCATGCCATCAGGGTGTCGGCGTCGGAGGCAATCTGATCGCGCGCCAGGGCATTTTCCGCCCCCTGGTCGAGCGCGGACCGAAGCGGGTTCGCGTGCCGAGCCTGCGCAACGTCGCAATGACGGCGCCGTATTTCCATGACGGCAGCGCCGCGACCCTGGATGACGCCGTGCGCCGCATGGCGGCCGCGCAGCTCGATCGCACCTTGACCGATGGACAGGTCGCTGCGCTGGTCGCGTTCCTGAGCAGCCTCACCGGAAACTACCGCGGCAAGCCGGTCACGGGAGGTGCGCCATGAGGGTCGCGCCACCGGTTGCGATCGCGCTCGGCCTGTCACTGCTGCTCACCTGGTTCTCGTTGCGGGCGGTCAACCCGGAAGCGGAAATGTTCGACCGCGCGCTGAGCGAGATCGACCGCTTCTCCATCGCCGAGGATTGCCTGTATCGCGACCTCTTCGCCGCGCGCAGCGGCTTGCTGCGGAACGACGACCCGCTGGTGAGCGAGATCAACACGCTGCACGAGCGGATCGACCGGTTACGGGCGACCGCGGCGATCGACGGGCCAACCCGCGAGATGGTCGACCGGCTCGCTGAATCCGTCGACCGCCAGGAAGAGCTGGTCGAGAATTTCAAGGGCCAGAATGCGGTCCTGCACAACTCGCTGTCCTATTTTGCGCGCTTCGGCGCGCATTCCGACCTGCGCGACCTCGATCTCGCGATCAGCTCGGCGGCGGCGGCAACGTTCCATCTGACGCTGGACACGTCGTCCACCGCCGTGGGCGAAGCCGGGCAGCGGCTCGATGAGGTGGAGCGGCAGGCCGCCCGGTCGGGCCAGGCGAATCTGGTCGAGCCCTTCCTGGCGCATGGCCGCTTGCTGCACGGGCTGCTGCCGTCGGTGGACAATGTGCTGGAGACGATGATGAGCCTGCCGCGCAAGAGCGATCAGGACGCGCTGCGCACGATGATCTTGTATCGGCAGCTTGCCTCCCGGAACACCGCCCGCTTCTATCGCCAATTGCTCTATGGAACGTCGCTGCTGTTGCTGGGCTTCCTGGCCTATCTCGGTGTACGATTACGCTCGCGCGCCAGAGCCCTGCAGCGACGGGCGGCGTTAGAGCACATCATTGCCGACATCTCGATGAACTTCATCAATGCGACGCCGCAAGGTATCGATGCCGAGATCCATCGGGCCATCGCGTCGTTCGGCACCTTCGCCGGCTCCGACCGCGTTTATCTCGTCGTCTCCGGAACGACGACGCGCACCTATCTCTGGCATCAGCCCGGCAAGGAATTCCCGGCTGGTTGGCCGGACAGCGCCATCGATCTGGCCGCACGCATGGGCGCCGACGGCGAGGGTGTGGTCCATGTGCCCCGTGTCCGCCGCATGCCCGTTGGCGACAGCAAGCAAATCCTGGACGGGCTCGGCATCGGCGGATGGGCTTGCGCTGTCAACACCGATCGTCAGGGGCGGGTGGTCGCGTTCGGCTTCGATGCGGTGAAGCGGAAATGCCGCATCGCGCATGCCGGCGAGTTGATCCTTCTGCGCATGGCGCTGGACACCTTCATCCATGCGGTCGAGCGGCAGGCGATCGAGGAGGAGCGCAGCCGCCTGCGCAAGCGCCTGCGGCATGCGCGTCGCATGGAGCGGATCGGGACGTTCACCAGCGGCATCGCACACAATTTCAACAACATCCTCGGCGGAATTTTGGGGCATGCCGAAGTGATGGAGGAGTATGCGGGATCCAGCACCGCCCTCGTGCGCCATGTTGCTGGCATAAGGCGGAGCGCGGAGCGGGCGCGCGATCTGATCAGCGAAATCCTGGCGTTCGGACGCCGGCGCGACATCAGACGAACGCCATTCGAGGTCAATGCGCTGGTCGCCGAAACGGTCTCGCTGCTCCGCGTCTCGCTGCCGACGCGCATCGAGCTGGTGGTCAAGCAGGACGGCGCGATACTGGCCGTCGCCGGCGAGAGCGCGCAACTGCAGCAGATCATCATGAATCTGTGCCACAACGCCGCGCACGCGATTGACGATGCCGGAACGATCATGGTCGAGATCGAGTTGCACGAGGCCGCAAGGCCCATGTCTCTCAGTCACGACAGCATCGACCCGGGCCGCTACGTCCGCATCTCCGTCACCGATACCGGCTCGGGGATGGACGAGGCGACGCTGGACCGCGTGTTCGAGCCGTTCTTCACGACGCGGCCGGACGGCAATGGCCTCGGCCTTGCGACGGTGCGCGAGATCGTTCGCGATCATGGCGGCGGCATGAACGTGCTGAGCCGGCGAGGCGAGGGCAGCCGCTTCGATGTCTGGCTGCCGGAGGCGGCAACGGCCGCTCTTCCTGTCGGACATTGGCCGGCGGTCTATGCGACCGGGCGAGGGGAGGTCGTCATGCTCGTCGGCGGCGACAGTGATCGGCTGCTCGGCGACGAGGAAATGCTCGCCGCGCTCGGATACGAGGCGGTCGGATTTCCGACCGCGGACGCCGCACGCGCAGCCTGCGAGGCGGCGCCGGACCGGTTCGACTTCGCGATCGTGGGACCGGTGGCCTCGCTCGCG
>JAEWBW010000596.1 GCA_023390955.1 Pseudomonadota bacterium
ATCGTTGGCCGCGACGGTGCCTGGCAAGTGAGCATGACGGCGTCCGTCGCAACACCTATGAAACCAAGGAAGCCGCTTTTGAAGCTGCGGTAGCCGCCGCTTCACTCGCCCTGCGGCAGGGACACGCCGTTCGCTTGACTGTCCCGGAAAGCGGCAATGCGATCGGCGCCGCGAATTCTGGTTGATGTAGACTTGGCGATCAAAACGCGCGCGCCGCGCTGCCCCCGAGGCTGCTGATCCTCGGGGGCTTTGGGCAAGTGACAGGGGGTGGAGACAACCCTGTCGATAAAATCAAACAGGCATTCCCATCCCCATTCCTCGTCAGGCCAATCAATTCGCTCTGTGCACTTTGGTACAATTCGGCTCTTTCCACGCCTGATGTTGACAGCGCCGAGCTTAGGAACCGCTCTCAGGTTGCAATGTTGAAGCAGGCCTTTTCACACATTCCAGGGAGCTCACCATGCCTGAGAAAGACCTCAGCAGCCTGTTCGTCGATACGCTGAAGGACATCTATTACGCGGAAAAACAGATCTACAAATCGCTGCCAAAGATGGCCAAGGCAGCATCGTCTGAAGAATTGCGGGCGGCTTTCGAAAAGCACCATGACGAGACCGAGGGCCAGATCGAGCGGCTCGAGCAGATCTTTGAGCTGCTCGGAAAGTCGGCACGCGGCAAGAAGTGCGACGCCATCGAGGGCATCCTCGATGAGGGCAAAGAAATCATGGAAGAATACGAGGATACGCCGGCCCTCGATGCTGGACTGCTGGCGGCAGCGCAAGCCGTGGAGCATTACGAGATTTCGCGTTATGGTACGCTGCGGACCTGGGCCGACAAGCTCGGGCACAAGGACGCCGTCAAGCTGCTCGATGCGACGCTCGCGGAAGAGAAGAAGACCGACGACGCACTATCGAAGCTGGCGATCTCGGCCGTCAATGCCGAAGCCGCGTGAGGGCGTCATGAAACAGATCATGCTTGCAATGGTGCTGACGACAGCCCTCACCGCCCCCGGCTTGGCCCAGTCGGTTGGAGAAAGGACTGGCGTCAACTCGGCTCTCGGTATCGCGCCCAAGACAGAGGACTTCGTCAAGGAAGCGGCGATGAGCGATATGCTGGAGATCGAGGCGGCCAAGATCGCGCAGCAGAAGGGCAACCCGGACGAGAAGAAATTCGCCGACCAGATGATTGCCGAGCACACCAAGAGCAGCAGTGAGCTGATGGCAGAAGTGCCCGCCGATGCAAAGGCGGCGATTCCCACCAAACTCGATGACAGCTCACAGAAGAAGCTCGACAAGCTACGCGACACCAAGCCCGAAGACTTCGCGAGCGAATATGATCCCATGCAGGTCAGCGCTCACAAGGATGCCGTGTCACTGTTTCAGCGCTATTCGGAAGGTGGCGCCGATCCTAAACTCAAGGAGTGGGCAGGCAAGACCCTGCCGGCGTTGCAACATCATCTGGACATGGCCGAGAATCTGAACAAGAACCGCAAATAGGAGCGGCTATCTGCTTCCTGAAAACCGAGGGCCGCTGACTTTCGCCAGCGGCCCTCCTGCGTTAAAAACTCGAAATAAAAAAATTGCGCCAGCCCGTAGTTGATCGTCGCTCATGCCGGGCCGGTTCTCCTACAACCTATGTGAATCCAGTGGATTTTGTCTGCCGGGACGAAGATCGGCGCTACATCCGCCACATGGTGGCGCATCGCGACCAGGGCATCGAACTCGCACGGCTGGGCGCTAGTCGGGCCAAAGATCCGCACCTGCGCGCCCTGGCGGCACTGATGGTCGCCTCGCAGACCGGCGAGAACCGCATCTTCGCGAGTTGGTGGGACGGCTGGTTCGCCGACCCGATGCCGATCTGCTCCGGCGGAGCTGTCGGCCATGCCTGGATATCTGACGGCCGACCAGATCGCCGAAGCGCGTAGCGCGAGCGACGCCGCGTTTGACGTCGTTTTCGTGCGGCTCATGAGCCAGCACCACGCGGGGGCCGTCCGCATGGCCTATGTCGAATGGCATTCGGCCGGCGATCCGCGCCTGCGCGTGATAGCTCACGCGATACGGCACGAGCAGCAGGGAGAGATCGCGCTGATGAACGGGTCGACGGGATCGAAGCCGTTCGACAAGCGACCCGCAACATGCTCGAGAATCACCTTTAAGCCGAGCAAGATCCGCCGACCCCGGTGCGAGGGAACCAAGCGGCTCCTCGCCTCCTTAATTGGTGACGAAGCCTCGATTCCTGAGCGCTTCCAGAGGGACCGCGGATGCTTCGACAGACCAGCAGAGAGGAGGAGGTCCTGGACCGAACCGCCGAGGTAGCGGCGGCCATCGCAGAGGAAGGCCTCCGGTACGTCAGCGACTCCTCGCCGGGCTACACGCGCAAGCGGACGGGCACGACGTTCAGCTACTACGACAAGGACGGCAAGCGCATCACCGACGCCGCCGTCGTCCGGCGGATCAAGTCGATCGGGATACCGCCAGCCTACGAGTCCGTCTGGATCTGCCCCTCGCCCAACGGCCACATCCAGGCGACCGGCCTCGATGCGCGCGGACGGAAGCAGTACCGCTATCACCCCAAATGGCGGGAGCTGCGGGACCAGAACAAGTACGAGCACATCGTGAAGTTCGCCGCCGCCCTCCCGGGGCTGCGGGACCGAGTGGCCGCCGACATGAAGCTCGATGGATTGCCCCGCGAGAAGGTGCTTGCCACCATTGTCAGCCTTCTCGAAAAGACACTCATCCGGGTCGGCAACGCGGAGTATGCCGAGAAGAACAAATCCTACGGGCTGACCACGATGCGCCGCAAACACGTCGCGATCGGACGGAGCGTCCTACGGTTCGACTTCACCGGCAAGTCGGGAAAGCAATGGAAACTTCGCGTCGAGGACCGCCGAATCGCTTCGATCGCAAAACGCTGTGCCGAAATCCCGGGCCACGAGCTCTTCAAGTACCTGGACGACGACGGAGAACCACGCACCGTGGATTCCGGCGACGTCAACGCCTACATCAAGAACATCACGGGCGACGACTTCAGCGCCAAGGATTTTCGGACGTGGGCGGGGACGGTCTTGGCAGCCCTCGCACTGGCCGAGTTCAAGAAGTACGACAGCCACGCCGAGGCCAAGCGCAACGTCGTCGCGGCGATCGAGAGCGTCGCCAAGCAACTCGGCAACACGCCGGCCATCTGCCGCAAATGCTACGTGCATCCCGAGATCCTGAACGCCTACATGTCGGGCGATCTGGTCAAGATGATCGAGGCGAAGATCGCTCAGAATTTCAAGCGCCAGTACGCCAAACTCACCGCCGACGAGGTCATGGTGCTGGCGTTTCTCCGCAAGCGTCTTCTTTCCATGAAGGCCACCGCCTGAGTCCCTCGGCCCGATTGCGTGCGATTGAAGTCCGGCGCCGTCCTTCCACCAGACCGGTCCCCGGTCGCGTTTCGCTTGGCCGACCTCGGGGATGCGCCGCCGCCTAAGCTTTGGGCTTGAACAGCTTGGGCCGCCTTCGGCGATCGAGGCCAACCATTTAGATGAAGGGCTTTCCCCCGGTCACGGCGACCGTGGTGCCGGACGTGTAACTCGACAGCGGATCGGCGAGCATGACGTAGGCCGTGGCCAGTTCCGCCGGCTGCCCGGCACGCTTCATCGGCACCTGTTTGCCAAAGTTCTTTACCGTCTCCTCCGACATGGTCGAGGGAATGAGGGGCGTCCAGATCGGCCCTGGCGCCACCGCGTTCACGCGAATGTCCTTCTCCGCCAGCATCTGCGCAAGGCCGCCCGTAAAGTTCTGGATGGCGCCCTTGGTCGTGGCATAGGCCAGCAGGGTCGGATTGGGCATGTCGGAGTTCACGGACGCCGTGTTGATGATGGCACCGCCGGGCTTCAAGTGCGGCACGGCGGCCTTCGCGAGGAAGAACATGGCATGGATGTTGACCTCGAACGTCATCCGCCATTCCTCGTCACTGATGTCGGCCAAGTGCTTGAACGTCGCTTGATGCGCCGCGTTGTTGACGAGGATGTCGACGCCGCCGAGTTCGCTCACCGCCCGCTCGACGATGCTCCGGCAATGGTCCGCTGACCGAAGGTCGCCTTCGACCAGAACGACCTTGCGTCCCTCCGCCTGCACGAGATCGGCGACCTCCTTGGCGTCTTCATTCTCCTCGAGATATGCGATCAGGAGGTCGGCGCCCTCGCGCGCGAATGCAATGGCAACCGCCCGTCCTATTCCGCTGTCGCCGCCGGTGATGATGGCCCGTTTGCCCTTTAGGCGGCCGGAGCCCTTGTAGCTCGTCTCGCCGTGGTCGGGCCGCGGGTTCATCTTGGCCGTTAGCCCCGGCATCGGTTGGCTTTGGCTCGGATAGGGCGGCTTCGGATAGTCCGGCATCGCGCTTTCGCTTCAATTTGTGCGACCGTTTTCGGATCCGCGGCGTCCTCGCAGCAAGGATCGAGAAACGAACAACCGGTCACCAACGCCCAGGGTTCCTAGAGCCGATCCGATGGTCGACCCTCGGATGACTTCGCCTGCAAAGCGCTCGCGCACAACAGCAGAAACAGCGCCCTCTCCGCCCTGTACCTGGCGGCCGCACGGCTGCACTCGGAGCCCGACAGCACGGTTTCTCCTCCTGGCCCGCAAACGGACCATTTCCACCGGCCGTGCCCGCGCTGCTTGAGCACGATGTCGTAGCCCGGGTAGCGATCGCGATCTTCTTCCATATCCAGCATCATGCCGCGGACCTCCACGGCACGCCGCCGCGAAGCTGGTCCAGAAGCCGCTGCTCGCGCTCGATACGGTCGAGATAGAGTTCGCGCTCGCCAGCGGTCTTGGCGCTGGCGAGCAGCAGCTGGTAGTGGGCGATGACCTTCTCGCTGCCGCGGATCAGCATGTCCCGCACGTCGCTCATGACGCGGCCCCCGTCGTCGCCGGGGACACCGGTGTCGTGGGTACGCCGAGCGCCACCGGGAAGGTCTGTGAGGTCAACGCCTCCAACGCGGTACTCTCCTCAGACAGCCGTCGCTCGATGAACTTTCGCTCGATGTCTGAAAGCCGGGTCTGGAGCAGACCGCGATAGCGGTGGATGTTGTTGCGGTGAGCGCGGATTCGGGCAAGGTTCTCGTCGAGCATCGTTCCCTCCTACCCTAGGCCGCCGCGCGGTCGATAGGCCGCAGGCGCATCGGCTTGCCGCCAGGCGGATTTCGGGGGCCGTCGTCCAGCGCACAGAGCGCCTCCAAGATCTCGTCGATGGTGACCGGCGCCTTCAACCCCTCGGGGGCCCGGAACGATGGGCACGACGCGATGGCGGAAGCGTCCGATGCCCACGAAGCCAGAATGGCGCGCTTCTCGGACAGGCTAAGCGTGGGATGAAAGACCACGTCCCGGGGATGTTCGAACACCGTGCCGGGGTGGATGAGGGCGTTGAGATCGACAATGTTGTCGCGAAGAGCGGTCGTCGGCCGCATGGCATCCTCCATTCCAAGACGAGTTGAGGTGATAGCCGCGCGGGTATTC